>JAJZOK010000133.1 GCA_021811525.1 Thermoplasmata archaeon | reverse complement strand
TGCTGGACGAGTTCTGATGGAACCATCAAAACATAGGTACCTCGACAGGTGGCTAAACAGAATGCTTTCCTGGTCGAACGGATTCTGGAAAACAACAGTTCCAGGGAGCGTTTTCAACCCATTGCGCAGAACAAGGAACTGGAAAGGTGAGGCTGATCCATACCTTATGCCAGTCAGGCAGAAAGTAGAGGACCTCAAATCGGAGATACGTAAGCAGCTGTCAAATCTCAATGATTTTTCCAAAGTCGAGAATGATTCTTCCAGAAAGCAAACTTGCGGAGTCTCGGGCTGTACCAATGAATGGCATACTTTTGGAGAGAAAGGAGCAATCTGCAGGGAACACATGCTGCTCTATCTGGACATAGGAATCTTGCTATACGGTGAAAAACCCCACAAAGGCGTTAATTCATATGATTGATGACATGGCAGGCTCAGGACATCTTATGCAACGCCTGAAAGAAAGGCTTCCCAGCGTAGAGGACACAGAGGACCTGAAATGACGAAATGCAGGAATTGCGGGAAAGAGATTTTCAGCAATCTCACATCCATGTCTTGTGACTTCCCTGGCGGATGGGCAAGCAGAAAAGGAAACTACATGTCTCCTTATTGCAACAGTGTTTACGGGGACATGACGACACATGAACCCCAGCCGGAAAACTGAATGGAGTTGAAGAAGTGAATTTCAAAAAAACTGACATAATTGGATACACTGGAATGGCCTTTACCGCCATTTCACTACTGATTCTCGGAAATTCCAGCTACCTTGGTTGGGTAGCTGCAATAATAGGGTCGCTGATCTGGGTAGTTTACGGGATTATCCTTAAATTGTACCCAATACTTGGAATCAACCTCATTCTCATTGCCATAGATGTCCGTGGACTTTTGCTCTGGACTGGTGTTCACTGAGATGATTGACCTCCAGCAATTCGATAACAGGGCAGGAGCCATCTTCAGCCCTGACAGGAAGTACCGCTACAGGCTGTGGAGGATGTGGGATGCGGATAAACCAGTTCTCGCTTTCATAATGTTGAATCCATCTCAAGCAGATAGTCAGATCCTCGACGCCACAGTCAGGAGATGCATAGATTTTGCAAAGCGATGGGGCTACGGAACTCTTGAAGTGGGAAACATATTTGCGCTAAAGAGCACGGATCCTTCCCTTTTATATTCTACAGAAGACCCAATAGGTCCAGACAATGATCAGGCGATATTGGATATCTACCAAAAGGCGGAATTAACCATTGCAGCTTGGGGATCCCATGGTGCACATCTTAACAGAGGGAAAGAAGTTCTCAGGTTGATTCCATGTGCCAAATGTCTTGTCCAGACTAAAGATGGACAACCAGGACACCCTCTTTACCTGAAATCAGATCTAATGCCAATTCCAATAAAATCAACCTCCTAATTTTTTCTTTAAAATTAGTACAACAGTATTAAAAAGACAGAAAATTATAAAACAAAGAACGCAGGGGCGGGAGGAGTGAAAGCCAAAAGCTTTGGAGTGAAAGCCTAATGGCAAACATGCCCGCCCCCAAAACCGAATGAGACATTCTTAATAAATCCTTTTTTGAGAATGGATATAGGGATGCGAAGTGCCTTTATGGGCATCTTGCAGGATTGTTGCATAACTCCAAGAGGATTTTTCCTGAGGATACACTACGGATGTCGTTCGTGCAGAACAACAAGTCAATAATTCACGGAACGAACAGTAAAAAAAGTATGCTCCATTAAATTTAGTCACTTTTCAGAGGTCAATAAAAAGAGTTCTTCCCGAAAAAACTTTTGTGATGATGGAAGTCTAAGCAATGAATCAAGGTTCATCTCCAAAAATTTGCCTCCTCCCAACCCCCTACTTCCGTTTCTTGATGAAATAGTACGCAACCAAGATAGCGGGCACTGTTAAGGCAGTGCCTATAAGAGCAAGAATGGTTTCATTTGATACTTTAACACCGGCTTTGGAATTTAAGTCCACCTGAAGTGTAATGCCTCTGCCTCCCTCAATAGTTGTGTTTTTGTAATATGTAACATATCCCTCTTCTTGGACAACGATTCTGTGGTTTCCGGGAATTACTGATACATTTAGGTAACCACTCAAAGTAGTCTTTTGCACTCCGTCAATAAGCACAGTGGCATTCTGCGGGTACACATACAAAGTGATGAAAGCATATGGTTCATACTTCACAGTGACAGTTAAGTTAGAACCTTGCACCTTGATGTAAGGACTGCCAAGAACTCCATAGTACATGCTGTCGTTTATTGGTTCCACTCTGTAATTCCCATTAAGTACAGATACGTTCACTATGAACCCACTAAAGATGTCATAGCTCACACCACTGAAGTTAACGCCCCAAGAGTAGGAAGATTGTCCAGTAGGAAGGCCGGTTTCCTCGAATGTAACGGTGTAATACCTGTGGAATACGACATGATAGATGGCATTTGCACCATTAACCGTAATGTTAATTGTTGTGGGTTCATACTCGATCCCATACTGCGATGCGGAGAAGTTGAATTCGTAAGTACCATTTGGCATGAAAGCAGATGCGCTATTGCTTGATCCCGGGTAAAAACCATATGAATCGGGGATGTATCCATACCACTGAGCACCGGGACTCAATCCGCTCTCAACAATAGTTATGTTGTAAGTCATGAGCACAAATGAGAGATAGTATGTATATGAGTGCCCTTCGACAATTAGTTCATATTCCCCATAGCCGAAGTATGAGTTCGAGTTTATCCAGCTTTTGTTTGAAGTTCCAGCATAGAAGTGATATGTCCCGTTTGAAAACGAGCCATTTATTGTGTGGGTCGTTGAATTGAAACTCTGTCCATTGGTAAAGTTGACCCACCATTCTGTAGCATTTGGAAGATTACTCTCTGAGAAAGAGATGTTATAGGTGTATGCCTGAAAAATAATGTCGATACTCTGCGGAGCACCATTTACGATGAATTTGCCACTGGCAGCAATGGGGTGATATCCAGCAGGTCCGCTTATTTTGTATGAGTACGTTCCATTGATCTCGTTTATTGTCTGGGTGTCCGAGGAAGTTTGGTGTCGGACGCCATTTACAGTGAGATTCCAGCTCATGCCAGAGGGAAGGCCATTTTCATGAAACACTACCGAATAGGTAACTGGATTGAAGTATACCTGCAGAGAAACATCTTGACCTTGAATTGTAAAGCTTGATCCATATCCATCATATTCTTTATTGCTTGAAGAAATGCCGTATGAATAGGTTCCGTTTGGAAGCTGTACAGATGCTGAATTTCCTGAAGAAACCAGTTTTGTACTTCCATATGTGCTGGGACCAGATGTGAAATTGACATACCATGCATTCCCGGAGGGCAGACCAAATTCAGTAAATTGAACATTATAAGTTGTAATAACAAAGGAAACTGATAAGGTTTGACCATTCCCGTCTACTTTCACCGTACCAGAGGAAACTAAAGGATGATATCCTGAGATAATAGATATGCTGTAATCATAAGTTCCATTCGGTAGGGCAAAACCGATCTCGTTCGGCGAAAGAGAGGAATTTGTGATCCCATCAAAGTTAACACTCCATTTCGTGCCTGTGGGTAATCCGGTCTCCGTGAAATAAATGGGGTATGCCTCCTTAAAATCAACCGGAATGCTCGTGGCACTCCCATCTACAGTAAATGATCCCCCCTGTGAGGAATATGATTTGTTGGATAGGCTTATTGCAGTGAACTGGTAGGTTCCATTCTGAAGATTAGTACTTATGGCACCTGTAGAACTTGTATGCTGGTTGCCATCTATGCCTATTTCCCACTGGTATCCTGTTGGAAGGCCTGACTCTTCGAATGTAATAGCAAATTCTACTGGAGAAAAGGTGATTTGAGGTACTGATATGCTCGTGCCAGCCACTGTGATGGATCCGGAACTTATTGACGGCTCGTAGTTCTTGTAATCGGTAGCAACTTTATACTCATAGGTTCCATTTGGAAGGTTATATGAAATAGGACTGCCAAAACTGGCCTTAGCCGATTCCCCTGACATATTGATATACCAATATCCTGTCGGGAGGCCCGTTTCCGTGAAGCTCACCCCGTAAGCTGAATAAGTAAACGAGACAGGAATACTCTCAGAGGTTCCACTTACCGAAAAGCTCCCGGTTGAATGGCTGTATCCTGGCAAAGGAACCGTGGTGGTGTAAGAGTATGTTCCATCCGGCAGAAGGACAGAAATAGAAGAGCTAGTGCTGGACAGTGATTGGCCATCGCTCAAGTTAACAAACCATTTTGTTCCCGTTGGCAGACCAGTTTCTGTGAAAGTGACTTCTCCGGTATTCTGTTGTGCAAGCACAAAATTGTATGCATTTATCGTGCCCCAACCATCAACAAGATTATACCCATTGGCTGAAGCAAAAGCGCCATTAGAACCATTATGAATGAAATAGAATGGAGGAGGGCCGGAGTATATGCCCTGATATTGATCCTGTCCTATGCTGTAAATAAAGGGATTAATGAACCCTTCCGGTGATTTCATATAATAATCAATTGAAGCTATCAGTCCAGCATCAAGTGGAGAAGCTATACTTGTACCCCAGAGTTGGTAATAACCAGTTCCACCATTTGGCACGGAAGAAAGATACACGAGCATGTTTGCACCAACTGCAGCAATGTCAGGCGTACCTCGTCCGGAAGAAATTCCTGTTATTGAACTCGAACCGGTAATAACGCCATTTGCGTCGGAACTATTGAGTTGCCAGCTTGGTTCTGAGTACAGTGAGCTTACCCCTCCCTGTGAACCATCTCCCGAGCTTGGGGTATTATACCATACAGACTGAGAGGAAATCCCAGTAGTACCAGATCCATCACTTGACTGAGTACCGCTTAGTATAGTTTGAGTCCCTCCTACCGCAAGGGATCCATAGCTGTTGTACCCGACTGTAGCTGGGAAACTTGGGTATATGCTGTTGGTATTTCCATTGTCTCCCGATGAAACCAATACCGTTATGCCTCTCGCCGCTGCTTCTTGCTCGTATTGGGCCCATGCAGAATCGTACATGTCACTGGAACCCCATGAATTGGAAATTGCCACAACATGCGAAAGTGCGTTGTCAAGAGTTGCGTTGTAGTTGGGGTTTAATATCTCTGCAAAGGCCTCATCGAGGTAATTAAGATAGGGTTGAGGGCCATAAACTTCCACAAGAGTTGCCCCCGGAGCAGTGCTTCCTGCCATCTCCAAATCTAG
>JAJZOK010000120.1 GCA_021811525.1 Thermoplasmata archaeon | reverse complement strand
GACTGTGTGCCCCATCTTCTGCGGAGGCAGCAGGGAGAGCCATTATTGATAATATGGCCAGAATAAGTAATAATCGCCTCAACAATGGTTAACTATCTATTTAAAATAAAATTTTTTGGTACAATGTGACTGCCAAATTTCAGTTGAAGTGTGCCGGGCCATCGGTTTCAATGCCTCATAATTCCATATGGTTCCTGCCACTCAGTTACCTATACCTAGAAGCTGTACACACGTGGCTATGGAAATCATAACTTTCAAATGACATAGCATTCTGGCAAATTATTGAGGGAAATCAAGTCCGCAGTCCAGCTTACAAGGCAGGAAACATATAGTACAAGCAGCAGATGAGGCAAAACGGGGCCGCACCAAGCTTGTGCGATCCTTCCTAATGGAAAAATGCCTGCCAGTTGAAGCTGTGAACCGGTTAAAAGATGGGGAGCAGATGGCGGGAAGTCATACCCCATCAACGGGATCTTGACGGAGTCGGTACAATGCTGTTAAGTTCCGTTTAACAAAATTGATCGAGAAATCCCCTTCCGAAAGGAAGGAATGAAAGCGATATTATCTCACCCCAACACTGGGTATCCACTCATTTTTCACGTTCAAATGGCGGTTTTATGAACTCCAATAAAATGTTTCATGGGCAGCAGGCTCACGAAAATTCTTCCCTTAATTCTATCAAGACAAGATTAAGGACGTCCTCAAAAGTCACTCCGGTATATTCTCTAAGGCCACCCATCTCTGTTCTTAGCCTAGCTACAAATTGGTCATCTTCTGAATCGAATTCAATGTTACAAATAAGTTCCTGCATGTTAATCCCCAGTAAAAACTGAATTTCCTGCTTTACTTAAACATTGTGGAATAATTATTCCGTGGCAATGTGTAGCGCGCGAAAAAGATATGCTGCGGAATTGCTCAAATTCCGGCTTTTGTTTCTAATTGATGCCGATACTGGAATTCATAGTTCAATCATGATCCTTCCAAGGGACATCTTGCTCTTCATCTCTGAAAAAGCGCCGTTTACGTCATCAAGATGGACTTTCCTGTGCACCATTGCTGAAATTTTTCCCTCTGCAGAAAGCTTCAAAGCTTCTTTCACGTCCTCCCGGGTGGAACTTATGCTTCCCATTATCCTGTTTCCCTTCAGTATGATTAAGCCAAGTGGCAATGGTACAGGTGTGGGATCGACATTACCAACAACAACCATCCTTCCTCCGGTACGCAAACTCCTGAGGGAGCGATCAAAGGTGGGAAGGCCAACACTTTCAAAGGCCAGATGCACCCCATCACCAGTGCTTTCCTTTATCTCCCTGTCAAAGTTCTCCGAGGTAACAACAAGATCTGCGCCAAGGTTGTAAAGCTTCTCCGCCTTCCATGATGAAGATGTTTTGGCAATTACATGTGCACCCAGTGCCTTTGCGATCTGTATGGCGTGTGTTCCCACACCTCCTCCAGCACCTGATATGAGTACCTTTTCACCTTCCATGAGATCTCCCACACGTTTCAGTGCGTTATAGATCATACCAGTAACGCATGCGGATATGGAAGCCTCAGCCTCCCCAACTCCCTGAGGGACAATAACGAGGGATCTGTCCGATGTCCTGATGTACTGTGCATATCCACCGTTAACGGTTTCTCCAAAAGTTTTCTTGTTAGGGCACAGATTCTCATTGCCTGAAGTGCAGAATTCACATTTGCCACACGGAGTGTATATGAGGCTTGCCACCCTGTCGCCTGGCTTGAATTCCTGGACCTCATCACCAACCTTTTCTATTGTCCCTGAAATCTCATGTCCGGGGATTATTGGAAGGGCTACACGTGGAAAGAAGCCTTCCTGAGTCAGAATATCGCGAAAGCAGATTCCAGTGAGAGTCTGCTTTATTAGAACATCATGCCCTGAAACTTCCGGTATTTCAACATCTTCAACAACTAGTGGTTCCTTGATTCCTTTCAGCACAGATGCTTTCATATGTATGAATGTGGTAGAAATATATATTTAATGGGTTTAAATGGGTTCAGCATAACCGGGAGATAAATGTTCAATCTGAGATTTTCCAGGGAAATGGCCTTGAAGGAGATATCTGTGGAAGGCTATGAGATTCTCAGGAAATCATCGGTTTCCGTGGTTGGGTTAGGGGCCACAGGTTCTCCTGTGGTCGATTTATTCGTCAGGGCGGGCATAAGAAAGATTCAGATTATAGATGGAGACACAGTGGATATCTCCAACATACACCGGCAAGTTCTATATTCTGAGGGGGACGTGGGCAGGAAAAAGGTTGAGGCAGCTTCAGGCAGGCTCCATGCTATTAACCGGGACTGTGAAATCGATGCGGTTCAAGAGTTCCTGACTCAGGAAAACATATCGGGAATCATTGGCAAACCTTCGGTTGTAATAGATGGAACAGACAACATGGATACCCGGAGGACCATCAACAGATACTGCGTGATCAACAGGATTCCCTGGGTTTTCATCTCCTCAATAGGCACAGTATCACAGGTCAAGGCAATCATTCCCGGAAAGACATCATGCCTTGACTGTTTCATCGACAGGGATGCAAAGTATTCAATGAGTTGTGAGGAGACCGGCGTTCTTGCTTCTGCACCGGTAATGGCTTCAAGCCTTGCCTGGACTTTAGCCGTGAGGATTCTGATGGGCAAAGAGGTAAGTGGCGACCTTTGGCACATTGACCCCTGGTACATGTCAATGGAACAGGTTCATATTAATAGAAACCCTGAATGCCTTACCTGCGGCAAGACATAAGGCTGATTGTTGATGATTAGAGGAATTATTTTTGATCTTGACGGGACATTGCTTAACTCAAAAGCCCTTAGGATAAAAGCGTGGAAGCACGCTTTCGAGATTTTTGGAGTGAACATTCCGGAGGAACAGATATCTCCTCTCATCGGTCTTCCCGGAGTGGATCTGGCTGGAAAGTTTTCCAACAGGGCATTTGAGATCGAAATGGAAGAGGAGAGGTATTTCAAATCACACCTTGAGGAGATGTCTCTCTATGGTGATGTTGACCACACATTCAGCAAACTATCAGAGTTGAACGTGAAAACTTCCATAGTTACATCATCTAGGAGGGCTCTGATGGAAATCCTTAAACTTCCATACAGGCCAGTTGTAACAATAGATGATGTTGGGGTAGGAAAACCGGACCCGGAACCTTATCTCAAGGCCTTATCTCTTCTCGACGTAAAGGCAAGCGAATGCCTGGTAGTGGGTGACGCAGAAACAGACCTGATACCCGCAAAGGATATCGGATCGGTGTCGGTTTACATTGGACACGGGAACAGGCGATTCTCAAACTATGCTGATTATTACATAGATGAAGTTTCCGAAGTTCTGGAAATTGTAAGGAAGCTCAACAGTTAGCTGCGAAAAAAGCCTATAAAGGCTTGAGCATGCCCTTAAGGCCGGGATATCGGTCAAGAAAATCTTTCTGCAACGTAACGAATGCAGGCACGACTTCAAATGCTTTTATCCAGTGTTTGGAACTTTGGTTAAAATCACCTTTCCTGCTTATGGCAATCCCTTCTTTTGCGTCGTTCCTGTGTTTATCGAAACCTGACAAGTCAGCTGCTGAATACGATGCAAGATTGGACCTGATGACCTGAATGAGCCCCTCCAGGTTGCTGTCATTGGTTACAACATCTTCCAGAAACCTCAAAGCTGGCCCGCGAAGCATCTCACCATTTTCAATGGCAGTGAAACTTTCTTCCAGTGTTTCAAAAGGTTTAGCGGATTCAAATCCAACCTCAACAGTGTCTCCTTTAAAGAGTAAAAAGTTGTCATGCCCCGTCTCTGATTTTATAAAATCTCCAATGTTAAAACCATTTGTAAAATAAAATGCACTAACAAGGGAATCTCCTTTGCTCAGGGATTTCAAAGAATTCCTTGGCGATATCCTGTTGTATTTCATTGAGGGCAATGCTTCCAATATTTTCTGTTCCTGCTGCATTATCATTCCGGAAATAGCTGGCCTTCTGTCCTCGAATTCCCCTGACCACTTTGCTACAGCAACCTCCGTTCCCGCTTCAAGGTACTTAGTATTTCCTTCAAGGGAAATGAATCCACTGGTTGAAATAAATCTGGAAATGGAACCTGATAACCCTGTAACAGGATAGACTCTGTCTGGAGTTCCTCGGGATACACTGACAGGGATCAGATTCTGCTTTCCCATTTCAAGCTTAAGATCCACAGCGAGCTCACCAACTTCCGGTCCAGCCCCCATCTCAAATCTTCCAGCAGCAAGAATTGCGCCAAGGAATATGGATCTGAATATCATCATTGAAGATACAGGGAAACCCGGGAGCCCAATGACAACTTTATCTCCGGACTGCCCTAAAACTGTTGGAAGTCCGGGTTTTACCAGAACGCCGTGAAAAACCATTCCGGGATCCATCTCATCAATGATCCGGTAAACAAGATCAGATTCTCCAGCCGAACTTCCTCCAGAAAGGATCACTATGTCAGAATGGCTTAGGTTTTCCAGGATCTTTCCGTTTATTTCCTCATAGTCATCCTTCGCTATGCCCGCATAAGTTGCCTCGATGAACCTGAAAGTGTTTAATTCGTTGCACAGGGCTATGCCATTGGCATCGCTGATGCTGCCCTCCCTGTAGGGCTCTGTGTGGCTGATCAGTTCATTTCCTGTAGATATGACGGAAACGATGAGCTTTCTGTAAACCTCTATTTCAGGGATTCCGAGCGAAGCCAGCACAGCTATGTCATTTGTATCAATCTGCTTTCCTGCAAGGATAAGAAGCTCTCCACTGGATATATCACTCCCGGCTTCTGCTATGTTGGTTCCCGCTGATACAGGTTCAAGGATTCTTACTTTCCCATCAGGGAGCGTCTCCGTGTCTTCCACCCTGACAACTGAATCAGACCCCTCTGGAATTATGGCACCTGTTGAAATCCTGAAGCAGTTCAGTTTTCCAACCATAGGCTTTCTTGGCTGGCCTATATAAGATTCACCTCCAATGATCAGAGTAACTGGTTCTGCTTGAGTCGCTGACTCAACTTCACATGCTCTTACTGCAAACCCGTCCATGGTAGCCCTGTTGAAAGGGGGATTGTTCCTTGTTGCGAATACGCTGCCAGCTAGTATGCGTCCGTTCCCCTCCGTGATAGGTATCTTTTCTGTTCCATTCAGCGGCCTGATAGTTTCCTTTGCAAGCCTTACCGCATCAGAGAATGTTACCAGTTTCTTGTATACAGACTTCAAAACCTGTCACCAAAAAG
>JAJZOK010000117.1 GCA_021811525.1 Thermoplasmata archaeon | reverse complement strand
GAGGCAGGATTGGCCTTCAGAGAGATTCCCATAGTCAAAGAGAGCTTGCCAGGCAGTCAGGCCAGAAAGGGGCAAGGATGCCGCTGAAACATGGTCAATTGTAAATGGCTTCAATGCAATATTCGCACCTTCAATTGCCACATACTCAGCTGCTCCGCCATCCCGCCAGAAATTCAAGAGTCCATACACTTCATCCCCTATCTTAAGGTTCTTTACATCATCAGATACTGATTGGACTTTTCCAGATATTTCGAAACTGGGGATTACGGGGAATCGTTCCTTCCCATGGATATCACTATATGAAGAATTCCAGGTTAGTTCAGTGGGTGTAATGGATGCTGCATAGACCTTGATTAGAACTTCTCCGTCTGATATGGAGGGAATATCAACCTCCTCATAGATCAGGTTCTCTGGTCCGCCCCTTGAGTACATTCTCACTGCTTTCATTTTTCCAGATTCAATTTTTGTTGCCATCAAACAGATGTATCCGGAACAGGGCAAAAGTATTATGACACAAATTCACCATTTATGTTCAAGTTAGACATGAATAGAATAGATTTGACACAAAATGCAACCAACCTTGTAAGGCTTGCAATTGAACGGGATGGTGTTGTGAGAAATGCCTTGTCTAGAGGTATTGTTAATACCCGGGCACTGGCAAGGGAAATAGAATTAAAGTCGAACGGCACAGCAACCTTCGATGCTATCCTGAGCGCCATAAGAAGGTATCCCGTCATGAGTGCTCTACATGAGAGTAAAGAAGTTGGCAATGCGATACTGAGACTCTCTCTGAAAAATAGAATTGCAGTGATTTCAATGAAAAACAGCAATGAACTGCAGAAAGCTATCCTTAGATTTTCCGGTGAAATTAACTCCGCTGCGGGCGAGACATTCAGATTGGTTACAAATATGGACAATGCAAGTGTCACCATAGATTCCAAGAATCTCGAAAGATTTGAATCGTTCATTTCTGATTCTCAAGTAAACAGGAAAATTGCAGGATTGGCTGAGATAGTCGTGGAAATGTCAATCGAGATTGAAAAAATACCTGGGGTACTTTCGGCAATTGTCACAGAACTTTCCATAAATAGCATAGCAATTAGGCAGTTTACAACAATCGGGCCGGGAAGGATGATAATCCTAGTGTCTGAGACTGATGCAACCAGAGCATTTGAAGCACTGGAAAATATGGATAAAACCTGATATGAATAAACCTTTTGGCAAAATATTCTTCTTCCCTACATAAGGTTAATATTTGCCAATTCAGGTTTATCATCTGAACTAAGATGGCACTAAGCAAAGGCGCAAAGGTTGCAATAGCTGCCGTTGTGGTAGTCTTGATAGCCGTTGTGGCCTATTCACTGATCCCTTATGTAGCAACCACACAGGTCAAAGACCTGAAGAATAACCAGACAACCTATATTTATGGAACAGTACAAAGCAGGTTTTCCGTTGGAAATTTCAGCGGTTTCAAGCTAAATGATTCATCAGGGTCTGTATTCGTTGTCTGGAATGGAACACTTCCCTCCGATGGAAGCAAAGTCATGGTTCACGGCACTTTCAGGGAAATATCGCCTGCACTCTTCGGCCTGAGTTATTTCGAAGCTACTAGTGTTATCCCATGGCCTATTTAGGAATACTATTTTGAAAGATTATGTGTGTTTCCAGTTAAAAAATTCACATTTCTTACATTTTAATTGAACGTTTGATGACATTTGCCTTAAGTTTTGAGTAAAATTTAATTATGGGCCGAATGTTCATCCACTTTAAAGGTTATAATCCGATGGTTGAAACAAAAGGTTTTGAACGATTGACCAGGGTAGCAAACGCACCCACACTTGCACTGCTCGGCCTCAACGGGGCATTAGGTTCTGCTATACTATTTGACGTGGCAGGCATAACTGCTTCAGCCGGGCCCGCTGGGCTGATTTCTTTTCTGATTGGCGCTTTGATGTTTTCAGCACTTGCACTGAGCCAGCTGGAACTATCACGCACTTTTCCTGAGGCCGGTGCGCCAAGCAGGTACACACTCTATACCCATGGGCACTTTGCCAACCTGATTAACACATTTTCCAATGTTGTCTGGTATATCTTCATAGCTCCCTTTGAAGCGTTTGCAATAATAGAAGGGCTTAACCTCTATTTCCCGTATTTCATTTCAGCCGCAGGTTACCCCACATATCCCGGTGGTATTCTAGGAATAGCGATCACGCTTCTTTTCATTCCATTGAATTACTTCGGTTCACGGGTCATGGGGAGATCAAATTTCCTGGCCGGGCTCTTAAAAGTAATCCTGTATGCAATTCTTGGTATTGGCCTTCTAGTTGCTGTACGCGACCCTCCCAATTTCACGCAGTTTGGCGGATTTTTCCCTAATGGTGCAGCCGGCGTCCTTTCAGCCTTGCCACTTGTGATGTTTACATATGCTTCGGCAAGGATAGTCGCCGATTATGCAGAAGAAGCAACTTCTCCAGGTGTCTTGAGAAATGCCTTTGTCTGGCTAGTATTTGGGCAACTAATATTCTACGTTCTGTTCGAGTATGTATTCATAGCAGGGATTAACTGGGTAAAACTAGGCATCAGCCCTGGAGACTGGGGATCATTGGGTACCATTTCTTCCAACCCATTCATCCTAATTGCAACAAACTCCAACCTTCCTTTTCTCATAGGGATTGGAATCTTCATAGGAATTGTGATGCCCTTCCTTACTGGATTTGTGTACCTCGGTGGAGGTTCACGGGTATTGCTTGCTGCTAGCAGATCAGGATATGTAAGCAAAGTTCTGTCAACCATAGACAGCAAATATAAAACACCGAACTACGCCGTGCTCGTATTTGCAATTGTAGGTGCAATACTAGCTTTTGTTTCCGCACCGGTTCATTCCATTTTCAGCATAATTGATTACGCTCTGGTGGGAGGTTACATAGCCTACTCATTCTCTGCGGTTTCCATGTTTGCCGCAAGGAGACAGGGCCTGACAAAACAGAAGGTGCCACTGGGCAATGTTACAGCTGTAGCTGCATTTGCCACAGGCGGCTTGATAGTGTTCTGGAGCGGATGGCCATCAGTTCCGTATTCGGTGGGAATCATAGCCATTGCAGTTGCAGTATTCGCAGTCATCTTCAAGGTAAGGGGACACGTAAAGAATTCCCTTTGGGCAATACTTTACATCGCTTTCCTGCTTGCAATGACATATATTGGGGATGTAGGTGCCTTGTCCATAATACCATTCTATTACTCGTCACTGACGGTACTGATAGTATCAGTAGCAGTGTTCTTCCCCTTGGGGGTATTGTCAGCACTTAACCCGGAGCAGGCAGGCAGCATGGTTAAACAATATTCAATAGCATCTGCCATGGAAGGAGCAGAAAAGGAATGAGACTGAGTGGTACAGCTATGGAGTACCTCAAGGAAGCATCACTTCCTTCCAGTTTTGCTCCGGACAAATACCAGACAGAGCTTAATAACATTATAAAGGACTTCAGGAAAGTCGAGAAACCGGATGTGGGCATACTGGGAATACCATTCGACACCACTTCTATCTGGTCGGCAAGGAAGGGAAGCGCTGGAGCGCCTGCTGAGGTCAGGAGAATGTTCCAGTTCCTTGGATCCTACGAACCTCAAATCAATGTGGACATCTCCAGGGGCATTGATATAGTGGATTTTGGGGATATTGATGTTCTGCATACCAATGTGATGGAAACCTATAGGAGGGCGGAGATTGTTGCCTCTGAAATATTTCAAAGTGGCATGTCCCTTGCAGTAATTGGAGGGGACCATGGAAACACTTATGCCACTGTCAAGGCACTATGCAAGGAAACTAAGGGAAAAGTTGGACTCATAAACGTTGATGCCCATCCTGACGTGAGGGAATCCCACCACGGAGAGATTTCCTCCGGCACACAATTCAGGAAACTCCTTACAGACATAGAGAACCCTGTCAGGTTTGAGAACTTCGTTGAAATAGGCATGAGGGGTTGGGAGAACAACCTTGCAAACCAGAAGTTCCTTGACGACAATAAGATCAGGTACATCACGGCCATGGAATTCAAAGAGAGGGGAACAAAGGACGCAATAAGGGAAATGCTAGAAATCGTACTGGATGGCACAGAGGCAGCATACCTGAGCTTTGACATTGACGGCCTGGATATCTGTTATGCACCAGGAACCGCGGCTCCGACCCCTGGAGGGCTTTCATCTAGCGATTATCTACAGATCGCCTATGAATTCGGGAAACAGAAGATATCTAGAGCCATGGACATTATGGAAATATCCCCGCCGTTTGACTCCAACAATATAACAAGCATTATGGGCGCATACCTGATTGCGCAGTTCCTAGGAAGCATAAAAAAGCGGAAGTCTGGGCAGTAAAATTTGACTCAGAACCCTCATTATTTTTTTGCCACTTATTGTCGGAAAGAACCTTTCAAATTCCTCAATTTTAATCTTTTCACAAGAACAGGCGTTTAATGCTTCGCAGAAAGTTTCTGCATTGTTCACTAGGCACAGTGTTTAAAGAGGGCTGCGACTGACACTGTTTCTTCGTTGTGATATCTTTCTGAAGAGGACGAGGAAGAGTAATGCTATGAGGAAACTGACCACGGAAAGCACAATCCAGGAAAGACTTGGCTCAGCAACCGTAGCTGAAAGGAGAAATGTTCCAACAAGTGGCCTGAATGGGTTTATCAGGCTAGCAATCGAGGAATTGAAGCCAAGGTAACTTCCACGGTTCTTCTCCGGAGCAATCTTCGTGATCAGGGAAGTAGATGCGGGTGACGCTATGTTTTCTCCGAAAGTCAACAGAACCGCTGCCATAGCGATCACAAGGTAGAATGAGGTCTCTGCGAATATAAGATAGGCTATGGAATAGAACATGAGCCCGAGAATTATCCTTATGGAATCTCTCATATTCCTCAAGAGCTTGTTTATTGGCGTCTGGAAAGCGATTACAACAGCACTGTTAATGGCAAAGAGGATTGTAATGCTAAATGGGCTGAAATGATTCACCGATGACATATACAGCGGAGTCAGGGCACTCTCGAACATGCCGGTGAAAAACCATCCGAACGATGTAATCAGAGAAATTGCAATGAAAAATGTATCTCTGAATGGCAGCACAATTTTCCGCTTAGTCTGGTTATCCCCTTCTGATACTGCTGTAGTTGGTGAGGTTTCCGGAATACGGAAATAATAGAGGATTCCTTCAGTTACATACCCGCCGAAAGAAAGCAGGAAAATGAAAGCATAGTTAAACTGGGAAAGAAAACCTCCGGCAACGAGCCCGATTCCGATCCCAAGGTTAGATGCTATGCGAAGTGCGC
>JAJZOK010000083.1 GCA_021811525.1 Thermoplasmata archaeon | reverse complement strand
AAGAAGCAAGGAAGGGATTTGTGCCTTCTGCAGGTGGGGGCTTTGGGGTCGAAAGGCTCACAAGGTTCCTCAGGGGAGCAGCGCACATCGGAGATGTGCAGCTTTTCAGGAGAGTCCCTGGAGAAGTACCGGGAATATGAACCGGTACTAAGGCCTCTTCGGGGAGTATCTAACTCTTTTTTCCGGTAGTTGATGCAGGCAGTTTTGTATTCTCACATTCCCATAATATCCATACCCCTGCTGATATATAAGGTGACCACTTCGAGGCAATCCTGGTTATCTTCGCGTCCGTGAGTTCACCCCTAATGCCATAATGCTTCTTCAGCGAATTTCGGAATCCTAAGTCATTGAGGGGGAGGACGTTCAGCCTTCTAAGTGTGAAAATGAGAAACATCTGGGCAGACCATGTGCCAATCCCCTTCACAATGGTGAGCTTCTGTACTATTTCGTTGTTGGGCAAGGACTCAATGCCACCGAAGTCGAGTTCTCCGCTGAGGGTCTTACCGCTTAGATCGCGCAGGTACCGCATCTTCTGGGGAGAGATGCCAGAAGAACGGAATTCATCATCACTGAGCCTTGCAATATTCTCTGGTATTACAGGGCCGCCCAATTTCTTCAGAAATTTGTTGTAGATAGATTCCGCAGCCTTCCCGGAAATCTGCTGGTAGATAATGGCCTGAACAAGTGATTCAAAATGGTCTCCACCAGCCTCCAGCTTGAAGTATCCGATCCTTTTTGCTAATTCCCCCATAATAGGGTCCCTGCTGGATATGACTGTGAGTATTTCATCTGTGGAAATGTGGCCAAGCTCCAGCTTCTCCGGGTCCATAAACAATAGGTCTAGTGAAGGGCAGGTATATTTTTTTGCCATGGTCGCGATGGAAAATACAGGAGATTAAAATCCCCGGATGCGAATTTTTTAATATTGGGGTCGGTTTATTATTGGATGAAAATCAGATGGCTTGTTCTTCTGGTTGTTGTTATAGTTCTGCTGTCATACCTTTCCACTAACTTCACTACCCTGAACCCAAAGCTTGGCCTCTGGGAATCTGCAGGCCAGGGGAATGTCACCTCCGGCACTGTAAACATTCCCGGTCTGGCCAGTCCGGTAAACGTCACAATAGATGCATCCGGGATCGCCCATATCAAGGCCTCAAACATGAATGACCTCATGTTTGCCCAGGGCTATTACTCTGCAAGCCAGAGGTTATTCCAGATGGAGCTTGAGGCCCTTCTGGCTTCAGGGAACCTTAGCAGGTACATTGGCGCATCAGGGGTAGCTTCTGACCAGGCCATGAGGCTAATAGGCCTCCCGGGAAACGCCTGGACACTGGAGCAGGCATACATCAAGAACTATCCCCAGTACTATGGATACCTGCAGTCCTACTCCAATGGCGTTAATGCTTACATCAATACAACTGCAGCCTCAAACCATCTCGGATTCAAGCTTCTGGGAATACAGCCTTTCCAGTGGACAGTTTTCTACACCTTGTGCTGGCAGGAATACATGTCATGGTCACTTACTACCGGGGCAGCGGAGCCACTGCAGTCAGCCCTCATATACAATGCCCTTGGGTACCAGAATGCCACCCTGCTCTGGCCATACTATCCTTACTACACCCAGAACGTAACTGTTGTGCCAGGGGACGGCACTGTCAATGGCAAGAACCTATCCCAGCTTGGGGTAACACCCAAAGAGTTCTGGTCTCAGAACTGGTATGGGCTTAATGCAACGGGAGTAAATACAAGCCTTCTCAAGACGCTCTCTCCGCTCATAAGGGGAGCCCTTGCAAACATTTCTGACCCATTCGGGATGCCTGGTGCCCATGGGCTTGGATCCCATGTTGGAAGCAACAGCTGGGTAGTGGGAGGAAACTACTCCTCATCAGGTTATCCAGTGATGGCGAATGATCCCCATCTCCCTCTCACCGCACCTTCAATCTGGATACCCATGCAGCTGGAGGCGCCTGGAATAAATGTTACCGGCTGGGACCTTGCAGGAGTGCCGGGAATCCTCATTGGCCATACGCCTACAACATCCTGGGGCCTAACCACTCCTGAGGGAAATTCTGCAAACGAATACCTGGAGACGCTGCACAACAACAGCTATCTCTACAACGGAACCTGGCACAGCATGGTGGTGCAGAACTACACACTTGCCGGAAAAAGTTACAGCATCTATTATACGAACAACGGGCCCCTTATCTCAAGAAGCCAGAATTATGGAATCAGCCTTAACTGGGTCTCCAGGCAGCCATCATATGACCTCATAGCTGAACTGAAGATGGACCAGTCAACCAACTATTCCCAGATGCTCAATGCACTTGAAAACTGGGGCTCTCCACCACAGAATTTTGCCATGGCTACGCTGCATCACGCAGGTTACATAACCGCAGGGCACTATCCCATGATAAAGGAAGTAGTTAACAATACAACTATCGATGTAGTTGGCTCTAGGTCTCTGCTTAACGGCTCCAACCCTGCGTATGAACCTGTGGGGAATGTTCCTTTCACACAGCTGCCTCAGGCTACAAACCCTGCAAGGGGATACATGTTCGCGCCAAACCAGCCCACGGTAGGCGAGAATTATCTGCACCCATTTGTTGGCGGATTCTGGGCATCCGGTGGAAGGGCACAGACTATTTACCACTACCTCGAGAACCACCAGAACACCACAATACAGGATATGATGGCTTTGCAGTCCAATGTTTCTGACTACTGGGCGCTCATGTTCACCCCTTACCTGGTGAATGCACTTCATGGAATGACCATGAACCAGACTGAAACCGCCGCGTACAACCAGCTTTCCAGCTGGAACTACACCACTTTCCAGAGCCAGGTCGGCATAACCGTCTACTGGTACCTCACTGCGGAAATCTACAACATGACATTTGACAAGGTGTATTCAAGCATCAATCTCTCCACTGTACCTGCCCCATTCATCACCTCGGCCATCCATCTGGCCCAGACAGACCAGAACAGCACATGGTTCCACGGCAACTTCACTAATCTTGTGAGGGAGGCGTTCGCCAAAGAGGTTGTGTTCCTGGGGGCCAAACTTGGCAGCGTCAACAACTGGACGTGGGGCCGCGTGCACTTCCTTGAGATTGCCAGCCCAACGGGAATATCGGCACTGGGCATTGGCCCTATTTCAATCTGGGGAGGCAGCCACACTGTGAGCGTGGGAAGTGTTCCAAGGGCTCTCCTGATACCTGAGCCATATGTTTCAGTTGGATCATCCCTCAGGACCGTGGCCTCTCCCGGCACAGGACAGTTCTATGGTGTAATTCCAGGAGGCCCTAGCGAGAACATCATGAGCTATTACTTCTCCAACCAGCTTAATCACTGGATAAACCATGAATATTACAACATGAATGACCAGAAAACGGTGGCGGTGATCAGATATGAATAAGGGCATTGTTGCTGCGGGAGTAGTAATCTCCATAGCCCTTGCATATGCGTCGCTCTTTACTGTACCTTATGCATTCGGAGCTATACTGCTTGGCATTCCCCTGATGGTTCTGAACAGGAGATACTCTGTAATAGCTGGCTTGATCATTGGTCTGGGCTCGGCTTTCTCAATATATCTCTTCTATCCCGTTTCATCTGTATCGCAACTGGCCGGGATAGTCCAGCAGATAATTGGAATACCCTCAGCTGCACTGATTGTACTGTTCCCCCTGATGTTCGGGCTCATTGGTGCAGTGTCTGCACTCCTGTTCACAGGCATGAGGGAAAACATCCTCATGAGACCAAATCCAAAGGGGGAATCTGGGAAAGAATGAAGGCTGTAAATGATACTGGGAGCTAGGCTTTGGGAAAATTGGGTTTAAATAAGAATTTACTATCATGAAATGCCCTCCCTGGGAATCACATTTCAGACCTAGTCTGGGCGCGGTGCAAGATCATGCTTAAATTTGGAGCAATGTCCTGGGATTACAGGTCTAAGCCTGATGAATTCCAGAAGATGCAGTTATTTACCCCGAAGCAGTGGGGCGGAATTGCAGAAAGCTTCAAAGCGAGTGGTTATGTTGTGCTCTCCACTTGCAACAGGGTGGAATTTTACTTCACATTTGATGACCAGGGCCAGTATTATGATGGAATTGTTAATCAGGATCACTTGTTGCTGGGGGAAGATGCACTGAAGCATCTTTTTACGGTTGCAGCAGGCCTAAAGTCAATGTCAGTCGGTGAGAATGAAATTCTCGCCCAGGTCAAGTCTGCGTTTGACAGCCATGTGAAGGCCGGCAAGACTGACAAGTTGATCTCACTCATTTTCAGGAAGGCCATAAGCGTGGGCAAGGAAGTCAGGGAAAAGACGGGCATTTCAAGGGGAAAGACCTCCATACCTGTGATTGCCGTTGACCTCGCCGGAGGGCATCTGGATTTCAGTACATCCAGAGTGGCGGTGGTTGGGACAGGCCAGATGGCAGAAACATTCCTGAAATATCTCCAGAAGAGGAACCCTTCCGCTATCACCGTGGTAGGCCGCAACCAGGAGAAGGCCGGCCAGCTGGCTTCACAATACAAATGCCACTTTGATGCCATAGGCAACCTGAAGATGGTCATTGAAAGCTCAAATGCAGTATTCTGTGCAACTTCTTCCAGGAATGTGATAATCACTCCTGACATGGTAAACGGGAAGATCCGGCCCAGGGTCATGGTTGACATTTCCAATCCCAGGAACATTGACCCTGACATCGGGAAAGAGGACGCCATAACAGTCTATGACCTGGAACATATCCAGGAGATTTCACAGGCCAATTCCGGAATGAAAAAGGAAGAGATACCCCGGGCTCAATCTATCGTGGACCGAGAACTTGGAAAGTTCGAAATTAAGCTTGCAGAATTCAGGACGGAGGAACTACTCACAAAGTCATATACATTTGCCGAGTCCATTGCCCTGAAGGAAATAAGCAGGATGATGAAGGAAATAGGCAAGGGCATGGATCCCAATGAAGCAACCAGGAAATCTGCCTCTGCAATGGTAACTAAAATTTTAGGAAATTACACCTCAGCACTCAAGGAGGCAGCAATCAAGGGAGACAAGGACCTGATTGCAACTCTCCAGTCTATCTTCCAGTAGGCCTGAAGGTCAGGGTTTCATATTTTCAGATATACTCTTTATTGCTTCAATGGTTTCCCTGATGTCTCCATCACTGTGGGCGAAACTAAGGAAACTTGCTTCCATCTGGGAGGCTGCAATGAAGAGTCCGCTTTCTAGCAGGCCCTTGAAGTAACTGGAAAACTGCTCCATGTTTGAGGCAGAAGCAGTCTTTGCATCCACGACCTCTCTCCCGTTGAAGAATATTGTAAACATAGTTCCGGAGACATTCACTCTTACTTCTATTCCTGCCTTCGAGAATGCATTGCGTGCTTCAAGCGCAATTCTGCCTGCCTGTGAAGCAGGCTTGCTGTAATCTGACTTTTTCAGGATATCGAGGGTTGATATTCCTCCTGCCATGGACATGGCATTTCCTGAAAAAGTGCCCTGCTGGTAGAATTTCCCTGATGGGGAAACGTTGCCCATTATGTCTGAACGTCCGCCAAAAACTCCAACTGGAAGCCCTCCCCCCACAATTTTCCCCAATGTGGTAAGGTCTGGCTTAACATCGGCAACATTCTGATATGCTCCGTAGCTGGACCTGAAACCTGTGATAACTTCATCAAAAATCAGCAGGGAACCGTATTCTTCTGTAATTTTACGCGCTTCCTGGAGATAACCCACATTGGGGTTCACGACACCCACATTGCCAAGCACGGGCTCCAGTATGAATGCGGCTATGTTCCTGCCGAATTTCTCAAAGGCCCTGTGAAGGGCTCCAACATCGTTGTAAGGTACCTCTATGGTGGCTCTCTGTGTAGGGTCTTCAAGTTTACCGTATGGCAGGGACTCGAGGGCATAATCGTGGGAACCATGGAATCCACCCTCTATCTTGAGTATAAGGGGCTTTCCAGTAAAGAACCTGGCAAGCCTCATGGCATGCATGGTCGCTTCCGTGCCCGAATTCGTAAATCTCAGCATCTCCATTGAAGGGATTGCTGTCCTGATTCTTTCCCCAAGTTCAACTTCCAGTGGTCCGGGAGTACCCAGTGAAGTGGCCTTGCCGGCCTGCTCCCGCAAAGCCTCAACCACTTCCTTTCTGGAGTGGCCCAGTATCATCGGGCCGAAAGCGAGGCAGTAGTCTATATATTCCCGCCCATCGGCGTCTGTCAGCCTTGATCCTTGCGCAAGGGACATGAACCTCGGATAGGGCTGGTAAAATCTAATGGGTGAATTGACGCCTCCCGGGAAGAGTGTCTTTGCCTTAGAGTAAAGAGAACTTGAGGACATAGGTGGACATTGCAATCTGAAATTAATTTTTCTGGGAACATTTCAAGGCAGCCAAGTTAAATAGTGTACAGATTGTTCCCGTATCATTGGAAGAGCTTACGACCACCCACCGGTTTCATACATCAGATGCAAGGAACATGAATAACCTTCCAGAAGGTTCCGTTGATCTGGTGGTGACATCTCCTCCATATCCTATGATCGAGATGTGGGATGCCGTTTTTTCTGAGTTAAATCCTGCAATTGGAAAACATCTGGAAAAGGAAAATGCTGATCTCGCCTATGATCTGATGCACAGGGAACTCGACAAGGCCTGGAGCGAAGTAAACAGGGTGTTGAAACCAGGCGGGATTGCCTGCATAAATATGGGGGATGCCACAAGGACAATGTGTGGGGAATTCAGGCTCTATCCATCGCACAGCAGCATTTCAATGTCCATGAGGAAGCTCGGGTTTTACGAATCGCCTTCCATTGTCTGGAAAAAGCAGACAAATTCCCCAAACAAGTTCCTGGGTTCTGGAACCATGCCACCAGGAGCTTACGTAACACTCGAGCATGAATACATTCTCATTTTCAGGAAGCCCCCAAGGCGGGAGTTTTCTAGCAAAGAGGCAAAGTATGCCAGGGCTGTTAGCTCTTACTTCTGGGAGGAGAGGAATGCATGGTTCACAGACATCTGGGAAGACCTGAAGGGTGCAAGGCAGGATATGCAGGAACCTGTTTCAAGGGCCAGGAGCGGGGCTTTTCCATTTGAGCTCCCTTACAGGCTCATTAACATGTTCTCCCTGATTGGAGATACAGTATTAGATCCATTTGCAGGCACAGGCACAACCGCAATGGCCGCGGCTGCCAGTGGCAGAAGCAGCTGCGGGTACGAACTGGATCCAGCTCTGGCCTCAACGGCGAGAAACAGGGTGAAGAATTCAATCCAGTTTATTAATTCAATCCTGCAGCAGAGGCTTTCGACCCACAGGAAATATGTAAATTATGAGGTTGAACGCGGAAGGTCATTTCAGCACTGGAACTCTAATTATGGGTTCAAGGTAAAGACAGCCCCGGAAGAGCACTTGAAACTCTTCTCAGTCAAGGATATCATTGAGGAAGAGGACGGATTGGCCCTGAAGGTTCTTTATGAAGTGCTTACAGGGAATCCGGGGGCTGCCTAGTGGAGGCCTGGCCGAAGAAATATTTCCAACCTTCCGGGCCCCGCACATAAGTGTCGCTGAACCAGAGTTTGTATTCGAATGCCTTTCCGTTTTCAATACCCTTAGCCCAGAGCTTTGCTGTTATGACTGCCGTGTCGCCAGAGATCCGTACAACCTGATGACTGTCTTCCTGCCTTTCATAGACAACACTGCCACTTCTGGCCTCATTGAGGAGATCCTGCTTGGTGAATACTTTGCCCAGGCCTGTTACAAGGACAAAATCATCTGATAGAATCTCATCCATGGTGCTGGCATCGTTCCCCTCAACCGCCTTCTGGTATCTCATGTCTAGTTCCAGCACCATTTCCTCGTCCTTCCCGGATTGTTTCATTCCTGACATGGAAAAATCTCCTTAGCAAATAATATGGTTTTAAATTCAAATAAACTTATTTATTTAAAACTGTTGGGGCATTCTATTGCAGTTGTGAGAATCTGAAGCAGTCGGTTGTATGGTCATTTATTAAGCCTGTTGCCTGCATGAATGAATAGCATATCGTGGAGCCAACGAACTTGAAGCCTCTTTTCAATAGATCTTTGCTCATCCTGTCAGATAGGGGTGACTTCGCAGGAATTTCCTTTATTGAGGTCCACTTGTTGATAACAGGCTTCCCTTCCACAAAATCCCAGATATAGCTGTCAAAGGACCCAAATTCCTTCCTTACACTGAGAAGCGCCCTGGCATTTATGATGGCCGCGTTGATCTTCAGCCGGTTCCTTACAATTCCCTGATTTTCCATCAGCCTTCCGATCTCCGTTTCCCCGTATTTTGATACAATTTCCGGAAGGAATCCATCAAATGCACTCCGGTATGCCTGCCTTTTATGGAGGATGGTTTTCCAGCTGAGGCCTGCCTGAGCCCCCTCCAGAACCAGGAACTCGAAGAGAATCCTATCGTCATGTATGGGAACCCCCCATTCAGAATCATGGTACTCTAGGTAAAGCGGATCATTAAGGGGTACCCAGGCACACCTGGATTGCCCATGGCCTGCGGAAGACATTGTATTAAGAATGGCATTCTCTAATTGATACTTTCCAGAAAGCAGGATGAAACGAAAGGTTGAGCAATCTATAGCTTTATATAAAATACTTCCATTTTTCCCTGGAAGTAAAAATGAAGAGGTTTTGGCAAGTGGTTGCTGTAACCTTTGTAGTGGCACTGTTGGTTATCAGTGCCACTATATATATCCTGCCAAGGGAGCTTGATATCAAGCCCATCCAATTAAATAGCCAGTACTTGGCAATAAGGAACAGTGCAATCAAGAATGGGACCCCCGAGAATCTGAGCGGGATAGAACTATTCTATTCTTACAATGTAAGCCTGAGTGGAATAGGGAAGCTCCAGTTTGCACTTATTCCGGCCTTCTCTACAGTTCCCCCTATGGTAGTAAACAAGTCTGCCATTGGGACGGCCCCGTTCTTCATACCTTCTCCTGTTGCAAACCTCCTTCTGATCAACGCTACGGGAAAAGATGCTGCAAACTCCATAGAATTCAGGGTAGAGAAAATGAGCGTTGCCACTGCAAATTATACTATTGATAACATAACCTCACCATATGGTGCCTCCCCACGAACACATGGGGGTGTATATGGGAAGTATACGGGGCCCTCGTACCTTCTCACTGCTTTCATGAGTGGAGCCCTGCCAGTCAGGCTGGTTCCAGCTGGAAATTACACACTTTCCGTTTCCATTGCCATTTACCAGAACATTATCGGTTTTCCGCCGCCACTTCTGAAGATAGCAAATTTCACAATGCCTTTCATCGATATAGAAGATTAGTGATGATGCGGGACCGCAAAATTTGCATTCAACGCCAAGGCTGACTTTTCCCACCTGAATTTATATAAGCCATGCTCCTGTGGGCTCTTATTATCCAAATGGGAAAATCAGAAAAAGTTATTAAATTTGATATATTTGATTTTTATCTGACGAGGGAATGGCACATTCCAGTACGGTTGTCTGCCAGCCCCTGAATGAAAGGACATTATGGATTACTTCGACCAGGAAGCGGAACTGAACAGAGCCATTGCGATGTACAAAACCAGGACGCGAATCACTTATTTTCTTTACGGGGCATATGTCGTTCTGGTGACTTACTCACTGTACGTACTTGCCATGCAATTGGCAGGCCCTGTTTCTTCGCAATCTGCCAGACTCTATTCCCCGGAGATCGCTGGCTTTCTGGGATTGGTCAATATCTTTATGCCATTCTCAGTACCTCTCCTGGGCAATTTCATCATGAAGAAGCCTAAGATGAAAATCACCGCTTTAATGGCTGGAAGGAACGGCAAGGTGGTCAGAGTAAACAGGCGGCAACCTCGGAAGTGCAGGATAAGGATATTTGGCTTCACATTTCCTGGAGAAGCAAGCCACCCTGTTTCTCCCGGTGAAGAGATTGTAGTTGCTTCTGCATCGCTCAACAGGAAAGGAGGGCTGGTCAAGGTAATAGTGAAAGATCCCTCCCAGTAGGCCCCTTTGAGCATAAAGGCGGGAGCTCCAAGGGTCGAAATTGCCACCATAGGAGAAGAAATAGTATCTTGACTCCTGTGAATTTCTCTGACAGATACAATTTGTTTATGAACCATGCAGAATTTGTCAGTAGATATCCTTGATGGAGGTTGAGATAGAATTCAAGGAACCGGTGGCATGGATAAAAGACCTTGTAGAAACCCATTCTGCAAGCATAAGAATCCGGGACATAAGGATGAGCGGCGAGGGAGTCAAGGATCTGCTTGAGATTTTTTTGCCCTCCGGAAAAATTGAAGGCATCTCAACAGAGATGCAGGACAGGAACATGGTTGACAGGAACAATCTCACCATTGTGGATGACACCCATGCCACTGCAATTGTCAACGCACACGAGTGTGCTGTATGCAAGTCAATACTGAAGTGGGATCTTTTCCTTACGGAGGCTTATTCCAATGATTCAGGTGACATAAGAATGAAGTGGCTTGTACCCGATGAAACAACTGTAAGCGGCTTCCTAGACCGGCTTAAGGTTGACGGCGTGAAATTTGAGCTGCTAATGAAACGATCCCTGTCAAAGAGGAGTGACATTACAGCAAGGCAGGAGTTTGTGGTAAAAACTGCTTTAGAACTGGGCTTCTTCGATTATCCGAAGAAGGTAAATCTAGAGGGCCTGTCAAAGAGGCTGAATGTATCTTACGTGACGCTTGCCGAGATACTGCGTCGAGCAGAAAAAAACATTATTTCATCCTATTTTAAAAAGAAAGAGGAATAGGAGATTTCAGCCAGTGGCTGAAACCTCCAGTTATCAGTATTTTATCTTCTGGCCGAGAAGTTCCCTCTCGAATTCTATGAGATCGCCGGCTGCAAAAGCTGCAGGATAAAGGATTTCCTCCTCAAGCTCCACATGGTGTATGAGTTCATGGGCAAGATGCAATGCACCCTCGTCAGGGTCGGTTCGCAATTCATCTAGGATCTCGTTAAGCTTCCTGGAAATTTCCCTGTGTTCACTGATCATCCTGTCAAAGTGGCTTTCAAATCTGGCGGATGCCTGCTTAAGGTTTTCCACATCTTTGTTTTCGAACTCCTCAAGCCTGTCTTTGTTGTACTTCAGCAGGGGAACAATGGTTTCCTTCTCCTCTGCAAGGTGTGGCTTGAACAGGCCTAGGACTTCTGAGTAAAGCTGTCCAATCCTCCCATTTCTGCGGGAAACTTCATCAAGTTCTTCAAGCAACATTTCATGTTCGTGATCCAGAATGCTGTGTGTTTCTATCATGATATATACATTGAGGAGAGACTATTCTTGGTTATCCCGTAATATGTTGGGATCAGTTTCCAGGCACAGGAAAAATAAGCATCAGGATCTGTGTTACTGGAAGAAAGTAGTGGAAAAAATGGAAATTTTGGAAACAGATCAGTAATTGTCCTGAAAGGTCTGTTTCTCAACATTCGTGGTTTTCCTTGTTGTAGCTACAAGCACCAGATTCATCAGGTGCAGGGAAACTGATATGATGATTGCAAGCAGCCCAAACAGTGCAACAGGTTTTCCATATGGGACTGGTAATGTCCCTGAGAAACCAAGGAAAAATGCAATTACCCCAATGTTGAGGAGAGCGTATTCTTTCTTCACCGTACTGTTCATAAGCGCACTGCTTCTGGAAAGACCAGAAGAAAACATGTAGGAAAGGCCGAATATGATCATGGCCACAAAACCAAAAAGCCAGAGTACAAAAATTGCATCCCTTTCAATACTAAGGAGACCAAGCATTGCTATGAGGAAGAAGATCAAACCCGCAAGCAGGTATGCAAAACTAGTTGCAATGAATCTTAAAACCAGGCTGGAATCGACGCCCAGAGACCTCCTGCCTGCAAAGTAGTGTGAATTGGCATTGGGATCCCTGGCATTGTGGGCAATCACTGGAACCTCCCTCCGGATAGCTTCTCGAATACTTCCACATGATCGCTTTCATCAGGAATTGGGGATACTATGTGCAACCCTTCCATGTCTGTAGTGGCCCTAATTCCCCTTTTCTCTCCACCCGGTATCACCACGACTGACCCCGGAACAAGGCGTTCCTCCCTGTCTCCAAATATCCCAGTTCCGGTTCCCCTGAACACTGCAAAAACAAGATCGGTGCCTGGAGAATGCACTGGTATGAACTGGCCCGCCTTAATGTAGGTCAAGACAACTTTGTAGCTTTTTCCTGAGTATATGCCTATGGGATTGAACTGCTTCTCTGAAAATCTCCTTTCCCGGTCAAAGCTGGTTATTTTTACCCTGCTGTTTCCATCTGCGGAATCTATCCTTGTAAAGAATCCTGAATAGGTCCCGTCTGAATTTGGTTGTGAGTAGTATGCATCTGCATCCACAGGCAGGCCCTCATGGGCCATGTGCTGCAGCAGGTGTGCCGGCTCATGCCCTGCAATAACCTGGAGCACTTCCCCAGGTTTCAGGCTCATGAATTTTTCAAATATTCTGTAATGCCTCTCCTGTGGAGGGAGTTCTGTGGCATCTATGAGATTCTCCGTTTCTTTTTGAGATTCCATGGTTGTACTATTGGAATGAAGGCATCAACAAATCCCCTGTATTTTTAGGGGACAAACAGTGGAATTATGCTGTTGCAGCGTGGTGGCCGGAAGAATGCGAGGGCATAATGCGTTTCAGGTTATAGGCAAAAGACAGTATTGCAACGATGATCATATATCCGGATGCGTAGGAAACCATGCTGGAGTATGATGATACTGAAATTGTCAGATCACCAAGTATTCTCATGGAATTTGCAATTGTGATTACTACCATGGGAAGGAAGGTAACATTTTCCGGGTTTGCTCTTTTCTTCAGTGTAAGTGGAAATATTATGGGGCTGTGTGATACAATGAAAGTTCCGATGAAACCGAGGGCTATTGAATGGGCAGCTGGATCCAGGAAGCCATGCCCAAGCATGATTTGAAGCAGGAATAATGCAAGCCCCAGAAAAAGCCAGATGAAGGAGATGATGATGCCCTTCTGCATGAATGACTGCAGCTTGCTCTTCTTCCGCAGTTTCCGGAAAGTTGGGTCGTATATCATGGTGCATACAATCATGGAAAGTACGGGTGCGATAGATACTCCCATTAAAATTCTCGCAATCATGCCTGTATTGAGTTCCGCTGAGCCAAAGGCAGTTGTGACGGAAAACCATGACAGTATTGCCATGAGCCTGATCAGGGAAGGTTTCATTCCACTGACAAACCCCAGTTCAATTCTCTCTGCCATGATGTAAATGACTGGAAACAGGAGAACAAGGTATGACAGCTCTGTGCTATCTGTTATGAAACGGTTGACATTGGCCAATGCCGAGAGGGCAAGTGCAAAAACTGCCGCCCCGAAAACATCCTTGGTTTGAGCCATCCCAGGGTTCTTTCCGCTTGTCATGTAGTAAAAGAATAGGACAGAGGCGGTGAAGACCAGCAGAAGCCCCAGGTATCTCGAATCAGGGTTGCCAATGGACATCCCGAATGCTGCCAGGAAGACGCCTGAAAATAAAAACAGAACTGTCAGGCGAGATATCCTGAATTTCCCGAACAATTTGAATTTCTCCATGAGCTCCAGTTTCTCTGTTATTAAGAGACCTCCAATTGCGCCAAATACCATGAGATCAGGATGAAAGAAAATCTCCTGCGCTGCTGCGCTATTTATGGCATAACCATTGTTTTCAGCAAGCGCAGATATGCCTATGACCAAGCCAATGGCAAGGGAGGCAACCGAGCAGGCAATCCCTGCATATACTATGTAGGGTGGGGATTGGAGAAATCTCCCCCTGACTTCAGGGCTGGAAAAGTTGTGAGACGTGATGCTTCTATCCCTATGGATGCATAACTGTCTTCCCTAAAAATTTAGGTTGCCTGCTCAGGCTATGCATCCTACTGGGGTCTTGGAGCAGGCGATGGCTTAAATTCCATTATGGAGGGAGGACTATTAACTGACCCGTCATGGATCCGGCGGAGTCCATGGAAAGGGCCCCGCAGTCACACATGCATCCCCACGTATAATTCCCAACTGCATTGAAATAGGTGTAGGCAACTTCTGTTGAATGCGGGAAAATAGGAATATTGAGGCCTGTGCTTGTAGTGAATGTGTGGGAAATATCCTGAGCTGGAATTTCACTGACAGACTGTGCGGACTTTGATGACAGCTGCTGGGAAGTCCCAGGCGCCACGCTGTCGCTAGCGAGAATGCTTCCCCCAACTACACCGCTGGCATTCTCTGCCGATGAACCAAATGGCAGGCTGGTTCCAGGATCAAAATTCACTATGGAAATCCTGACCTCCTTTCCAAATGGCACCTTGATAATATTGGAAGATTCCAGCACGCCATTGCTGAGAACGTAGAAGGAGTAAATTTCGCCGGAAGCATTTGAGGTTGAGGTTTGCTTCTCTATGACAAGGTTGAGCTGGTAATAGCCTGAGTTCTGTTGGCTGTTATTCTGAGCAAATACAAAGCCTATGCTGGAGAAAAAGACCACAATGATGAATGCCACTATTAGTGCAGATTGAATTTTCTCTTTCATTCATGTCGCCACAAAAATAAATGCCTGGCGGTAAATAAATTTTCGCTGTTAAAATCTCTCTTGGAGCCAGTAAATTAGCTGCTCGTTGATAATTTTTATCATAAAATATATTATTTTGATTAAGATATGCTTCAATGTCGCAGTGACATTTTCCAAATAGGAAGATTAAGCTGGAATAGAGTATATGCGCATCAGGCGCTGCAATCCCTATGTTTTTTGGGGATACGCATATCCTTCTCAGCGCCATTGTCATTTCAGGTAATGAAGATGGAAAACCTCAAAGAAGAAGAATACGGGCACTTCATGGATGTGTATGATAATGAGAATGGTGAAAATTCACCAACTTTCCTGGACCTAATTGGCATATTTACGAACCACGTTGGAAACGAGGAGGATCTTGTGGTACCTTTGCTGGACTATCTGAATATGGAGGTCGATGGCCTTGAGCCAAGACCGGGGAACATTAAGCAGATTGCAATGGCATTCTCCTCCAGGCTGGATCAGATGAAAGAAGAGCATGAAGAGGCAAAGAGGGCTGTACACAGGCTTTCAGAACTGGCAGCGGCCACGAAGAACAAGAGGGCTTACAACGTGTGGACCAGCCTGGAAAACCATGTCCTCCTTGAAGAAAGGGCATTAAGGCTCGCGGAATCCGCAGCTAAATCTATCCTTCTCAAGGAATGAAATTGAAGGCGAGTTCCATGAAGTCTGTAAATGGGTATAAGACGAAGGACAAAGTTGGCAAAACAAAGATTGTGGTTCTAGGAACTGGCTTTGCAGGTTCGGCATTCATGGAAAGCTTCAACAGGAAAATGCCCACCAAAAACCGGGACGATGCTGAACTCATTGCGGTGAACCACACCAATTACCTGACATTTTCACCTCTTCTCTATGAGGTCGCAACAGGCCAGGTTTATGAACACCACATATCCATACCGGTATGCTGCAATATCACTGATCACGGATTCAGGTTTCTGGAAGAGGAAATCATGGAGGTAAATCCAGAGGGGAATGAAGTGGTGACCAGGCACGGGAGAATAAAATACGACCATCTTGTAATGGCACTTGGGACTGAGAACAATGACTTTGGCATAGAGGGTGTAGCCGAGCACGCAATACCTTTGAAGACAATCAAGGACGGGGAACTGATAAGGAACAGGATACTCAAGTCGTTCAAGGATGCAGTATCTGATGAATACATGATTGGCTCCGTGGATGGTAAACTCAATTTTGTCATAATTGGAGGTGGTGCCTCAGGTGTTGAGCTGGCTGCATCTATGAAAGAATACGTGGATGATCTCCAGCTTGATTACAGGGCGGCTGCCATTGCACCAAGAGTTGTTCTGATAGAAGCACAGGATCGCCTGATGAAAGGAACGGGTGACGATTTTTCATCCAGGCTTGAGAATTTCCTTAAGGAATCCGGAATTGAACTGCTGCTTAATGCAAAAGTTGCAAAGGTGACGGATGATGAATTGCTGCTTCATGATGGAAACATGATCAGAACTAGCAACGTATTCTGGACTGCAGGTGTGAAGAGTAACCCTGTGGCAGCTATGCTGGGAGGCAGCCACGTGAATAAAAAATCTGGCAGGATCATAGTGGACCGGTTCCTGAGGGTACCTGGGTTTGAGAATATCACTGTAATTGGAGACAATGCACTCATTGCTTCCACAGTACAGGGAAAATTCGTTCCACAGACTGCTGCAGCTGCAGTACAAGAGGGAAAATATGCAGGAAAAAGGCTTGCAGCAATGATTAGAGGAAGAGAAGACACCGATCCTTTCGTTTACAAAGACCCTGGAATAATGCTGTCCCTTGGCAAATTCAAGGGACTTTGCAAATTACACAGCGGCCTCATATTATCTGGATTCAGTGCATGGTTAGCCTGGAGATTAATTCACCTTATCAGGATCAGCACATTCCGCAATAAGGTGGAAGTTCTTTCAGACTGGGTCTTCTCTACATTCCAGAGGAGAAATGTCATTGGTTCTCAGTAATTGACACATCCGTTTATAGTGGTGACTGCCAAATCAATCAAAATTCTTAATTTTAAATTATCCATAATTGAGAGTGGAGTTCTTTATCTTTGATTAAATTGAAAGAATCGATCCAATCTAAAATATATTGCTTCCCTTGCTGGAAAATCGTATTCCACCCGCGGAAGATTCAAAAGTTTTTTTCCCTCAGCCACCAGCAAATGATTATTTAGCGCTGATTTCCTAAATTGACGATCATCTGAAACCATGACATGATAATCTTCATCAAAGGCCCACAAGTATCTGTCGAACAAGTCATGATGATTTTTGCAGAGTAAAATACCATTTCTTACATCTTTTGATGTACCGTTGTCTTCTACAGGTATGATATGTGCTGCTTCGACTCCAACTGGTTGGCCCCTGAATGAATACCCTATTTCACACAGACTGCACTTGCCATTATAAACGCTTCTAACAACAGTTTGAAAGCTTCTCTCTCTAACTCTTTTCCAAGTTTCTGTCATACGAGGGGCTTTAGGATCAAATGGTGAAAATGGAGATATAGCTGAGACTTCCATTGGTGGCTCTTCATAATCAATTGGTTCGCCGCGAATAAGGAAATGGGCCTCATCATAACTTTCCACATATGCAAGCCCCATCACTTCATAAGTAGCACCAACACCTGGTAATTCCTTTTGAATAAATACACCTAAAGGAACTCTATCTTGCATAGAATTGAATAAACCTTGATTGGTCCCCAAAGATAGATCAGAAGTACCATTTTTTCCTTCTGGCGAATAGCGATAAGTCCAAGATCCATCAGGTAGGTATTCCATGTCCTTGTCGGGGTATATGCCTTTATTCGTATGCCTTATCCACAAAGCATACTTCGAATTTTGTGGCTTATATATTCCCTTTTGAGACTTAAAGCCAGGAATCTCGTTCCGAAGTGTCTGGCTAAGTTCGTAAGATCCCTTCAACTCCCGTATTTTCTGCAGGGACGTTTCAAGCAAAGAATCCCTGATACGAGAAGCAGGATCTTCCATTTTTGTTTAACCATGTGTAAAGATTAAACAGTTTGCTTAGAAATTTAAATCTAGATCGCCATAATATTTTCTTGAAAAATAGTCAACTTAATTTATCTAAAATAGTGGGCCCGACCGGATTCGAACCGGTGACCTCCTCCGTGTCAGGGAGACATCATACCGCTAGACTACGAGCCCTGTTGTCCATAGTATGCAGTTAGACTATCTGTGGACTTCCCTTGTATTTTTAGTACGTACTTAAGAGTTTTCTGTGGATTGGTACGCCTGAGGTCTACAATGAAAGAAATTTAATTTACTGGAAAAATAACCATCCATGCCAAATGTCCTACTCCTTCACGGGGGTGCCGGCTCAGACAATTCTTACACTGATGCACTGAACAGGTATGCAAACAGCACTTCGTCAAAGAAATCCACAGTTCCTCTTGATTTTGTGGTGGAATCAGTGAGGTTAATGGAAGATGATCCCTCTTTCAACGCCGGAACAGGTTCAGTGAAGCGGATAGATGGCTCAATACAGATGGATGCAGCCGTAATGGTTCAAAACCGCATTGGCTCAGTGTCGGCGATCGAAAGAGTCAGGAATCCTGTACTCGTTGCCAGGGAAGTAATGCTGCAGACACCCCATGTAATGCTTACAGGTGATGGTGCGGTAAAGTTCGCCAGAGCTCTGGGATTCCAGGATTATGACCCGACAACTGAGCGAACTGAGACCATATGGAAGAAGATGGTGGACTTTTTCAACGGCAAGGACGTGGAGCTTCCTGAAAGGTATTCAGAATACTACAAGTACGCCAGGATCTTCGGTTTCCCGCAGCACAAGGACACAGTAGGCGCAGTGGCCAGGGTCGGTGGAAAGTTCGCTGCCGCAGTTTCAACGGGTGGTTCTTCCCCCATGATGAGGGGACGGGTAGGAGACTCCCCACTTCCAGGTGCAGGCCTTTACGCAGGGGAGAACGGTGCAGTTGTTGCCACAGGAATTGGCGAAGAGATCATCAAGAAGATGATGTGCTACGATATTTACACAAAGATTGGCACCAAACCACTTCAAGACATTATGAGGGAAAAGGTGGAGGAATTCGGAGATGTTCTTGTGGGCGTCATAGCAGTATCAAAAGAGGAATATGCCTCATATTCAAACAGCAGCATGGCCACAGGTGTGAGCACCTGGCCATGACCCCATGATTGGTTTCACTTCATGGGAATCGCCATAATACGATGTCCGTATTGTGGCAACAAAAATACCTGTCTGACACCAGTATCAAGGTTTATAAAGCAGTAAAATATGCTTCTTGAATGGAATTTGAAAAGTTCAGAACCATGCAATTCCCCAGGGATGTATATGTGGGGCACGGGGTTCTGCCAAATATCGTTCCCGTTGTGGGAAGATACATGCGCACAGGTTCCATAATTATTGTCACAGGAAATATCACTTATGGCCTCGCAGGGAAGGAAGTCGAGTCCATACTCCTTGAAGCCGGTTATGATGTCCACGTCATAAGGACAGACCGGGCAAACACAGAGAATCTGGAAAAGATTGAATCTCTGGCCAAGGAACTCAATGCAGGTATAATCATCGGTGCCGGCGGTGGCACAAAGATAGACCTTGCCAAGAAAACCGCATATGATTTTAACGTTCCATTTGTAAGTGTACCAACAACTCCAAGCCATGACGGGATTGCATCCCCCAGGGCATCCATAAGAAGAACAGGCTCAACCCTCTCGCAGGAAGCCTCAATGCCAATTGCCATAATTGCGGACACTGCAATTCTTTCAAGGGCTCCATTCAAGTACCTGAAAGCAGGCGCAGCAGACGTGATTTCAAACCTCACAGCTCTTCTCGACTGGAAACTGTCCAGCCGCCTTCAGGGCGAGGAATACAGTTCCAGTGCTGCAGCAATATCCGAATATGCTGCCAAGGAACTTCTCGAGAAGAGTCACATGGTCCTTCAGGGAGTCGAGGAATCAGTATGGTTAGTAACCAAGCAGATTCTTGCCTCCGGGACAGCTATGGCAATAGCAGGGTCATCCAGGCCAGCAAGCGGCAGTGAGCATCTCATTGCACACGCGCTTGAGAGCATCAACCCTGGCGAGTCCATTCATGGGGAGCAGTGTGCTATGGGTTCAGTGGTCTCAATGTTCCTCCACGGAGGAGACTGGCAGATGCTCGCCTCAGCATACAGCAGGATGGGTCTCTCGATCAAGGCAAAGGACTACAAGATACCTGATTCAGTAATGATCAAGGCTCTGTCCTCAGCCCACACCATTAGGCCGGAGAGGTACACTATACTTGGGGAAAAGGATATCAGTTTAAATGCCTCAGAAAAAGCCCTCGAAATCACAGGAATCATCTAATGGTGCCCGCACCATGGCCAAGATATCGCTTATAGGCGTTGATCTTGCAAAGGAAGGCCTTGAGTTTACCTTCGTTGGCCCTCTTGTCGGCTGTGCAGAATGCAGGATAAAGAACGTTTGTTTTAACCTTGACCCCGGCAGGACTTACAGGGTGCTCAAGGTAAGGGAAAAGGAGAACCCATGTTTTGTATTCAACAAGGACAGGGTCTCAACCGTTGAAGTTGAGGAAGTTCCGGAAATTATGCACATGCAGTATGGAAAGAAGCTGCAGGAAGGCTCATCAGTCACATTCAAGTCAATGGGATGTGACCATCATACTTGCCCCAACATTGAGAAATGCAATCTTGTCCACATTAGGGAGGGAATAAGGGGCGTAATCAACAAAGTCGAGGATAAGCTGGATTGCCCCAAGGGGTATGACATGAGAAAAGTCTCAGTCAGCCTCCAGTAAACAATTTACTTCTTTACAAACCTGTGCCTTTCCAGGAAAATTTCTACCTTGTTGTCCTTTGATCTTCTTATCTCTAGGGGCATCTTCTCGTTATCCATGTAGATGAAGACCTCGTCGCCGTCCATGAGGACGGGAACGGAAATGTTGTATTCATCGCTTCTCAGTTCAAGGGTGAGGTTTCCCGTCGAACCTTCCTTTATTACCAGGAAACTGAAATCCCTGTAGTCACCATACATGCCTATGAGTTCATCCTTCAGGCAGTCGTGTTTAACGAACGGGAGATCTTCCGGACCTGAGCCTTCAACAAACAATGACAGCGCATAGAATCCTATTTTCGAGTTGGGGGCTTCAGAAACATTTGCGCCTATTGAAACCGCAACTCCGTAATCCTCCAGGAATCCAACGAAACCTGAGGAGGCGCCAACAGCGCCTGAATGCTGCACTATCTTATGCCCCAGGAAATCATCCTGAATGCTCCAGCCGTATCCATAATGGGATTTTCCATACGGTCCGCTCTCTGCAACAGTGAATCTTGGCTTGATAGACTCCTTCAGTACGTCCCCGTCAAAGTGGCCATTGTTTCCGCCAGTCCAGAGTGAAACGTATCTTGACAGCTCTTCAGAGGAGGTTATAAGCCCGCCCGGTGCAAGTACTGTTGCATGATCGGATATCCCTGCAGGTATCAGTTCCCCATCTTTCCTTATGTAAGGGGTTGCATGGTCACTGTCCTTGAAAGCCTCGATACCACTGAATGTGCTCCTTTTCATGTCAAGCGGTTTAAGGAGCATTTCCCTGACGCACTGGGCATATGGCTTTCCGGTTACACTTTCAATGACCCTTCCCAGAAGGGTATAGCCCTCATTCCAGTACATGAACTTCTTTCCGGGAGGGCTGTGCCTCTCTGAAGCCGCACCGTTCAGGAAATCCATGAAGTCATCCATGGTTTCTAGAGGAATGTTTGTTGTGTCTCTCCCAAGATCCCTGAACAGCACAATCTCAGCTGCATTGACTGAAGCAATTCCGCTTGAATGGTACATAAGGTGTGACAATGTGGTTTTGTCCGCGTACCCATCAACTTTGTAGTCATCAAGATAATCGGTGATGGGTGATGATGTCTTAAGAAGTCCCTGTTTCTCCAGTGAAAGGATGCACATTGACGTTACAGACTTAGTGACCGAGCCAACGCCATATAGCGTATCATTAGTTGCATGCTTGCCGCTTTCCAGGTCTCTCCTTCCGTATCCCCTGGAAAAGACGGATTTCCCATGTTGTGTTATCGTGAGAGAAAGGGCAGGTACTCCTCCTTTCTGCATTGTCCTGGAAACGTACTGGTTAAGCTTTAGTATCTTGTCCTGGGAAAGTTCGATAGAAGAAGACTTTGACATTTTATCTCAGGTTAAGTATTGCTTTTCTGTTATTACAATCTTTTTCTTCTTTAAGTTCACACATCTGATTGTTTAAAATACTGCATATTTTTCGGTTCCGGCCAGTCTGCAGTCAGTAAGTTCAGGAATCCTTTTAACCTCTCTATCTGGACTATTCCTGCTGAGATATAAGTTGTCTTGTGCACCTTTAAAATATTCCCATGATATGATCAAATGCGGATGTCAACGGTCAAAATAGGGCTTATAGGCAAACCCAATGTGGGTAAATCCACACTTTTTTCTGCTTTGACTAAGGCTCCAGTGGACATTGCCAACTACCCATTCACAACACTGAAACCAAATGTAGGCATTGGCTGGCTTACCGCCAAATGCCCTGAAAGTGAGATCGGTGCTAAATGCACTCCAAGGGAGGGAAGCTGTGCCAATGGTATCCGTTACATACCGGTTGAAATCATAGATGTACCCGGCCTGATCCCGGGCGCCAGTGAAGGGAAAGGCATGGGAAATGAGTTCCTTGACAATATCAGGGATTCCGAAGCAATCATCCATGTCTTTGATGCATCCGGAAGAACCGCACCCGACGGGACCCCGTTGCAGGAGGCCAGGGATCCGGTTGAGGATATTGTTGCCATAGAGAATGAAATGATAGCATGGATGGCAGACCGCATTTACAGGGACTGGAACAAATTCGCACGAAAAGCTGACGCATCCAGCGAGAGAGTGGAGAGGATCCTGGAGACAAAAATAGGGACATTCGGGGTAAGGGAAAAGCAGATTTCCCTCATTCTTACCAAGGATGCATTTCCAGCCAAACTTTCCCACTGGGAGAGTTCACATGCAACCACTTTTGCATCCCTCGTTTTCAGGTACATCAAGCCTATCATCAGGGTCGCGAACAAGTGCGATGCAGCTCCTCCGGAGTACATCGAAAAGATCCGGGATTTTGACGAGAATATATACTTTATTTCGGGGGAGTACGAACTTACCCTGGAAAAAGCAATGGGTGCCAGCCTGATTAACACCATGGGAAAAGACTTCATAGTTTCAGAAAAGGCCAATCAGGCTCAACGGAATGCCCTTGAAAAGATACGTTCTTTCCTTTCAAGCCCATTCTTAACCAGGATGGACCAGATACTTTCCCATATTGTCAGGGATGTCCTTCGGTACGTCGTTGCATATCCGGTTGCAGATGAGAGCACCTGGGGTGACAAGAAGGGAAACATCCTCCCGGACGCATTCCTGATGCCATATGGCACTACTGCTCACGAAATGGCATTCAGGGTCCATTCTGACATAGGGGAGGGTTTCATAAAAGCCATAGACTGCAGGACAAAGAGGGCAATTGGAAAGGATCACGTCATTGAGGACTCAGAAGTTGTAAGGATTGTCTCTAAAATCAACTAAAAGGCCCTCCTGTCAAATTGCCTAACTAGATATCTCTACTTTTGCTTCAAAAGGATTAACGGAAAGGCAATATCCGAGGTCCTTATGCAATGGGAACTGGGGCTCTACACGCAGGTTTAACAGTTCAAGCAATGGAATTACCTCAACCTGCAAACTCTTTATAATTTGAGCCGATGGTTCTTCAGTGTCTGTTCATCTGTACCGGGACATAAGTAAGAACGGATCGTTTCTTGTCATAGTTGCAGCATTGGTGTTTACCGCAGTTGGTGCATACCTTACTTACGCGTCTATTGGAATATCGATATCCAATGCGGTCGGAGACACAATAAGGTCATCAGCAAAATCTGTGCCCGGCCCAATAATCCTGGTCATAGGTGTGGGATGGCTCCTGTTTTCGCTATATGACTACTTCCTGAAATACAACGAAGCCGGCATTATAAGGTCAATCATTGGTGGCCTGGCTGTCTCTGCAATCTCATTGCCGTTTCTCATCTACTATAACTTCTACTTCAAGGAAAGCGAACTCATTGCCGGCAAGATGTATACGGTATATCCCTATGGCCTCCAGCCGGCAATCCCGTTCATGCTCGGGTTATTTTTCTCCTTCATAACATGGCTCCTATACCTTGGGAAGAAGCACGGAAGTATCAAGATAAAGGTTCCATACATCAGGTTCAGGAAAGGAAATTGAGACTGCATCAGAGTGTTTCCCAATTCCACCGGCAATTGGAATGGCAATCCTGCAAATTATTCAAAGGCGTCTCAGATATGGGAAAGCCTTGAAAATCAAAGCAATCAAAGGCGTTAAATATCGTTTAGCATATCCCATGGCTGCTCAATTAAATTCAAGTAAATCATAGGTGGTATATTGGCGAACGGTATTAACGCTGGAAACAAGCTGAAATCAACAAGAAAAAAATTCAGATGGTCTGACTCCAAATACAAGAAGAGAGTCCTTAACCTCAAGAAGAAAAGCGATCCTCTGGAGGGTGCACCATCTGCCAAGGGAATAGTTATTGAAAAGATCGGAATTGAGGCAAAGCAGCCCAACTCAGCCATAAGAAAGTGTGTCAAGCTCCAGTTGATCAAGAATGGCAGGCAGATTACTGCATTCGCACCTGGCGACGGGGCCATCAACTATATTGATGAGCATGACGAAGTCACAGTGGAAGGCATAAGGGGAAGGCAGGGAAGAAGCAAGGGAGATATCCCTGGAGTGAGGTTCAAGGTTTCAAAAGTAAACGGAATTTCACTACTTGAGCTTGTCAAGGGAAGAAAGGAGAAGACGGTGAGATAATGCCGGAACTAAAATTGCTCGGAGAATTTTCAATCAACGACGTACAGGTCCATGACGCGGGACTTTCCAATTATATCAACCTCACAGCCAACGTGAACCTCCACAGCGGTGGAAGATACTCCAGCTATTCTGCTGGAAAGAGGAACGTGAACACCGTTGAGAGGCTTCTCAACAAGCTCATGAGGTCAGAGAAGTGGACAGGCAAGAAATACAGCGCTTACAGAGTGCTTAAGGAAGCTTTCGACCTTGTAGCAGAGAAAACGAAGCAGAACCCGGTCCAGATTCTTGTCAATGCAATTGAGAATGCAGCCCCAAGGGAAGAAGTTACAAGGCTGAGGTACGGCGGTATTGCGGTGCCGAAAGCAGTGGATGTTTCACCTTCAAGAAGGGTGGACGAAGCTCTCAGAAACATAGCCCTCGGTGCCACAAACGCTTCATTCAAGAGCAAGAAGCCAATTGCAAACTGCCTCGCAGATGAACTTATGAATGCGGGAAGAAATGATGCATCATCATTCGCAGTGAGCAAGAAAGAAGAGATTGAAAGAATAGCAGCTTCAGCAAGGTAAA
>JAJZOK010000114.1 GCA_021811525.1 Thermoplasmata archaeon | reverse complement strand
ACGGTGTGATTGTGATGAGTGCAGGACATACAGGTACACCAGCATGTGCCCCCGTTGCGGATGCATTCTGGAGATGCAGTGCTGCCTCGGTTACTGATAATGTATATGATTTAATCACAACACAAATTGACCCTAAGATATAAAGGCAGGATGACATAACAAACAGAGGCATTTTCCCGAGATGTCTGAAGAAAAACCACTAAGGAGAATCCTGATTGCCGCAGCAATATCTGTTATTGCCGCGCTTACGCTCTCTTACATTTTCCTTTCAGATTTTGCTGAATACAATATGCCCTATTCCATTGTGTACAGATTTTATTTCTACGTTGCACTTCTTCTAATTAGTTCAACGCTACTTGTCTTCATTCTCCGTTCCAACGACCGCAGATATCCGTCAGTTGATTCTAGCCTGTGGAATTACATCAGGATCGTGTTCGGCTCTCTCTGGCTTTTCGATGGAATACTCCAGATCCAGCCGGAAATGTCTTTCGGCTTTGCTCCTTTCATCCTGATTCCTGCGCTTAATGCACTTCCTGCTCCACTCCAGCCATTGGCACATCCAATAATCTTGCTTTGGACGGCAAATGCCAGCCTCGTAGATGCCCTATCGGCTGTTTTGCAAATATTCCTGGGCATGGCTCTCCTTCTCCTTAGGTCCAGGAGACTTGTTGCGCCTATAGCTGCCATATCATTTGTCTGGTCCATTACCATTTGGATTTTTGGGGAAAGCCTGGGCTCTCCTGGCATAGGAATGAGCATTCTCACAGGATTTCCAGGCGCTGCGCTCCTTTATGCCATTTCATCGCTTGTGCTCTTTGCCAACGTCAGCCTGGTTCGGGAATTGAATATTATCCGGTTCACCTTTGTGGCACTGTTCATTATTTCATCCTTCTTGCAGGCACTGCCTGCAAACGGATACTGGGAATCCGGAAGCATAGCTGCTGTGACCGGCCCATATTCCTTCATCTACCAACCAAACTTGCTCTCCTATATCATATTCAACGCGGCAGAAATTCTCTCACATTACAACTTTGCATGGAACCTTCTTTTGACGCTGGCTCTCCTCTTAGTGGGTTTAGCATGGATAATAAAACCAAGGGTTGCCTCGTTTGCCAGCATCTTTCTGACTGCAACCATCTGGTTTGTTGGCCAGGATTTTGGGATATTTGGCGGATATGGCACCGATCCAAATACAGGCCTGGTTATGCTCCTCATTTCAGCGTCGGTGTACTTAACCTTGAGATCGCGCAAACAGCAAAATATGAAAAAGCCCGCTGGCCCTGTTAACGTGGCAGTCCAGTGATTTCATGGCTTATTTCTGAGGCCGGGACGAATGTGGTCCACGAGGTCGAAAAGGAGCCTCAGCCCAAAGGCGATGAGCACAAGGCCCGCTGCCATGAGTATAATTGTGAGAATGTAATTGAAAGTGGACGCATATGCACCGGCGATAAACAATTGTGCTCCAACTCCCAGGATTACCAGCCCGATGATCATCACAATAATGTTGCCGAAGAAATCATTGTTGAATATTTCCATATGAGTAAATAAGGAAAATATCAGTTAAGGCTTTTTTGGGACAATCATACAAAGAATGAATTATCAATCCTGGTTGGCAACCACCAGCCCTCTGGCTATTTCCCCGAGGGCGTTCTCATCGGAACCATAGAATAAATGCCTCGTCTGGGTGTATTCCATAATTCCGTCAATGCCAAGTTCCCTGCCAATGCCGCTTTCCTTGTAACCACCACGTGGTGCCGCAGCTGATATCATGTGGTAATCATTGATCCATACTGTTCCAACGTCTATAAGATTGGCAAGTCCTGTTGCCCTGTTAGTATTATTGGACCAGATTCCTGCAGCCAATCCGTATTTGGAGCTGTTGGCAATATCTGCAGCTTCCCCGTTTGAGTGGAAGCCGGTTACAGTGAGGACGGGGCCGAAAATCTCCTCCTGTGCTATATCCATGTTGTTGCTGACTTCAGAAAGCACAGTGGGAGGGAAATAGAAGCCTCCTTCTGGCACCCTGGTTCCAAGGTTATGTGAGAAGAATACCTTTGCGCCCTCTTCCAGGCCCCTGTTATAAAGTTCCTCTATTTTTCTTCTCTGCTCTCTGGTGGTGATAGCCCCTATATCTGTTTCCATATCAAGCGGGTTACCAGGTTTCATTCTTTCCATGTAGAACCTTATCCTGCTGAGCAGCCTGTCCTTAATGTCATCATGAACAAGGAGCCTGCTGCCGCTCTCGCAAAGCTGGCCGGAATGAAGAAATATGCCGAAGAGTACCCCTTTGGCAGCCTTGTCCACATCAGCATCACTTAGAACAATATTGGGTGATTTGCCTCCCAATTCCAAGAGTACTTTCTTCAGAGTGCCTCCGGCTTCCCTTGAGACCCTCTTTCCTGTTGCAGTGGAACCAGTGAAACTCAGGACCCTTACCTTCTCGCTTCTGGATAAGGCTGTTCCCACCACTGAACCTTCGCCGGTCACAACATTGAGAACTCCGGGCGGAAGTCCTGCTGCGCTCAGATCCTTTGCAAGCTCAAAGGCAGTGGCGGGGGTATAATGGCTTGGCTTAAGCACCACGGAATTGCCGGTCAGAAGGGCAGGCATGATTTTCCAGACTGCCATGAGAAGAGGCACATTCCATGGTGCAACTCCACCAACAACTCCAAGTGGCCTGTACTGCACAATCCCCTTTGTTCCAGGATATTCCGGGTGCTCAATGGTTCTGGACTCCACAAATTCGTTAGTGGTAGCAAAGTACCTGATGTGCTCAATTGCAATAGTTACATCCATGAAAGTGCTCTGGCGCAGGGTCCTCCCAGTGTTGGCGCTCTCGAGCCACGCATATCTGTCGGTTTTTCCCTCAACAAGGCTGAGGAGTTTTGAAAGTATTTCCTGCCTCTGGTTCAGGGTCGTCATTGACCACTTCTTGAATGCGGTCTCAGCGCTGTCTATTGCTTCTTTTGTTTTTTCCTCATCGGCAAGGTACAACTTCCCGAATTCTGTTCCATCCACCGGGGATAACAGGGTGGTTTCTTCTCCGTTCTTGTCTATTTTTCCATCAATGTAGTTTCCAAAAATTTCCATAGATTTTGCCATCAAATTACCTTCTCAAACATCTCCCGCAGTTGGGTAGATGTAGCTTCTCTGGGGCTTGTTATGCCGCCTGTGGATTCCTCAGCCAGGGAGACAAGTGAATCCATTTTCTTCATGTAGTTTTCCCGGTCAATTCCACAATCTTTTATGTTCAGTGGCTGGCCGATAGCCATGAAAAACGCCTTAAGCGAATTGGCCAAATTACCTTTCCTGAATTCTTCCGGCAGCTTCATCATGAGCGCCTTATAACTCTCCTTTGCTTCCGGTTCACTGAATTCAACAACCTGTGGAAGATACAAAGCAACAGTCATTCCATGTGGAATCCTGAAATGAGCCCCCAGTGAGTGCCCCATTGCATGTGCGAGGCCAACCTGTGCATTTGAAAATGCAATTCCGGCCATGGATGCACCAATATGCACCTCTTCCCGTGCCTTCCTGTTTTCAGGGTCCATCAGCACGAGGGGAAGGTTATTTGTTATGAGCTCAATGGCCTTTTCGGCAAAAATATCTGAATAGTAATTGCGCCACTGGCTGCTTCTGGCTTCCACGGCATGTGTTATGGCATCTACCGCGGTATTTCTTGTAATGCCCGGGGGAAGCTTCTGCACAAGTGCGGGATCAAGTATTGCATGATCAGCAATGATCTCGGTGGAGGCAAGTTCATTCTTCCTGGAGTGGTCCTCGTCACTGAGAACAGCTGCCCAAGTGCACTCAGAGCCAGTCCCGCTTGTGGTTGGAATAAGGAACAGCCTTGCCTTGTTTCTCAGGTTGAGCTTCACAAGAGGGGTAATATCATAAATATCCAGGTCAGGGCGTTCATAAAGTGTGAAAATGGCCTTTGCGGCATCCATGCTTGAACCTCCCCCAAGCCCTATGATAAGATCAGGAGAGAAGCTCTCAACAGCCTTTACCCTCTGTTTTATGTCAGCAAGGGTGGGCTCTTCTGGGATGTCAGAAACCACAATGCTTTCAGAATTTTCAGGCAATTCTTTCAGCACCAGGGACACAAGCCCAGCCCTCTTTATGTTCTCGTCCGTTATGATTGCAATCCTCGAAAAATCAATGTTATTCAGGAATGTCAATGCCTCTTCCCCGAATACAATGGATGGTGCCCTGAAGAACCACATCAGTATATCACTCAGTGTCCACGCTGGAAGCAGTGCTGACCATTTCCTTTGCGGCCTTTGTGAACTTCATGATCTTCATCATGGAACCCTCAAGCTTGAATTTGCCTGTAAGAATTCCCTGTATGGGGTCTATTTCCTTGTTTATGAGCCTGACCCAGTTAGAGTATTTCCCGATATACTTGAATTCAGAATCATGGATATCCTGCTGGCTCATGGAAAACTTGAACCCCTTGCACTGGCCGTGAAGGAGATCCAGGTAAAGGAAGGCGTCCTGTGTGAGGCCTTCATCGCTCCTTATTACGAAGGTGATGTCCCCTTCCCAGTTCTTACCTGCATCCTGGTAAGCAGGATTGGCATTCAGTTTCTCCACATATTCGGAAGCCCACTCTTGTGACGGAAATTTCGGCATGCATTAACCAACAGAATTCTGTAAATAAATTTTCCTAAATCCTGCCTAACCTGTTCAGCAAAAGTACAGTCAGAAATCCATGGGTGTCAGTTCCAGGAATGCAGTAATCCTGAGGTCCCTGGTGCCTGTTGCGGCGGCTACCCTGAAAATGGTCTCAAGGAGTTCATCCCCTATAAAACTGGGCACGAAGAAGTGGTTTGTAATTTCCCCGACCTGGAATTTGCCTATGAGGGATGCAACCGGGATTTTCTCTTTCCTGATTTCAGCCATGAGTTTTTTCATGAATTCTGTGGCGAATTTTGACTCATATATTCCCTGTTCAGGGTCCACAGTAATGCCCTTCCCGTTCGTTTTGCCAGAATAAAAGATGGCATCGTATTCTGATTCCATCCCCATGGAATAAAGCTTCACCTCTACTATGGGTTCTGATTGAAGCACTTCATCCGGCATGTAACCGGGTTCGGGAGTGTAGACGAAGGAGACATTTGTTATGGGAATCCTGGAGCAGATGCCCTTCAGAGTTTCTTCCAACCCCATGGAAGAAGAAAGCCTGGAAAGGTGGATCTTGTTCTTTGCCTCGGCTATATTCTTGATAAGTTCTGTGACTCGCAGCAGGGAAGAATGATGAAAACGGAAATCAGCGTGGACCCAACCTTCCTTGAGATAAAAGCCTCCAGGAACCACAGAAGGTATCTTCATGATGTCCTTGAACACCCGGAACTCAAACATCAGTTCATCTGCCTTGAAGTGGAGTATGTCAAACTTTCCCCTGGAAGTCTGCGTAAATTTCCCAAAGGAAGGTTCGTATTTCTTCCGCATCTCTTCATTTAGGAAAAGGCTTATTTCCGCAGAATCTTCATTTAAAGTGGCGTACAGGGGGATTGCGTCCTCAATTTTAGAAAAGAAAAGACCCATTTCCTGGCTTAAACTCAGTGATATCCTAATGTTGAAGTCCAATTTGTCACTGATTAGCCCAATGTCCTTCATGACCAAAATTATGTTATTGACTCCCTTACTTAAATTTTTGTAAGATCGTGGCGAAATTTTCGCTTTGCCTTTCAAATTTCCACCTCATTGTTACATTAATTTCCATTCAGCCCAAATTGGGTCACCATGAAGGCGCGGGCTCTCCCGGAAAATTGTCCACAGAAACAGTGATGGCAGATGAATAAACCTATAAATAATGCTATATGAATTAGACTGAGTGAACATTTTAATCATTTTGCCTCCCTTTTTCCCCACCTCAGAGGTAAATGCAACAATCAGCCAGATCCTCCCTGATGCAGAAATAACCACTAGCACCGACTTTGTGAAGAATGAATCAGAAGTGCTGGTTGCGACAACTTTCACAAAGGTGGACCAGGCACTCATATCGAAAATGCCAAACTTGAAATTCGTGCAGATTGCAAGCACTGGCTATGACAATGTTGACACAGGTTCCTTGAGGAAGAGGAACATCAAGCTGGCAAACATTCCCACAGCGAACAAGGAAAGTGTTGCAGAGCATGTTATCACCATGGCTCTGGCCCAGCTCAAGAATCTTCTTTATTTTCACAATGAAATTGTAAACGGAAACTGGCCGTTTCTTACCAATTCCTCTGAACTCATGGGAAAGACATTCGGGATTGTTGGAATTGGAGCAATCGGAAAGAGGCTTGCAGAAAGGCTTCTCTATTTCGGCGCCAACACAATTTACTATGATCCTGCAAGAATCCCTGAAGAAGAGGAGGAGAACCTTGGCGTGGCATATGCTCCAATGGATGAACTCCTGCGCAGGTCAGACATAATTTCGCTGCATGTGCCCCTTACAAAAGAAACTGAAAAGTTCATGGGCGAAAAGGAGTTCGGGCTGATGAAGGACGGATCCATATTCATAAACACTGCTAGAGGCGAGGTCCTTGACGAGGCTGCCCTTATAAAGGCCATCAAATCTAAGGGCATTCGGGCGTGCATAGATGTTTATGCAAATGAGCCTCCCGATCCATCCGGTGAACTGTTCAAGGTTCCAAATGTGCTGTTTTCCCCTCATATTGCTGGCGTAACAGTGGAGAGCCAGCAGCGCTTCATAACCGATACAATTTCTAATGTTCTCAAGTATGTCCAGGGACTTGATCCGTCTTACCAGGTGCTTTGATGAAAGGATATGGCATTTTCAACAGGACGGTGAAGGATCTGGGTATAAGCCAGATATTCGGAAACCCGGGTTCGACCGAAATACCTATGCTCAGAGGAACATCAGATTATGTCCTGACTCTCCATGATTCCATTTCCGTTGGAATGGCTGACGGATACGCGCAATATTCCGGCAGGCCATCACTGGTCAATCTGCACACCCTCCCGGGAGTAGCTAATTCCATGGCTTTCATTCACACGGCAAGGATGAACAGATCTCCTGTCATCATCACTTCTGGCCAGCAGGACAGCAGGCATGCTTTCTATGAGCCCCTTCTGTGGCATGACCTCAAAAGCTTGGTAGGTTCCGCAGTGAAATATTCCTATGAAGTGAAGAACTCTGAAGATATCGAGAGGGCTTTGAAGAGAGCATATGCCATCAGCCTGTCACCACCTTCCGGCCCGGTTTTCCTTTCATTTCCCATGGAGGTCATGGATCAGGAAAGTGAGTATATGGGCCTAGATTATTCCACCCCGAATCTTCAGATTTTGAATTCTGGTGAAGTTGAACGAATCTCTGAACTCATAGGCAAGGCAAAGAGCCCTGCTTTTGTTGCCGGCTCGGAATTGGACCAGTATGATGGAATCCGGGAACTGGAAGAGCTTGCCAGTCACCTGGGAGTTCCGGTATTCTCCGAACCACTTTCAAGCCGGGCGACTTTCAATAGCAGCAGTGATAATTTTGCAGGGGAGCTTCCTCCCGCCTCAACTGCAATTAACATGGCACTTCTTCAGTACGATCTCATAGTGAATTTTGGCGGTGAATTCACGCTGTACCCTTATCTTCCTTCTCCACTGCTTCCGGGCAAGAAAATTGTTTCAGTGGGAATGTCCCCCTCTTACAAACAGGGCGATTATGTGTTCAGCAACCCGAAGCTTTTCCTGAACGCACTTATGCATAAGGCCAATGGGAAATGGGGTTTCCGGAAACATGAGGATCAGGGTAACGCAGGTCTCATTGCACGGGAAAAGAAGGTAATGGGTGTCAACTACGTCCTTCAAAGGGCAAGGAAACTTTTCTCTGGCTATACGATTGTAGATGAAGCCATCTCTTCCTCCTTGCTGGTCAGGAAGAACATGGGTTACAGCCAGAAATCATATTTCACTGCCAAGAGCGGACAGCTTGGCTGGGGCCTCCCAGCGGCCGCAGGCATATCCATGCTTAAGGACAAAGTTCTGGAGATCGTGGGTGACGGATCACTTATGTATACCATTCAGACGCTCTGGACCATTTCGAAATACAATCTTCCTGTTAAGATCCTTGTCCTGAATAATGAAGGTTACACAATCCTCAAAAGTTTCTCGTCCAGCTTCTATCCCGGAGTGGAGAACTCTGAATTCCTCTCGTTCTCATACAACATAATAGATGTTGCAAAATCCCTGGGAATAGATTCCAGGGTGGCTGATCCGGAGTTGAAGGAAATGGAATGGCTTGCACAGGGAACTGAGGCAAAGCTCCTGGTTGCAAACGTCCCTAAGACAGTGCCACGGCTGTTCATTTAATCACGAAGGCTGTGCCTGGGGCCTCCGAAACAGAAACATCAGGATGACTGCAAGGCCAAGAACAGCACACAATGCCTCCAGATAGAAAACGATGTTGGGAAGGTAAGCCTGCCCGAAATCCAGATATACAACCGCCATGGCAAGGAATATCACTATATTCAGCAGAGTGAAGACCATAACTGACACAAAGGCTGCGGAAATTTTCTTTCTCTCCGCCTGGAAGTACTGGAAGAGGGCTGTAAAGAAGACAGCAAAGCTCTGTGAAGCAAAGGACCCAATTATGAGGTCTGTATAATTGGTTATTCCTGTCATCCTGTATGCAAGGGTAAGAAGCAATGCAAGAACTATTGATGCAATGAGCCCGTAAAGCGCCGGCCTTTTTGTATATAGGCCCAAGGCAGTTCCGGCAATTGAAAATAAAAGTGCCCCCAATGCGTATCCTATGAGAATGTCAGGAATCTGGGACTGGTATCCTATGTAAGCCAGTACAGGGAGAAGGTACAGGAAGGCTGCAGCTGCTGAAGTCGCAAAAAGTGAAAAAAGCCCTGTGAAAACCATTCTCGTCAACGAACTCTTCACTGTTTTCTCCTCCTTGCAAGGTTGAATGCACCTATTGCAATTGCCACATCAACGGCAGCAAGCGCCATGATGGCATAACTAGATGTAAAGAATGGGTAATACGCATAGTTGGAAGTGATATAGTAGGAAGTGGAAACCTGGGAGAGATTGAAGTCAGAACTTCCTGTCCTGTTATACCCCAACTGGTCAAATGGTATCTGGGGCTTCATCTGGAACATCCCTGCCACTGAATGGGGAATGCTGTTCAAAGTGAAATATGCGCTTGTGGGAATTTTCACAACTGAGTTATTGGAGAAATTAACCGGTGGCCTGATGGCGTTTCCCCAGGTATAGTTGTGGTTGAAGTTGAACATGTCAAGGGGAAGATTGCTCAATGAGACGAACCTGTTAAGTGCTGGCATGTTCCAGTTGTAGTCTATGAACCCAAGCATGGAGGCATGGTTCATCTCAGTGCTGGAAATGTAATTCTCCTTCGCATAAGGTGATATGAGGATCATAGGAATCCTCTGGCCAAGTTGCTGTCCTCCAAGTACAGGCGGGGCAACCTGGTCATACATTCCTCCACCTTCATCAAAGGTCAGGAATATTGCAGTACTGTTCCATTCCGGGCTGTGCATAATCTGTTCGATGGTGTATAGGAGCCACAGTTCTCCTTGAAGTACATTCTCAGGGGAACCCATGTCGTATCCGTCAGCGCCTCCGCCAATTGGCATCAGGTAGGAAACAGAAGGGGTGGTATTGTCCTGCAGGCTTCCATAAAAGGAACTCCAGCTACGCAGGTGGCTCTGGTATTGCTGGATTCCGCTGATAAAGTCAATTGTAGGGGAGCCCTGGGAAATATTTGCCACATAATATGACCAGGAAAGCCCGTGATTCTGGAGTTCTCCGAATATGGTCTGGTTGAATGGTATATACGGGGGCGGGCCATAATCATTGATGACAGGTGTGAATCCTGCTATGTTGGTTAACCGGTTGGGGCTTGTTTCCGAAAGGACGCTCGCAAAATAGTTGTCTGCAAGCGCGTATTGCTCAGCAAGGTCCCAGAGAGGGGCTAGTTGTGCAGCAGTGTAATATTCCATTGAATTTGGCCCGGAATAATTCAGGAAACCGTTCATTTTCCCATGGTTAATGTCACCATGGTACGCAATGTACCCTTCAACAGGGTTCCCATTGGTGTATGTTCCATTGGGAACTGCTTTGAGCTCTTTGAGCACTGTGGGATTGTTGAGGGAAATCAGATTTAAAGGTACTGTGAGGTTCTCCGGGTTACCTCCACTCAAGCCGTTGATGAATGGATATACGCCGAACATGCTGTCAAAGGCCCGGTTTTCCATGATGATTTCAACAACGTGCTTGATTGGCGTCTTTGTTGTCGCGGATCCCGAAACATAAAGAGAGTAATGAGGCGATAATGCCGAAGAAGCGGGAGCAAATGCCATTGCAAATAAAATCATGGCGAAGATAGCAGGTAAAAGCTTACCCATACCAGAAATAATTGACTTAGATGTACAAATTATTTTTGCACGTTAACCGATTAGCCTGATAGCATCTTTTACCACTTCAACCTCAATGGGAAGTTCCCCGAAATTTTCGCCGTCAATCTCGATGGGCGCATCTCCTTCTATCTTTAAGATGGAACTGCGCATGGAGGAAACTACCGGATCATTGACATGGCTTCCATCCTTCAGTTTTCTCAGTTTGGTGAGAAGCTGAATTTTTCCTGCCCCTTTTACAATGTGGACATCTAATCGGCCATCATCCAGTTCGGCACTAGGGGCGGCAAGCATCCCTCCTCCGAAATACCTGCCATTTGCAATTATTATCTCTGCCACTTTCATTGCTTCAGATCCGTTTTCGTGCTTTATGTTTACTTCATATGGCTTATAGGAGGGAACCGTAGCAAGCACTGCTGATGTGAATGACCTGCCGTCATGGCTTTTCTTCCTGGAATTGACTCGCTTCATAACCTGGGCGCCGAAACCAACTTCGAGAATGTTCAAGAAATATCTGGCTTCTCCATTCCTTGTTATCTTTCCAAGGTCTATGCTTCGGCTTGTGTTATTGTTCATTGCATCCACAACGGACGGGATATCCCTGAGTTTGGTCGACTTTACAAAATCAGACCCTGTTCCAGCAGAGATGGGAACCAGGATGATTGGGTTATTTGCAATGGCCTGTATTATCTCGTTTAGTGTGCCGTCTCCGCCAATGCATACTATATGCGTAAATCCATTGTCAATAGCGGTCCTTGCAAGTTCTGTTGCATTCCCGGGTCCTGAGGTCAGGTGGAACTCAAGCCCGAACTTTTCGAATTCCTTGAGCACTGATCTGTAGATTTCCCCGGCATACCCTCCTCCGGCAGTGGGATTGACAACGGCAAAGACCTTCATTCTTTCAACATACCTGCCTTCAATGCCTGCTCTCTGACAACCGGCTCAATTGATTTCCCCTTATCAAGAGTATAAATTCTAGCAGCTTCCCTTCTTCTCATGATGTCTTCAGTGTAAACAGGGCATTCGTGGTATATTTCATATTCGATCCTTTCCGGAAGGCTCAGGTCTGGGCGCTTATATTCAATGATTGGCAGCCCTTTTGTTTTTATGGTCCTGCCAAGCATTTCAGAGACTTTCATGGCCGCATCCTGTGAAGCTGTCCTGTAGTTAGTTATCTTGCCTCCGAGTATACTCAGGACATTTCCCTTCATACGCAATTCAAAATCCCTGGTTACTGTACCCGGGTCATTACCCTCTCCAAACAGGGGGCGGATGCCACAGAATGAGGTTATTACATCCTCCTTTCTCAGCGAAGGAAATAGTTTTGACACACTCTTCACAACATAATCTATGTCCTCATCTGTTACTGCAAAATCATCAGGTTCATTTGTGAACGTGTCTGTTGTCCCAATGTGCACAACTTCTCCCCTCGGTATAATGAACATCTGCCGCTTGTCAATGTAGGTTCTGAAGGCGATGGCATTCTTTACCGGTATCTTCTCCGCAGGCACCACGAGGTGTATGCCCTTGCTGAGCTTCAACCCATGCTCGAGCTTCAGGTCAAGCATGCTTGAAAGTTCACCCGCCCATGGTCCAGCAGCATTTATTATGACTTCCGGCTCAACTGTGAATCTCTCCCCTGTTGTGTGATCAAGAAGAGTTGCCTGGCTCCCAGAACCCTGTGTGACGAAATCCACGGCCTCAACATAGTTCAGGCAGACAGCACCATGCATCTTCGCCGTTACGATGTTGGAAACAACAAGCAGGGAATCATCAGTGTATGAGTCATTGTAAACGAAGTACCCCTTGACGGATTCTGGATATATGCCGTGGTTCTCATTGAACCGGGGTATGGAGAATTTTCCTGAAAGGAGGTTATATAAGTACAGGCCAAACTTCAGGGTTCCTTTCCTCCATGAATACTGGTCAACAAGAATGTGAAAATCCATGGGTTTAACAATCTCTGTGTTTGCTGTGAGGTAGTTGCGCTCCTTGAGCAGGCTCCTCACCTCCATTATTTCTCCCTGGGCAAGATACCGAAGGCCCCCATGTATGAGCTTCGAGGAACCGGAACTGGTTCCTGAAGCGAAATCGCCTTTTTCTGCGAGGACTACATTAAGCCCATTCGCGGCGAGTATATTGGCAACTCCTGCGCCTGTGATGCCGCCACCGACAATAAGCACATCGCACTGTTTTCCCTTGATCTTTTCAATGTCTGAAATTCTAGTCTTGTATGAAAATTCCATGTCCATTTACCTCTCCCCTCCGAGAAGCGGATCTGAATAGCTCTCCTGTGCTTTCAGCAGCAATGAATCCATGTACGGCAAAAAAAATCTTCCCTTTCCATGGTGATGGGTGACGGAACCGCCGTTTGACATAAATGTCCTGATGAGCTTGTCGCGTAATTCCTGAAGCAGTTCCAGTTCATTTTCACCCTTGATTATGAATGTAAAGTATATGCATGCCCCTTCTCTGTAAAGATGGGACAGGTGAGCCATGATTTCGCCCCCGAATCCTTTTTCCTGCCTGAGAGAGTAGAAAGCTTTCTTAGTTTCAGCGTATAGATTCCAGATATTCTCCCATGTGGCTGAAGTTTCAAGGGTGTCGGGAACAAGCCCCGACTTCCAAAGTAAATTGGCAAGGCCTGGCCGTGAATATCTGCCTTTCTCCCAGGATTTTGCCGGTCCTGATCCTGTGGATATTGAACCCTTTCTGTCGGGGAGTACAGCACGGTTGTTGTTTACAATCACAAGAAGCGACCCTTTGGAGTATCCTCTCAATTTAATGTATCCCCTGAATAATTTCAACGCTGCAGAATCTCCAGCACCCATGAGGGCAAACTCAGTTTCCGTTTCATCGGAAAGCCTGGCAACAGCGGGGAAAATTTTCATCCTGCTAAGAGAAGCAATCCCGTCATAGAATGATCCATAAACCCTGGAATTATAGTATCTGCCTTCAGGCATGGGAAATGTCTTCATGGCAACTTCCGTTATGAGGCCGTTCCTGCCATCACTGCCAAGGGAAAGATCTCTTGGCTGCATGCCACTGGATTCCCTGGGAACCAGATCATCCTGCAGGGACCCGCTTGATGTTTCCATCTTCACTCCAAGAATCAGGTCCTCTATTCCACCATAATAATTCGACTCCTGCCCTGTTGCCTTAGTGGATACCCAACCTCCAATCGTTGAATATATGAAAGACTCCGGGAAGTTTCCAAGCGTAAAACCGTTCCTGTTTGCAGCCCTTTCCGCCTCAACTCCCCTGAGGCCGGAACCGACAATTGCAATATTATTTCTTAAAATGAATTTCCTGAAGTTCCTTGTATCAATGCTTACTGTATTTTTCTTCCCGGAGAGAAGAAGGGAACCTGATACTGAGGTCCCGCCCCCATAGATGGTGGCATTGAATCCACGCCTGTGCAGTTCAGAAAGGATCTGCTGGGAGCGCCCTTCCTTTGGATATACGACCGCATCCACAATTCTTGTGATCTTTCCATGCTTCGCCATGAGAATTTCAGGCGAGGATTTTCCAAGTGAATGCCTATATCTTTCCTCTGGGGAGAAATCCAACTCTTCAGGTTCAAGAAATGAAAGAAGCTCCTGCTTCAATTCAACTGGTACATCCGGGAATTCTGCTTCTGCCAGTCCATCCCAGCTCTCCGAGAAATTCCAGGAGAATCTTCTGAATATATAGTCAACCTCACTCCTGAATCCGCCCCTCTCGCCCTGGCCATAAAGAACAGGAACTCTCATGTTCCAATATATGCCTTCGATTGTAATAAATTGATTATCTTTCCTGCCGGAGGCTATGGCGATTACTCACTGCTCTTTCCAGTTAAATTTCAGCACTGTAAGGACAAAGATCACCGCTGCAACCGCAATGCTCACCACCAGGTCAAGAGTTGCAGAACTGAAATTGGAATATATGGTCACTGAATTCAGGCCGTCGATTATATAGAAAAGCGGAAGCACATGGGCCACCGACTGCAGCCAGCCCGGCATAATCTCTATGGGGAAGAAGGTTCCGGAGAGGAACATCATTGGGAAAGTGATGATGTTGCCAATAACCGATGCACTTTCCTCTGAACGGGAAATAGAACCTGCCAGTATGCCAAGCGAAGTGAACATGAACACCCCAATGACTAGAAATGGGATCACATACAGAGAGATGGATAGGGATGAATGGAACAGCAACACACCAACAGCTATGATCATGATTGCGGAAAGCGCTGAAATTATGAGATACCAGATGAACTTGGAGAGAAACCACTCAGACCTGGTCAGAGGTGTCAGGGAGAGCTGCCTGAATATTTTGTCCTTCTTGTATGAACTCACAATATATGTCATGGAGAACATGGGGGAAGTCAGAATGACCAGCCCGATAAGGCCAGGTATGAGGAAATCAATGTAATTGGCAGCATGGGTGGTAACCGAAGAGCTGAGAAGTGCAATGGTCTGGTTTTGGCGCGCAAAATGGCTGTTGAAAAGCTGCACTGTAACAGAGATGGCCTGTTGGGCCACTGAACTAGTGGACACAGCGGGATTGTTGTAGTAAACGAGCTCCACATGATTACCCTGCAGATATGAAGAAGTAAAGTTTGCAGGTATGAGAAGGGCTGCAGATATGGAATGTTGTGAAATGTATGTCTGAATATTCACATTATCCGGTATCATGGTTATATCAACAAAGTGAGTTGAATTGAGGGTGTCAATAAAGGTATTTGACATGTTTCCAGAGTTGTCCAGGTTCTGGACGTAGAGTGGAACAGCACTTGTGGAGCTGCCGGAGAAAATTGAACCGAATAGAAGCATTAGGATAAGCGGGAATATGAAGACGAAAAAGATGGCAGTGGTGCTTCGCATATAATTCCTGGAATACACCTTCAGGTCTGCGATGATGTTTTTCATTTTCATTGGGTCTCCTCCTGTTCTGTTATCAGATCAACAAATATGTCCTCAAGAGTGTCCTCCTTCAGTGAAAGGCTGGTAAGTTCAATGTTGTTCCTGTTGGCAAACTCCAGGACATTAAGAACATCCTGGTTGCTGTTAACACTCACATTTATGCTTTCGCCCGATCTGGAGCAGTCTATCTTCAACACCTCAGTAAGGTGCTTGTAAAGTGCATCGCTGTATTGGAGCACTAGCTTCCTGCCCTTGCCCATCTTCTTGATTATGTCTGAAGGGCTCCCTTCAATGATGATTTTGCCGTGGTCCATTATTGCCACGCGATCTGCAAGCATCTGGGCTTCCTCCAGGTAATGGGTTGTAAGAATCACTGTCCTTTCCTCTTCCTTAAGTTTCCTTATGAGGTCCCAGATCTTCCTTCTTGCTTTTGGGTCAAGGCCAGTAGTGGGCTCATCCAGGAAAACAAGTTCAGGATCATTCACAAGGGCCAGGCATATGCCAACCTTCTGTTTCTGCCCTCCGGACAGATTCTGGAAATAGACATTCTGAACCTCGGAGAGATCAACAAGGTCAAGGAGTTCGGCAGATTTGTCGGGCACGCCGAAAAGCGTGCAATAATACTTTATTGCCTCTCTTGGAGTAATCCTCTCTATAAATCGGAAATCCTGAGGCATGATTCCGACCCTGCCACGCAATTTGGATGCAGAGACCCAGGGCTCCTCTCCAAAAACTGTTATGCTGCCACTATCCGGTTTCCTTATGCCTTCAAGCATTTCCACGGTTGTGGTCTTTCCTGCACCATTAGGGCCAAGAAAACTGTACACTTCCCCCACTTGTACTTCAAAAGATATGCCATCAACAGCTTTGAGTGAACCGTAACTTTTATGTACGTCCCTGGTAGAAATTGCAGGCAGTGGTTCCATTGACCTGTAAATCCTTAGTTTGTTAAACCTTTTTGTTCTAGATGGTTTTTACACCTTTCAGCTGAGGTGTTTCCTTTGGTTTCCCGTATATGACCATTTCAAGGTTCATCCTCTCCTCAAATTCATTCAGGAAGGAATCCATGCTTCGCTTGAGGCTGTCAATTCTCTGTGTGACAATTTCCTTGATGGTAGGTATATCCGAAGGAACAAAAACGGAAATCCTGCCACCTTTCTCTAGGGACGACATCTCCTTGGATACGAGGCCAAGGGAAACAAGCTTCTGCAGATTCCTGAAGACTGTGCTCCTGTCCCTGGATACAAGGCCGGATATCTCATCAAGAGTGGCTGTTCCCTTGTCCAGAAGAGAGTAGAATATCCTTACCTCAAGCTCGTTTAGGTCCAGGAAACATGAAAGGAGGTCGGAGCATTTGGCTTTGCTTCTGATGAGAGATGAAAATGACACCATGATACAGTAATGCAAAGGTAGTATATCGATATTGTGGTAAATTGACAATATCGAAAAATATTAAATATAGACTGAAATACAGAGTTGTCTCCTTAAGCAGGAACACAAAACTTAGAGGTTAATTGTATGGAAGACAGAAACATAGATCAAATAAGGGAAAAAGTATTACACAGCATGATGAGCGAACACGACACTTCAAAAGGCACTAGCAAAAAGCCTGTGGAACTCACCGATCAGAATTTCACTGAGGAAGTCCAGAAGGCTGACCTTATGGTAGTAGATTTCTGGGCAGCATGGTGCGGACCATGCCAGTATGTATCCCCAATAATTGAGGAACTTGCTTCTGATTATGCAGGGAAAGTTTCATTCGGAAAGCTCAATGTGGACGAGAACCCCATGGTTTCCCAGAAGTTCATGATAAGGAGCATCCCTACTATAATGTTCTTCAAGAACGGCAGAATGGTTGATTCCCAGATCGGCGCTGTGCCCAAGCCATTCCTGGAACAGAAGATTCAGAAGCACATGGCCCTTTAAGGGATCAGGTGTTAGAATTGCCCCAGGATAACTACGACTGCATAGTCATAGGTGCAGCTTCGGCAGGACTGACTGCTGCACTGTACCTTGCCAGGCAGTCTGCAAGCACATTAGTAATTTCAAAGGATATTGGTGGCCAGGCCCTGCTGACCGATGACATTGAGAACTATCCCGGATTTACACAGATCAGCGGCTTTGAATTAATGAACAAGTTCCAGCAGCAGGCTGCTTCCTATGGCGCCAAATTCGTTTATGACGAGGTCACAGAAGTCAGCAAACTTCAAAACGGGAATTTTTCCGTCAAGACAAGAAATCAGGAGTACATATCCACTGCACTTATACTTGCCTTTGGCAAAACGCCCAGAAACCTGGATGTCCCCGGAGAGGAGACCTTCAGGGGAAGGGGGGTCTCTTACTGTGCCGTATGTGACGGGCCACTTTACAAGAAAGTTCCCATTGCAGTTGTGGGAATCGGCGAGCATGTCCTCCAGGCTGCTGTTTACCTGTCAGGCCTTGCATCGAAGCTCTATGTTGTTTACAAGGGCTCCAGGATAAGTCAGGATGACGAACTTTACCAGCAGCTCAGGGAAAAGGAAAATGTGGAATTCCTCATCAACTACAGTGTTGAAAAGATTGAAGGTGAAATGACTGTCAATACCGTATCAATAAAGAGCAACGCAAAAGAGAACCCGGATTCAAGGGACCTAAAGGTTGAGGGGCTTTTCGTTGAAATGGGGTATGTTGCAAGAACAGACTTCGTGAAAGGGCTTGTTGAGCTTACAAAGAACAACGAGATTATCACGGATAAGCTTGGGCTTACAAGCCAGGAAGGAGTATTCGCAGCAGGCGATGTCACGGACATTCCATTCAAGCAGGCTGTGATTTCTGCCGGGCAGGGATCTTCAGCAGCACTTTCAGCCTACAATTACATTCAGAAGAAACTTGGGAAGACCGCAGTCAAGAGCGACTGGAAGTCTGTGAAGGTTGAGGCTAAACCTCCCCAATAATCTTATTTTTTCGCCATAGCATCGTGCTTAAACTTTTAATAATGTTCAATATTAATTAATCAACGGAGATGATAAGTTCTGGAACCAGACCATTCTGAAGAATCAAACAAGATTGAGGAACAATGGGATGGGCCATCTCCGGAAAAGCCAGAAGAAGAGAATATCAAGGGCCAGGATTCTGAAGCTGACAAGGCGGTGGGCGTAAACGAGCTGAAAGTTGTACGCAAGATAGAAGAATCCATGAAGGTTTCAAGGGGGCCAAGAATACAGGTAATCAAGAGCAGGGACCTCAAGAACGCCAGAAGTTTTGCTGAAAAGGTATATCGTGTCCTCCGGCTCCATGGCTACAAGATTCAGGTCCTGAACAAGGACAATATTTACCAGAAAGTTGAGAAATCCAATTCAGATTCAATCACAGTATATACAATAGATGAGCCAACCATCAAGGATGCCCTTGGGGACGAAATCAACGGAACAGAAAGGCCTATAAGGGCACTGTTTGACAGATCCATGCTGTCTTACATGAAAGCGCCAGTCCTCATAGTGGTTGTAAGCGATGAATTCTATGGGGAAACCGGGCTACAGAGTTATGCGCAGAGCCTTTCCGAAAAGAATGGCTTGCCCTCTAAGAACAGGAAGAAGAGGCCGGTAAGGACAATACGAAACAGGGCAACTCCTGTGAGCCTTTACCTTGCCGCCATAGCATTCATGGGTAGCGGGTTGAACTCAATCCTGGGCAACTATCTGGTTGTCAATTCCCCATATGGCACGATTTTACCACTAGGCCTTTTTATCCTTCTAGTTTCCATAGCTGCCATAGTAGTCCGTGCCATAAGCCTTGGAAACGAAACCAGCCAGTCAATGCCTCTGGTTGTTGCTTCCATTGCCCTCTTTATTCTACTCACCCTCCTCGGCATATTTTCATCATATCTCCCACTTTCCCTTTACCAGGTGATAAACGACACCATAGGAACAATGCTGACTTCACTGTCACCGCTGTACATGCTACTTGCCTGGGGTTTCTTTGTTCTCGGTTTACTCCGATATATACTCTTCTTGGGAAGAGGCTCAGGGACCGGCGCCTATGCCCTTACAATCTTCGGCATAATCTGGCTTTCTTTCCTAGTAGTGATGTCATATCACCCTGAAATCGTTGCATTTGGTGGGTTGAATCCTTACGCAACTGTCCCGGGCGGGACCATGGCTTATAGCTCAGGAAATCCCTTTGATTTCCCAATATTCAGCTTTGACTATTATTTCGTCTCAAACACTGTTCACCAATACCTGTATCTGCCCAATTACCTCCTTCTACTGGGCAATGCATTCATGGCACTGAGCCTGCTTCTCGCAGCCAAAAGCCAGAAGGCTTTGTTGGGTGCAAGCAGACCAAAATAGGAAAATAGCCATTTATCCGCATGGATAGAGGAATCAGCCCGATGGATTAATAAAGCAAAATATTGATTTCCAATAACCAATACACCATTAGAATGGGAATAGACTGCGAGAACCTTGGAACCCTGCTTGTTTACAGGAAGGATGGCACGCAGATAGAGATAAGCCATGAAGACACCGTGAAGTTTTGCCTCAAATCTCAGGAAGAAGGTGTAGGCATAGACGAGATAATCAAGAGGGAGCTCTACCCTGACCTTAAGCTCCTTAGGCTGAAATTCTAGGGGCTTAAGCCATGAAAGTTCTTGTATGCTCAACACCCAACGAAGTCCTTGATGTTATCGTACAGTTGATGATGTCCAACAATCATGAACTGGATGTAACAGAAGAGGTAAAGCCTGCCAAAATAAGCGCCATGATGGAAGACTACGATTTCCTCTTGCTGAACCAGACCACCACCATAAACCGCAGGATCATCTCAAACCTGGACAACAGGGAAAAGGCCATAGAATTTTCAATGGCAAAATCTCCCATGCACCAGTTCAGGAACCAGGTTGTATCACTTGGGATAATACCTGAAGCAGGTGACCAGCCAAGGAAGACTGTCAACATTATAACCGATATCTGCAGGGAAGGATACGATGAGGTTATTCAGGATCTTTTCAACGGAGCAAATTTTGTTACTCAGGATTCTTCAAAATTTGATGCCCAGGTCTCTGAGGTCCTTGTAAAACCATATATACTGTCCCTGCTCGCAAGGAAAATTTCCGACCTTGACCAAGTTCCAAGAACCAAAGAATATGAGAAGATACTTGACCTTTCAAGATCAGTAACCAACTACAATGTTGAGTACATGAGGGACCTCATAAGGAACAACCCCCTGACCGGTGACATCTTTTCAAAACTTGAAGAGAACCTGAAAAGAGTCTGGAATGAACTTTCATTGTACTGAGACTGCAGCACAACCTTTCCGGGCTTCAAGTTTTTCTTGCAAGCTGCTTCTGTAATTGGGGCCGTGAAAATTGCATTACATAGGCTGCAAAAAAATGTGCAATCTAAATAACACAATTTCTGGAACTGGAACTCCACTCAGAAGTATTTCCGGCAGATTTCCATATCATAACATTACTTTTTGTATATACGAAATCAATAATTTAAATCTTAACCGCTGCATGGTACAGCCAAGATTATATTAAAGGACGACATAAGTTTTTGAGTGGACCCACAGGAAGCGCTTCTTCAAAGGGATTCTGACACCATAAGGCCAACAGATTACAATTACACCATAAGTTTCATAGGCGCTGCCTTGGAGGTCAATCCCCGTTTTGTAGATTCCATCAGAAGTATCAACGCAATTGCAGAGGAGCTTGGCAGGGAATTCGAGATTGTCGTATCCCATAAACATGCCCCCGAAGCATTTCAACCAGTACTCAGGGAACTGAGGAAGTCATGCCAGAGCCTTGTTCTTCTGGAATCTAACCTGGAATCATTTGGCCAGGGAAAGAGTATCTCATTTAATTATTCAACTGGAAAATTTATTGTTCCATTCAACACTGGAATTGTCTATCCCATAAAGTATTCTGATGTACTGCACGATTTTCTCAAATTCAAGCTTAAGCGCCTTTACTATTCTGAGCTGTCACTGGTCAGCAGGGAAATAATCGCAGAGGTTGGCGGTTGGAGAAATCTTTCTAACGGTGAGGATATAGACCTTTTTTCACGTGTATCAATAAATTATGGCGTATTTGCGTGCCCCACAAATATCTTAAAAGGCGATGACCAGTTCAAAAGGGAGATGGCAAGCATCAGGGAATTTCCCCTGAATCAGGAAAAATCATTTGGAGAGTCATACAGGCACATGAGGGATCTCATCATTTCCTGCAACCACTCAATGAACGATTTGAAAGCAATTAGACAAATTATCAGGGACATTGCGGGCAGTTCGAGGTCATGGCTCTTTTTCCTGTCTTACTTCGGCTCTAAATTTTCCCACATAAAGCCAGTGAGTTACAACAGGAACAACTACATCATTCTCATGGAGGCAATCCTGGAATCAATTATCCTCAAGGAATACCTAAAAATGGCTGATGTAAGCGACAATATGGCCTGGAACATAGACCGCGCGCATATACGTTTTCTTTCTCAGAAAAGCAAGCTGTTCCGTGAGATGAAGGATTCTACAGTATTGCTTCTGAAAGACCAACTTTAGGCAGTGCTTCTTGTCAAGCGATTCCTGAAATAATGCAGGAGATAAACAGTTTATTTGGAAAGCAATATATTTAATAAATTTGTAAACAACAAGTGTTTATTTTATCCCCATAATGTGGGTTTCTCCAGCAAAAATATAAAATAATCGACCAAAATAGGGAAAACCACTCTATGGGAAAATGGCGATTACTGGGCAAAAATCCTAGGGTCTGGTTCATAACGATATTAGTTGCTTGTCTATTGGTCCAGATTCCTTCCTCTATACATCCGGGTCAAGCAGGCAGTAATATTGCCGCTGCAGACACAAGCCACCATGCATATTCCAGTTCAAGTACCAGCTCAACTTTTTACCTTACGGGCAATGTTACTGTTAAAGCGGGCGAAGACTACACCATATCCAATGAAAATCTCCTTGTAGAGAGCCTTTACGAAACTTCCCTTGAAATTACGGTATATGGAAATCTGTCCATTGTCAATTCAAGCATCGCACTTGACAATGTTTCCTATTCCAAAGTCCTGAATTTTTCCATATACATGGAACCGGGGTCAAGATTCACCCTGCAAAATTCATCTCTGGTTTTTCCGGGTGCACTGTATTTTACACGCAGTTATGCAAGGATAGCAAATTCATCGGTCAATTCATCTATATCAGATTTTCAGAACCCGTACGACTGTTCGTTGAGAATCTCCTCCAATTATTCGCAGATATCTATATGGCATAGCACTGTCAATGGCCTTTACAGGCAATATGAGTCATATGAGTATATGGATGGTTACCAGTACCTGTATAATACGCCCTACAGTTCAAGCAATTCGACAATACCGATGACGCCTGCCTCTCATCTACGAAAGGATGCCTACATAAACTCAGCAGTGATCAATGTAACCTACAGTTCAAAATACAATGAAAGTAGTAGTTACCTGAAAATTGGGTACGCTGGAAATCTGCTGAAAGAATACGAACTGCCCTTTAACTTATCAGAAAAGCAGGTTACCCAAAGCTTCAAAGTTAATTTCAGCGGCTTGGAGCATAATCTGACCTGGATGGAAAGCACCACAAATTTCTACGTGATCTCTGTGATTAACAGCCAGACTCCAATAACCATATACAACCTCAGCGAATTCTTCTATTCAAACGATACAGTTTCGCTCTATGGAAGTGGTCTTTATTCATACAACTTTTCAAATTCCAACGTAACAGTTTTCAATTCTTCCTTAGGCGTAAATGATGCTGTGAACGTTCTTGTAAGCGGGCAGTCAAATCCAGGCAAAATATACATGGATCTGATCAATTCTACCCTCGTCTTTGGTGACAGTTCTCTTTTGAATCAAGGCAGTTACAATGATCCATTCTTCCTAAACCACAATTCACGGATTTTCTTCTTGAGAGAAATAAAAGTTGATGCTTTCTCCCACAGCATTCCAGTACAGGGTCTACGATACAACTTATCGCCAAGCGACTCAGTGAATCTTGCAGGGAGTACTTTCCTAAAATCAATCAACTCCACAGGAAGCGGCTGGATATATGCTAAGAATTATGCTGTGGTTTATGAAATGGCCAATTTATCAGACGTTTTCAACTACACTGGCACATTCAGCATTTCTTCGGCTGGTAGCACCGGATATTTCTCGGTATCACCTTTTCCAACGCTGGACAAGGGGCCATTGAATTTCACGTTCGCTTCACTTTCAGTTCCCTATTCTATCTTTGATATACGCGGATTTAAAGTCTATGCCAATGGGTCCGGAGAGTTTGAACTGCAGTGGAATGGGAATCTAAGTGCCCTTGCAGATCTGAACTTGTCATGGGAACTTTGCACCTCTACCTCAGAAATTTCGAAAGGCAATACGAATATCAGCAATCCTGGAACAGCTGGAGGCCAGGTTATCCATATCAATTCGTTAAATAACTTGGAACCCGGAAATTATACCATCAAAGCCAAAGTGCTCATTAGTCAAGAGCACGCTTTCAATAATTCTGGCATTGTCTCTTCTGACTTCTTTCTTGGAATTCCAGCACCTACGGAACATGGAATAACTATCTTTAAGCAGGGCAGCATCGACGGCAAGATATGGGGTGTTTCCATAGGTAATAGTTACCTGTACAGCAATGGGACTGCGATATACACTAACATAACAGGAAACGCCACCGCCAAAATCATTGGGCCAAGTGGATATGAGTCTTCTCCTGCAACCATCAATTTGACGCCCAATCAGAGTCAATACAACATAACATTCTTCAGAATTCAGTATGATATAACATTTGAAAATGGCAATATCTCAAGGGGTAGCCAGTGGGAATTGATCATCGCCGGATCCAGATTGAGATCTGATAATGCAACAATAACAGTGGCTCTTCAGCCTGGCTCGTATAACTATGAAGCTGTTGATCCGCAGGGATATGCAATCCAGAATTCCACCGGAATAATTCAGGTAGGCAACTCCTCCTTCACAGTGAACCTGGTTTCAAAGAAGATCATTCCCCTTCCAGAAGCCATAGAGAAGCGGCTTTCTCTGCCTGAATATTACCTTCCAATAGCATTTGCATCTGTCATTGCAATTTCAATTGCCGGATGGAATGGCTCCCATACCTGGTACGTATGCAAGGCCTGCGGTTCAACCAGGAAAAGAAAGAGAAAACCATGCCCCTACTGTGGCAACAAATGGTCGAAGTGATCATTCTTTTATCCCACAGGGCAATTTTCCACCATGATTATTGCAGATGTTACTTTCTACCCCATCGGAAAAGGAGTCTCTGCCGGTGAAACCATAAAAGCTGCAGTCTCCAAGCTTAAAGAAAGCGGCCTCAAATGTTATCCAAACAGCATGGCCACTGTCCTTGAGGGCAAGACCCTGGACGAAATCTTCAGCGTGATTTCAAAGGTAGAGGCATTCATAGTATCACAGGGATTCCAGAGGGTCGAGACCATAGTGAAAGTTGACCACAGGCTGGATCTTGAAAACACCGTTGAAAGAAAACTTAAGGCTATAGGGGAAGCTTAAGGTAACAGTAAGAATGGCAAAACCTGCAGTTTTTGTGGACAGGGACGGGACATTGAACAGAGATTGTCCCTACTGCCATGACCCTAAGGATCTTTTCGTGTACGCTGATACTGTGATAGCCCTTAGGGAATACCAGTCCAGAGGTTATTATGTCTTCCTGGTTTCTAACCAGTCTGGGCTTAACCGTGGATTTTTCACAAGAAAAGAGATGGACGATTTCAACAATGCTCTTTTCAGTGAGATGGAAGCAATGGGTGTCCATGTTGACGATGCCTTTATCTGCCCCCATACTCCAGAGGAGCATTGCAGGTGCCGCAAACCAGAGCCTGGGTTGATAGAACAGGCCATGGAAAAATATGATATCGATATCCCTAATTCTGTATACTTAGGCGACAGGGATGACCTTGACGGGGAGCTGGCCAGGTCGTTCGGAATGAAATTCATTTTGGTGAACCACTGACCTCTTTCCAATGATACTTTAATAATTTTCAAGATCCTTGAGGTCTGGATGAAAGGTATCTTTGCCTATACTTTCCTGGACAG
>JAJZOK010000127.1 GCA_021811525.1 Thermoplasmata archaeon | reverse complement strand
GGGGGTAACGCAGCACCAGATGGGGAGTGACACTTCGACAGCAATTTCCAATCTTCTCCTTGTAACAGGAAATTATGGAAGAAGGGGAACTGGAGCATATCCTTTAAGGGGGCACAACAACGTCCAGGGCACCAGTGACTTTGGATGCATGAATGCATATTTCCCCGGTTACCAGAAAGTTGCTGACGACAAGGTGAGGAAGAAGTTTGAGGATGCCTGGAACTGCAAAATACCCGCTGAGCCCGGATTTGACAACAACAACTGCCTTGAGGCCATTGAGGATGGAAAAGTCAAGGCCATGATGGTTGTAGGAGAGGAAATAGTTGAGACTGGAGCAGACTCCAATTACATACGAAAGAGACTTGAATCCCTGGACTTCCTTGTCGTACTTGAAGTCTTCATGTCTGAGACGGCAAAGTATGCTGATGTAATACTTCCTGCGAGCACGAGCCTCGAGAAGGAGGGAACGTTTGTCAACACTGAGAGAAGGATACAGAGGCTATACGAAGTCATGGAGCCCCTCAAGGGAACAAAACCAGATTGGCACATACTCCAGATGCTGGCAAGAAAGATGGGTCACAACTGGGAATACAGGCACCCATCAGAAATAATGGAAGAAGCCTCAAAACTGGCACCCATGTTTTCAGGTGTTTCATACGAAAGGCTGGAGGGCTTTAAGAGCCAACAGTGGCCAGTTGCTGAGGACGGAACCGATTCGCCATTCCTGTATGAGCATGGATTCAATTTCCCGGACAAGAAAGCTAAGTTCTATCCGTTAACGTACACGCCTCCACTTTCCCTCACGGAAGAATACGATCTGCATCTCAACAACGGAAGGCTTCTTGAACACTTCCACGAAGGAAATGAGACTTATAAGACAGTGGGCATAAGGGAAAAGGTGCCAAGCACTTTTGTTGAGATTTCCCCTGAGCTTGCCAAAGCTAGAGAGATCCAAACTGGAGATGTTGTGAGGATTAGTTCTCCAGCAGGTTCAGTGAAAGTGAGGGCACTTATAACCGACAGGGTATCTGGCAACGAAATGTATCTTCCCATGAATGCCATTGGCGATGAGGCAGTGAACAACCTCACAGGAAGAGTAAATGACCCAACTGCCCACACCCCTGCTTACAAAGAGCTTCCAGTCAAACTTGAGAAACTCAAGGAAGCAAGAGGGCAGTCTCCTCTTCCAAGAACCAACCCTAGATTCGGCCATCCAAAGCCACAGAAGGGCGTGCTTGTGGAAGAAAAATGGAAGAGAAAGGACTACGAGCCCCTGGCAAACGAGTGAGGTGAAAAAGAATGGCGAAAATGATTGAAGAAATAGAATCGAATGTCCAGCCTGAGACAATGGATGAGTCACTGGATCTTGCAACGTTGCTTGCAAAACACGGAGAAGAGATAGACGCCTTCCTTGATCTGGTGAAGTCGGCCCAGGAAAGTGGTATTTTTACTTTCCTCAAAGCTCTCTTTGAGAACAAAGGGGATTCCATGTCTGAAATTTCCAGTGAGCTGGTAAAACCCCAGAACCTCAGATTTGTCAGGAACCTAATGTCTATTTATGCCCTACTCTCCAACATAGATCCTGATACGGTGAGGAAATTCATGCTCAACCTTGCCAATGCAGTAGACAAATCGCCTACAATGAAAGATAAGGGGCCGATGGGACTGATGGCTCTCAGGTCAAACATGAAGGATCCTGATGTCACTGTAGGGTTCAGGGTGCTATTCGAGGTTGCCAAGGGATTTACCAAGCCATCAGTCAAAAAGGAGTAGAATTTGCAGGATTCCAAACCAAAATCTTTCCATTTTTTTGAAACAGTAAAATACAATAAGACTACAGGTCCAGAGAATTTTAAGGACAGGATAACAGTAGAAGAACCCCTGGAAGTTCGGATTAGATACCGCAATGGTGCCGAAAAAACAGTTTCTGTCATAATGAGGACGCCTATGCTGGACAACTACCTTGCAGTGGGATTTCTCTACTCAGAGGGTATATTGAAGGGACACAACCAGGTTCTGTCCATTTCGAACGTGGATTCTGAAGGAACAGCGATTGATAACATCGTTGTCGTGGAGGTTGCTGATGAAGTCCAATTTGCCCCATCAGAATATGGCAGAAATTTTGTGGTCAACTCAAGTTGTGGCGTCTGCGGCAAGAGCAGCATCAATGACATTTTTGTTAAAACAGGCAGGCTCATCAGGTCAACCAAGACCATTGACGCCAGCACGCTACTGAAACTGCCGGAGTTGATGAGGAAAGACCAGAAGATATTTGGTGAGACTGGTGGGATACATGCTGCTGGGCTATTCGACCTGCAAGGGAATCTTAAGGTTGTAGCAGAGGACATAGGCAGGCACAACGCAGTTGACAAAGTCATCGGATACATGGTGATGAACAATCTGCTTTATTCAGACGACCTGGTGCTGCAGGTAAGCGGGAGGGGAGGTTTTGAAATCCTTCAGAAAGCAGCTATGGCAGGCATCCCGGTTGTTAGCTGCGTTTCTGCACCATCAACTCTGGCTATTGACACTGCTGTATCCATGAACATGACCTTAGTATGTTTTGTGCGCGGGGAGAGATTCAACATCTATGCCCACCCTTCCAGAATTAGGTTTTAGGCAGTTTATCCGCCGCTGACTACCGGGAACAGTGCAAGTTCGTCCCCGTCCTTAAGGACTGCTTCCAAAGCGGAATAATTCTGGTTCAGAGCAAACAGGATCTGACCCTTTCTTGACTTAAGGCCAAGGTGTTTCTCTTTCAGAAGAGCCATTGCCTGGGATATGGTGGTGCCTTCGTCAAGTGTAAGGTATTCCTTTTCTGTGCCGGAATCATCCCTCACTGAGCCAAAATACTTCACTGTTAGCTTCAATCTCATCCTCCTTCTTCCAGTAAGGTTCCCTGGCTTTTGCGGCATTTACAAAAATTTCGTCAAGAACCTGATCGGGTTTTCCGTTCCGGACGCTTGAAATTATGTTTGTAAGGTTGTCATTCCTCATTAGGCATGGCTTTAGCAACCCAGTGGAAGTCAGCCTTATTCGCGTGCAGTTGTTGCAGAACTCTGAATTTCTCATAGGCTTCACGAATTCAACAACGGCCGCCCTTCCATCTAGGTTCATGTGGTATCTTGGCCTTTTGTGGAGCTCGTTGTACTCCACTTTGAAGGATCTTGATGCAACCTCCTTTTCAAATCTGTCCAGAGAAACGTGGTATTTCAGGAAATCCTCGGATTTTTCCATTTCCCTGGTTGTTTCGTATTCTATAAGCTGCAGCATTACATTCTCATCCGCTGCAAGCTTCATCATGAGAGGAAGCTGGTCCACATTGAGATCCTTTAGTACAACGAAATTGACTTTAATTGACTTGAATCCAGCTTCGTGTGCCGCTCTAATGCCCTTAATAACCTGCTCAATGGCATCGACACCTGTAATGAACTCGAATTTTTCCCTCTCAATCGAATGAAGTGAAATGTTGATTCTGTCCAGGCCTGCTTCCCGGAGATCCTTTGCAATCTTGGGTAACATAATCCCATTGGTGGTCATGGAGATATCTCCGGTAATGTATTTCCTCGTTCTTCTAACAATGTCAAGGATATCTCTCCTCAGGGTAGGCTCGCCACCAGTGAATTTTATTTTGTTCACCCCCCACTTGCTGGCCACTGAGACAATTTTCTCGATTTCATCAGCAGTCATGGATTCAGAATGGACTCCGGTGCCCTCCATATGGCAGAAAAAACAGCTGAAATTGCATGTGGTATTTACCTGAATCCTCATGCTTCGTACTGATCTGCCAAAATTGTCAGTTACCAGTGTCATTGTGTTAAGATGTAGACACAATAATTAAGTTTTTTCTAGTGCAGGGTTTGAAAACACTAATGTTTTCATGTAAGAAGTGTATCCAATATATGGCGCACAATTTCAAATAATTTTCTTGTATAGAAAATTGGGTCTGCATATTGTCAACATAATTTCAAATATAGGAGGTTCATCAACCCAAAAGTGCAGGAAACTGAAACCGGGTTAAAACATCTTAAAAAGGATCAACTTGGCCTCAGACATGCAGTTTCACAGGCTGTTGCATTAAATGCTCCGGCTGGAACCATTGTCTTGTATGTAACAACCACCGCGGCACTAATGTTCTTTACCTTTGGAAACACCTATCCAAACGGTGCATTTTCCATTCCACTGGTTCTGCTGCTGTCTCTGGTTGTCTATGGCTTAATGAGCTTTTCAATGTATGAGTTTGCTAGGGAGATTTCGAGTTCAGGCGGGTACTATACCTTTGTGTCAAGAGGATTGGGGAGCTCGGCTGGATTTCTGACCGCTATTTCCTATGTGTCTTACCAGGTACTTAGCTTTACAGGCTTTGGAATACTAGGATTCATAGGGTTCATCTATGGTGTGCTTCCATCTGTTGGAATAAATGTGCCAGATGCGTCAATCCTCTGGATTCCAATTGTACTGGTCTTCATCGGGTTTGTGTGCGGGCTTATCTATAGTGGAATAAAACCATCCTTGAGATATGTGTTCTACACAATCATCATTGAAATTACCTTCTTCATAGTCACTTCAGTTGTGTTGCTTGGGGTTTATCATAACTCCCTGTCCATCGCACCATTCACTGCAAGCCCTGTGGGAAATAATCCGCTGATCCTGGCTTCAATGATGGTTTACGCTATTGGTACATTTGTGGGAATTGGCGGGGCATTGCCTGTTGCAGAAGAGACCAAGAATCCCAAAAGGAATGTTCCTCTTGCCATCATAACCACAATCATAGTGCTTGGCGTCACTATCATTCTTTCATCATACGCGCAGGTAATTGCCTGGGGGCAGACCCAGATGTCAACTTTCGGCGTTTCGGTTTATTACCCGGTCCTGAATATCTACGGGGACAGCTTTGGTTCTTTCAGCCCTCTTCTGCTTGGAATTATGATCATTATTGTGGCAAACTCGTACTTTACGGCTACGGTTTCATTGGGAACAAACGCGACCAGGGTCCTTTTCTCAATGTCAAGGGAAAAGGTCATCGATGACAGGATTTCCAAAACTCACCACAAAACCGGTGTTCCTACAAATGCAGTGCTTGTGGTTGCCATACTTTCAGCCATAATCGTCATAATCACTGGCCTGGTATTCCAGGGATTATATCCTGGACAGCCCGTTACTGCCTTGTCCTATGCTGCACTGTTCCTCCTGATCCTTGAAAGCCCTGTATCTTATCTGATTCACATATTTACGAACACTTCGCTCTACATTTACAAAAGGAAAGAGGGAAAGAAGATCAACTACATCAGGCACCTGATAGTACCGAGTATTTCCACAATTCTTCTAATTTTTGCAATATTCATAGCTGTTGATTATAATCTCAGCGTGCCATATGTCTATGGAATATATGGTGCAATGGTCTGGATCCTAATCACAGTTGTGGCAACGCTTGTGGTCAGGAAGAAATACAACAAGAAACTGGAGCTAATTGGGGATTTCTCCCTTTAATTTCTGTTTTTTATTCCATTTTTCATTTTTAATCTGGACTTCTCATTTTCAATTTTAAATTTTAATACAATAAATACTTTAAATATAAATTTCCGATATCGAATCGATATCGAATGTTTAGACATGATGACGAAAAGGATACTGGCCCAAACAAGGAATTTTTCAGAAATATTGATCCCGGAAATTTCAACTTCGCCCGGAATTTCAGGAGGCACGGAGGAATGAGGTATTACGTCCTTTGGCTGCTGAGCCAGAAAAACCTAAGAGGGTCTGAAATTATAGAAACTGTCCAAAGGCAAACCATGGGGTGGTGGAGGCCCAGCCCTGGGACAATATATCCTCTGCTTAACACCCTTCTAAAAGACGGCCTCATAAAGAAGGAAGAGGACCTCAGATTTTCCCTTACAGCGGAAGGCGCGGATGAGATTGGCCTGAAACCCGGCCAGTCCAGAAAGGTAAATGCAGAGGGATGGGATATTGAAAAAATCATAACTGAAATGGAAGGTTATGTTTCCTACCTGGAGGACGAGCAGGGGAGCCTGAAGGAATTTCAGAAAAGAATTCAGGATATTTCAGGCAGATTGTCCAAACTGAATAAGGAGTGAATAGTGGAATGGGAGAAATAATCAAAACTGAAAATCTTTCCAAGACATATGCTGGCAAGATCAAGGCACTTGACAGCCTCAATATAGAAATAGATGAAGGGGAGGTATACGGCCTGCTTGGCCCAAACGGTGCTGGAAAGAGTACCACAATAAACCTCCTTACAACAAGAATAACACCTACGGCCGGAACTGCTATAGTCAACGGTTTTGACATTAGAAAGCATTCGATGGAGGTAAGGAAGTCCATTGGGGTCGTGCCACAGGACCTGACCACAGATGAGGACCTCACTGGATACGAGAACCTGATGATGGTGGCAAGATTCTATGACGTTCCCAAGAATCTTGCAAACGAAAGAATTGCAAAGCTGCTGAAGCTTGTGGATCTTGAAGAGGCTGCTGGACGGTATGTCAAGCAGTACTCAGGAGGCATGAGGAAACGTCTGGAACTTATCATTGGCCTTGTACACGACCCAAAGATACTTTTCCTCGATGAACCAACACTGGGGCTGGACGTCCAGACAAGGACCCAGATGTGGGAATACGTAAGGGACATCCAGAAAAAACTCAATGTTACAATCATACTTACCAGCCACTATCTGGAAGAAGTGGATGCCCTTGCCAACAGGATTTCTATCATCGACCATGGAAAAATTCTCATTACCGGAACACCGGAGGAGCTGAAATCAAGCTTGAAGGGGGATATCGTACAGATGACTTTCAAGAGCCCGGAAGACGCTGAAGTGATGAAGCAATTCCCAGAGGCTACTGAAGCAAGAGATTTCGGCCCCAATATTGTCCGGGTTACCGTCCGGAATTCTGATGAGGTGCTCCCTACCCTGATTAAGTACGTTTCAGACAAGAAACTGACTATTATGAGGATGACCGTCCAGAAACCATCGCTTGACGAAGTGTTCCTTCAGTATACAGGGAGGGACATAAGGCAGGAGGACGCAGGAGACGTAAGGAAGATGATGATGAACATGAGGAGGATGAGAAGATGAGCGGACTTGGGCCACTTACTGTCAGGGAACTGAAAAAATGGGTCAGGAACCCTGTATTCCTGCTTACCGGCCTGATACAACCCTTCTTCTGGCTGGCACTGTTTGGAAGTGCCATTGACATTTCCAAATTCCTGGGGGCAGGATTGCCACCCGGCGTGTCACCATCCGTAATATTCGGGGGTGCATCTAACTACATTACTTTCATACTTGGAGGAATACTTGTGATAACAAGCCTGTTCACAGCCATGTTCTCGGGCGTCAACATAATCTTTGACAGGAGAATGGGCCCAATGGGCAGATTTCTCACATCCCCCATAAAGAGGAGTTCCATTGTATTCTCAAAAATCCTTTCTGCAATGGTCAGGATCCTCGTGCAAGTAGTAATCCTCATAGCTGCTGCATTCATCATTCCCAATGGGCTAGTGCTGAATCACGGTTTCTCCCTTGAAGCTGTATTTGTGCTGGTAACAACTGTGGTACTTGTTGCCCTAATTTTTTCGTCAGTATTCAGCGTCATTGCAGTAAGGCTCAAGGATATGAATACAATCTTCGGCATCGTGAATCTGGTGAACTTGCCCTTGCTCTTCATGAGCTATGCAATGTTCCCGCCTGACATCATGGCGACATGGCTTGCAGACGCAGCCAAATACAACCCGGTATCCTGGGCTGCAGAATCTATAAGGACTGTTATAATAAACGGCACAGTGACCGCTTCACAGGCTTCCAACGTGGAATGGTGGATGGGTTCGCTTGCAATCCTTGCCGCTGGCCTTGTGCTTCTGACTTATTTTGTAGCTGAAAAGGAAATAAGGGACTAATCAGCTAGTCCCGACAAATTTTCCTATTTTTTTAAATCCAAACGTCATCTTTCTAATGAGCCTCCATATGGCTGGACAAAGATAATAAGTGGTCACTCCATAGTGTCTGGAATGAATCGAAACCTGTTCAGGATTAACAACGGCATACTCACAATAGCAAGCGGAAACGAAGAAGTTGCAAATTTCGATTTTGAGGGTAGAATTCTGTTTTACACAAAGAACGGGCTCATGCACAGGCGATCAACCGACAACACGCTTTTCAGGCTTGGCTGGGAAAACGAAGTTAGAACGGTTGTCCCGGTGGAAAGAACAGAAACAGATGCCATTTACGGTAGATGTTACGAACTTGCCAGAAATTTCCCCACTGATACTCTTACTGAAGAAGAGAAGATGATTCTTGCCAAGGTATCATCAAGGGACGCCCCCTGGCTTGAATCTGATGCCCAGAAAATGATCTCCTTGTACACAGTCAAACCTATTATGCCACCAGACCAGTCTTCTGCAATCTATCTTGAGCTGAGTTCAGGCACTAACTGGAACAGGTGTACCATTTCATCCGCATACGCTGGCAGAACAATACAGGAAAAGTCCGAAGAAGAATTTTCTGCTCATGTTAACAGCATCAAAGAGAACCTCGGCGAAGGCATTAAGGCAAAGAAAGGTCTGTTTCTTGGTGATCCAGGGGCACTGGATTTTGACCAGAAAGTACTTCTCAAAACACTTGACAGGCTCAAGAGTGAATTTGGCTTGCCGGTTTTTGCTGCCTTTGACATTTTCACAACCCCGAAAAGAAAGAACATGATAAGTTACCAGGACCTGAAGGGCCACGGACTGGACCGGATATTCGTTTTCTTACAATCAGGCAGTTACAAGGTCATTAAGCTTTTCAACGAAAAAATTAATGTAACGGAGACCCTGAATATTGTCAACAACATCAAGGACCATGGCATATCCGTGTCCATAGTGGTGCTTGCTGGCCTGGGCGGGAAAAAATTTGACAATGACCATGTGGAGGGATCTGCAAACATAATTTCCCAGATGTACCTTGAAAGCGGCGACATGATCTTCCTATCTCCAGTTGTTGAAGAAGATGATGCCCATTACATGGAGATTATGGAAAAGGAGAAGCTAGGGAAGCTTTCCCCTGCAGAAAAGCTACAGCAAATGGACAAGCTTGCAAAATCCATAAAGGAAAGTTTCCTGGATATGAACGGGCGGGAACTGCAAATCCCAATCGTAAAATACGATCTGAGGGAAGCGGTCTTCTAGGAAATCAGGGTGCCACTGGTTTTCCCGCGAAGAATTATATTTTCATATTCAGCCAGTTCTTTCCCATCCGTCACATATAATTTTATTTTCGCCCTTTTTGCAATATTCAGGGCCGTCAGGTCCATGAAAACATTTGGGCCAGCCCCTATGGATTTCTCTAGAGCAAGTGAAATCGCCTCATCATAGCTAAGGGAAGGAAGCTTTCTGGCATTTGGGGACTTCTTAGGGTCATCAGTGTATACGCCGTCAACTGAAGTGGCATTGATGAGGATCTTTGCCCCGATTCTTTCAGCAAGCAGTGTTGCTACGGTATCGGTTGTATGCCCGGGTTCAGTTCCTCCCATGACAACAAAGGGGTAAATCCTAAGAAATTCCGCGGCATCGTTGACCGTTGACGGAATTTTCGAATTGGAATCGGGGAGAAATGATGAAAGGGCAAGGGCATTCATTCTGGTGGCATTAATGCCGATTTCGTCAAGAATATTGTCGTTGACATGATATTCCCTCAAAGCTGAAATGTAAGTCCTGGCCAGGCTTCCCCCTCCCACCACAATGCCGAACCTGCAGCGCTTCTCAAGTTTCCTTATTGTCTGAACGAACTCCTCCATGAATTTCAGGTTCAGGCCATTTGTTGATATAATTGAACCGCCGAGGGAAATTACAACTGATTCCATCAAAACCAAGCGGAATAAGGTTATATACAATTATAAAATTTTGTTCAGGATGGCAACAGACGATCTCCAGCTAAGGAGATATGAATTCAAAAGGGCTCTTCAGGAATTGGATACGCTGAAGGGCAGGGGCACAGAGCTCATTTCACTTTACATTCCACCCTCGAAGATGATATCAGATGTGGTACAGTATCTGCGAGAGGAGTTTTCCACATCATCTAACATCAAGTCAAAATCAACCAGGAAGAATGTTCTATCTGCCATTGAATCAATAATGTCAAGGCTGAAGAATTACAAGTTTCCGCCTGAGACAGGACTCGTGTTTTTCGTTGGTCATGTCGCGACTAGAGGCGACCAGACCCAGATGTATACGAGAATCATAGAGCCTCCAGAGCCTATCCAGACATTCTCTTACATGTGCGATTCGAACTTCCACCTTGAACAACTCAGGCTGCAGCTTGCAGTGAAGGAATCATATGGTCTCATAGTCATAGACAGAAAGGAGGCCACAATAGGTTTCCTCAACGGAACCATAATTACAATGGTTGCTAATGAGCAGTCCCTGGTGCCGAGCAAGCACCATCAAGGGGGACAGTCATCGCGAAGATATGAGCGGCTCATTGAGATTGCGGCTCACGAATTCTTCAAAAAGGCGGGCGAGATCGCCAATAATGCCTTCATGCCTGTCATAAAGGACCTCAAGGCAGTTTTCATTGGTGGACCCGGCGCTACTAAGGAATACTTCTTTGAGAAAGATTATCTCAGGAATGATGTAAAGAACAAGGTCAAGGACCTTTTCGACATCGGATATACTGATGAGACAGGCCTAAAAGAACTGGTGGACAAAGCGGCCGACTCCATGAAGGAGATGCAGATTGCCAGGGAAAGGGACCTCATGAATAAATTCATGCAAGAAATAAGGAAACCGGATGGTGGACTTGGCGTATACGGTGAAGCAGCCATAAGGTCTGCAATGGAGCAGAAAGCTGTGGACTTGTTGCTGCTTTCCGAAGGCCTAAATAAGGTACAGTATTTTTACAAATGCCCCAACGACGGCTCAGAAAAAGTGCTTGGCAAACTGGCTGATGAACCTGTCATGTGCGATAAGTGCGGCGAACAGATGGAAATGGATCATGAAGAGGATATTGTGGAGGTCTACTACAAACTTGCAGAGGAAGGAAACACAAAGGTGGAGATGATCTCTGGCGACAGTGAGGAAGGCAAGCTTCTTCAGAAGGCATTTGGCGGCATGGTCGGTGTCCTGAGGTATGTGCCGAAGGTTTACGGGTAATCTAATTCTTCAACTGCTGGCCGCTTGAGACCTCAACCACAAAAACATCTTTCATTGATCTCATAGCCTTTAGTGGTATCATATAACGGCCTTCTTTGTCAGTCTGGAAATCGGGGTACCTGTTACTGCCCTGTGGTTTTACTAGAACTGACTTGATCATCCCGAGCTCAGTGTCCACCACTACGTTGTTGACTGTGCCTATTAATTCCCCATCCACGGTCATTACAGATTTCTTGATGATGTCGCTTGCAAATTTCTTCACAGCCATTGTGGTTTAAAGCTCCGAAAAGATAAAATTCTTTGCTTTAAAATTTGAAGGTAAGTGGAAAAATTGAATTTATTTTTATTAATAATCGGAGGGAGGGTTGGAAGGTTTACTGGTAAAGGCCCAGTTCCTCCACTGCCTTCTTCTTTTCCTTGACTCCCTTGCCTATGGTCTGTGCAAGGTTCTTGTAGAATTTTATTACTTCCTCATCCACAGAGGGCTTGATGTTCTTCAGGGCATCAATGAAGTTCTGCTGTGACACTTCTGAAGCTTCGGGGTTTTCCCTGTAGGCCATCATTCCAGCTTCCCTGCAAAGGTTCTCCAGGTCTGCGCCAACGTATCCTTCAGTCTTCTGGGATAGATCCTCAATTGACACATCCTTTCTCAGGGGCATCTGCTTTGTGTGGACTTCAAGTATTTTCAACCTGCTTGCGGCATCCGGGGCGGGAATGTAGATCATCTTGTCAAACCTGCCGGCTCTCAGAAGTCCTGGGTCAATGATATCCGGTCTGTTGGTGGCTGCAAGCACTACTACTCCCTGAAGGACCTCAATGCCGTCCAGGGAGGTAAGTAGCTGGTTTACAATCCTTTCCGTGACACCTGTGTCGCCGTATTGCCCTCTCCTCGGGGCAATTGAGTCAACTTCGTCAAGAAATACAATTGTCGGGGCAACCTGCTTGGCTTTCTTGAAAATTTCCCTGACTGCCTTTTCGCTTTCCCCAACCCATTTGCTTAGGACTTCAGGACCCTTTACTGAGATGAAGTTAGCATTGCTTTCATTTGCAACGGCCTTCGCCAATAGGGTCTTTCCAACACCCGGCGGCCCGTATAGAAGGAATCCTTTAGCAGCCCTTATGCCGAGTTTTTTGAAGACTTCAGGTTTTAGCAGGGGCAGTTCAACTGATTCGCGGAGCTCGCTTTTCACAGATTCGAGTCCGCCGATATCTCCCCATGTAATATTGGGGACCTCAACAGTTACTTCCCTCAAGCTGCTTGGCTCTATGGCCTTTAGCGCTTCCCTGAAATCATCGTCTGTAACCTGCATTTTCTCAAGAATTTCCGTAGGGATCGGCTTGTCAAGATCAATCTCTGGCAGATATCTTCTAAGGGCATTCATTGCTGATTCCCTTGAAAGGGCGGCAAGATCAGCTCCCACAAAACCGTATGTGAGGCTTGCAATTTCATCCAGGAAATCATTCTTTTTTTCTTCGTCCATTCCGAGTGGCATTCCCCTTGTGTGGATGGAAAGAATCTCCTTTCTTCCTTTCTTGTCGGGTACGCCAATGTTGATTTCCCTGTCAAATCTTCCCGGCCTTCTAAGGGCGGGGTCAACAGCGTCTATTCTGTTTGTTGCCCCTATTACTATGACATGCCCCCTTTCTTTGAGGCCATCCATAAGGGTGAGTAGCTGGGCTACAACCCTTCTTTCAACTTCCCCCTGGACTTCCTCTCTCTTGGGTGCAATTGAATCGATTTCATCTATAAATATAATTGACGGCTCTGTTTCTTCTGCCTTAAGGAAAATTTCCCTGAGTTTCTGTTCGCTCTGGCCGTAGTACTTGCTCATGATCTCTGGTCCATTTATGGAGAAGAAATTTGCCCCGGATTCATTGGCGACCGCCCTTGCAATCAAGGTCTTTCCAGTACCCGGTGGACCGTGGAGCAAGACTCCTTTTGGCGGGTGGATTCCCAGCCTTTCGAAAAGCTCAGGGTGCTTAAGCGGAAGTTCGATGATTTCCCTCACTCTTCCAAGCTGGTCTGAAAGGCCACCAATATCCTCATAACTAATTCTTGAAACATCCTCGAGAACCTCAGATGCCGGTTCCTCCCTGATCTCTATCTTGGTTTCCTCTCCAACTTCCACTGGGCTTTTTGTGGGTTGGGACTTAACGACCTTGAAAATTAAACCTGAATGCCCGGCTAGCGTTAACCCGGGTACGCTGATGTTGTCCCCTTCAAGCATTGGCCTCCTGATAAGGGCTTTCTGGACAAACTCATTGATCCCCTCGCCAAACTTAAGCCTCTGGTCCTTGCGGATAATGGGTGCTAATGTGATTCTTTTGGCTTCCTCAGTTCTGACTTTCTTAACTCTGACCTTGTCTCCAATGGATGAACCACAGTTGTTTCTCATGACACTGTCTATTCTCACAATGCCCTTGTTCTCGTCTTCTGGTCTTGCTCTGTAGACTCTTCCAACGGTTTTTTTGTCCTTTTCGATTTCGACAACATCACCGATTTCTGCCCCTAGGGCAAGTCTCGATTCCTCGTCAAGCCTGACTCTGGACATTCCTGGATCGGTAGAATTTGCTTCGGCGACTCTGAGTATGATGCCGTCACTGTACGCCATACCCCTGTATTTCATTATAGGTATAAAAGACTGATTGCATGTAGAATAACAGCACTTCTCATAGATAAATATATTTCAATAAAAATTCAGAAAAAAGATATTATTTGAACTCTCCTGTGGCGATCTCACTGTCCTCATAACTTATCCAGTCGCTCCAGCTTCCGGCGTAAAGCTTAGGATGCCGCCCTATGGATTCCAGTGCCACGAAATTGACACAGGAAGTTATGCCTGAACCGCAGTAAACCACAGGTTCCTTTCCGCTTCCTGAAAAAATCTTTTCAAGTTCTTGCCGGTTCCTGAACTTTCCAGGCTTTTCAATGATGTCCTTGTATGGTATGTTTATGGCCCCAGGTATATGCCCCGCAATCCTGTCTATTGGTTCAGTGATTCCGAGATACCTTTCCCTATCACGGACATCGATGATTTTGGTGCCATGTGGTAGTTTCATCAGGTCATCCCTGTTCACCAGTATTTGCCCTGTAATCCTTGCCCTGAAATCCCCTTTCTTCTGTTCTGGCACATTTCTGGTAACTGGAAGGCCAGAATCCTTCCATTCCTGAAAACCTCCATCGAGTATCATGACACCGGGATGGCCATAATATTTGAGCAGCCACCAGAGCCTTGATGCACCGGACCCGTCATCGTCGTATGCAATAACAGTATACACCGGTGACAGCCCTATGCTGTTCATGCTTTCCTGGAATTCATCCATTTCAGGGAGAGGATGCCTGCCCCCGTGTTTTCCCACACTACCTGTCAGCTTCCTTTCCATATCGAGGAAATGTGCCCCAGGGATATGCCCTGCATTGTAAGCTTCCCTGCCATATGCCTTGTCCATCAGGTTATACCTGCAGTCCACTATGATTATGGATTCATCTTCCAAGTGTTCAGAGAGCCATTTGCTTGAAACTAACGGGTTACTGGCTGGTTCGCCTGGCATACCTATGAGAATGAAGTATGAATTTTAAAACTATCTTAACAAGTGCCGCCTTTTACGTAATACCAGTTCCATACATTGAAAAATTTTAACTCTGATACAATACAGTATCATGGATTACCATGGAATCAGCAGGAACATTTCAGATTTAATAGGCAATACTCCAATGATCAGGATTAACAAACTCACAGGACCGAAGGACGCCAGCATATATGCCAAACTGGAAATGTTCAACATCGGGGGGTCAGTCAAGGACAGGGCTGCCCTCAATCTTATTGAGTTTGCTGAAGCAAGTGGCATCCTGACCAAGGAAAAGACCATCATCGAAGCAACATCTGGAAATACCGGAATTGCCCTAGCGATGATTGGAGCGTACAAGGGTTACAAGGTAACAATCGTAATGGCTGAATCTGCCAGCGTTGAGAGAAGGAAGATAATCAAGGCATATGGTGCCGAACTTCTTCTCACCCCCGGAGAGAAAGGGACAGCAGGTGCAATCGAGCTTAAAGACAGGCTCATTGCAGAAAATCCGGAAAAATACGTGGGAATGGACCAGTTCAGCAACCCAGCCAATATATTCGCTCACTACAGAGGGACAGCTAATGAGATAATCGATCAGATGGACGGTAATCTGGACATGGTAGTCATGACAGTGGGAACCGGAGGCACAAGTTCTGGAATTTCAATCAGAATGAAGGAATTCAACCCGGACATCAAAATAGTAGGGATAACTCCTGCACCGGGAGTGAAGATCCAGGGAATACGCAACCCCAAGGAGCCAAACCCGTCAAAGCTTGTCAGGATGGAATATTTCGACGAATTCATAGAGATGGATGAGAAAATGAAACAGGCTGCATTCGAAACAGGGAGAAAGGCTGCAAGCATGGAGGGGCTACTGCTCGGGCAAAGTTCTGCGTGCGCCCTGCATATTGCAATACAAAAAGCCCATGAACTCGGTGCCGGTAAAAAGGTGGTTGCAATATTCCCGGACAATGGTTTCAAGTACCTGTCAACAGACCTCTTTCAATAATGGTGGATCTGATCCAAAATAAGTGGTGCCCAGAAAATCACTGGTAAGGTTATTAAGGGTCGCTCAACTTACGTAATGGTGCCTGAATCTCACTTTGATGTTGCTGTTATAGGCGCCGGAATAGTAGGTCTCACTTCTGCTTATTACATAAAGAAAAACAATCCTGACGTGAACATTGTTGTAATTGACAAGGCGCCCACCTATGCCCAGGGCAACACTGCAAGAAGCGCTGCAGGCTTCAGGGACATGTTCTCATCAGAAATGAATTTCAACCTGTCCAATTCAACCATAAATTACTACAGGCATGTGCAGGAAGATTTGGGGCACGACTTAGGCATGCAATTCGTAGGATATCTTTTCCTTACCAACCACGATGACCCAAGGCTCAAAGTGCTTCAGAAAGTAGCGCAAAGGTCAAAGGTGAGGACACTGGATTCTGACGCCCTTTCCAGGTATGATTTTCTGCGGACCAAACTTGACGGGGATACAAGAACGCTCATGAACCTCAAGGACATAGACCTAGGTATACTTGGAGAAAACTGCGGCACCATAGAACCGGAAATGGTGGCAGATTACTATTACAATTCGGCCCTGAGGATAGGAGTCAAGTTCCTTTTCAACACTTTGGTCAAGGAATTCCGCCTCGAGCCTGTTGATCCTCTCGACTATCCGGGCGAGCCTTTCCTCTGGCAGAAGAAACAGCTTAAAAAGGTCCAGACAAACAATGGCGATATTGAAGCCGATATTTTCATCATCTGCACTGATGTGTGGACTACCGGCCTCCTCGATCCCACCGGCATTGACAGCCACATCAGGCCAAAGAAGAGAATGGTGTTCCAGATTAGCGGGCCTACAGTTGAAAATGTCCTGTTCGGTTGGGACCAGAACAAGGAGGGTGTGCTTCCTTTCACAATTCTACCTTCATTCGGGGTTTACCTGAGGCCTGCTCCAAAGGCCAGGTCACTGTGGGTCGGAACAGCTGATGATTACAACCGTGACTACAGCTTCTCAGAAGATCCTCAACCTGAAAGGGAATATTATGACAACAGCCTTGCTCAGGTCATACAGGCATATTTCCCGACCATGACATATCCCAAGGTGACAGGTGCTTGGGCTGGATATTACGCATACAACACGATCGACGGCACCCCTTACATATTCAGGGATCTTAACATAATTGTGGCTTCTGGCACAAGCGGAAGCGGAATCCTTAAGGGCGATTCCATTGGAAGGATTGTGGAAGCCCTTTATTCAAACAGGGAGAACGCAGAGCTTTACAACGGGAAGAAATTCAGCACTTCCAAGCTTGGAATAGAAAACAGGGAAGCGGAGAGGGAAGAGTTCATAATTTAAATAAGAAGGTCTGAATTCTCATCAATGAGCATCCTCACCTTCAATGGGGAGTTGCCTGCCTTTGCCTCCAGGGTAATGTAATCCTTGACTTCATGCTCCCGCATTATTGCTGAAACTAAGTTCCTGTATTCGTCCACCACCAGTTCCGCAATATTGATTCTCAATCTAGTGTTTGGTATTGGAATAACCCTGTACCGGTTCTCAGTTGGGTCGAACATGCGATCGTAATCCTCCAGGGTCGCACTTCTTATATTTCCCCTGAAGAGCCCTATGCTGTCCGCCGGCAGTGCAAACAGGAACGTTTTTGCAAAGCTGAAGAGATCCTTGTCCTTTCCAACCGGCACTCCCGAATAGCCTCCAGAAAATGTCTTGTGGTGGCATTCCTCGCAGAGTGAGATTAGGTTTCTGAAGCTGTCACTCCCTCCATCTTTTCTGGGGATTATGTGGTGCACTTCAAGGCCAAAGTGCAGCCTGCCGTAATCGCTTGCTCCATCAACTGCGGACAGGGAACCTTTCCCGCATACCCTGCACCTGTAATCATCCCTTGCCAGCACTGCTTTAGAAATATTGGGCCATGCAATGGACTTGCTTGCCCTGTCGCCATCAGGATCAAAATCCTGCACATCTGATATCCCGAACGATATGGATACATTTACGATTCTGGACTGCGGGAGCTTGGGGATATCCTTGTAGAGGTTTTCCATAAGTGCGGGATGGTCAATCATCTGTTACCAGATTCACTATTGACACAATGTATTAAAATTTCAATTTTCCAAATTTGTGATAAAGAGAGGATGCAGGACCAACGTTATTTCATTTCAAGAATTTTACGGAACGTTCCAGCAGGCTTTTCTCAGCTTTTGGTTCCCTGGGCCTGGAACTGCTCCAGATGAATTCCTCATCTCTGGTCGAAACAAATTCCTCAATGAGCTTCCTGTCCTTGCTGAGGAGCACAATGCTCGGCCCAGTATCTGCTGTGTAATATAGGCCTTCATTTTTTGCCCTGAATGAGGAGAGGGAATTGATTATTTCAAGGCTTGCCGGTGTCTGGATAAAATGCCCTTTGGAAAGTATGATTGAATTGAGTGTATACATGTCCTCCTGTGCCCTGAGCATAAGGTGTTCCGTGTCGAACCCACCGTCAAGTTCCGCGAGCAGGTTCTGGTACTTTGAAGAAATCCATCTTCCATAGAAATCCGAGGCTTTGGCCAGGGTGTGTGCACTGTCTGTTACTATCATTGATGGCATGGGGAATGCACCTATGTTGAAATCATCAGTTTCACGAATAAAGTAACCGGCTGAATGGCTCTCCTCGATATATGGGTATGAAAGCCATATGGAAAGCCCGCCTGAAACAGACCTGGTGCCGGAACCGGAAACCATCCTTGCAAACCTGGAGGTAAGCGTAGTATCAGCAAGGCCTTCTTTTCCGAATACGTTTGTGATCAAAGCCCGCGCAACTGAAGCTGCTACAGCCGCAGATTCTCCGAGCCCTTTTGCATTCCCGTACTTCTTCTTCCTCTCAATGTAAAACTTGAATGATCCGGATATTTCATAAAGGGACTTGAAGAATTGAAGCGCCCTTTCAGCTTTTTCAGTATATTTCCTGTCCTGTTTCCCGTCCAGCCAGACCTCGTCTTCGCCACTTCTGCTGGAATACTTGCATATTGCATGTGCAACACTGAAATCAGTTACAATGGAGACAGAAGGAAAATTTGCGATGTTTATGGACTGGTCAAAGTAACCAAGAAATTTCTCAAGCCCTGTAATCGGAAAACCATATCCGGTGGATACCCTGCCATCCTCCATGTCCGGCACATGCTCCTGCATAGGCTTGAAAATGCCTCTATCGATAAGCCCTCTTTCAATAATGTTTCCAAGCTCGCGGGGATCGGGAACCATGATTAATACAGTCCTCTAAGGTATTGAATGATTTCCTCTCTGGTATCAGTGTAGACCAGATTGTCAAAAGTTCTTATCCCGAATTCCCTGCACTCTTTCAAGGAATACTCCATCATTACCCGGTACCTGTCTAGCTGGTCGCTGAGCCTTTTTCCTGGAGAATTGTAATGGGTGAACTTCTCCCTCTCGAGAAGCCTCTGGGAATTGATTTCCTTATTTGATATGTAAATATAAAGGGAAGTTGTGTTCTCAAGCACTTCTTTGGCCATCTGGGAAGGTATGAAATAAAGTGTCTCCACTATCATGGGCTCTCCATTTTTTATTGCCCTCTGGAGGACTGCATTTAGGCCACTGTTCAGAACTTCTCCCTGGGAAATGAACCCCTTCCTGATGTTTTCCTCATTCTCCTGGCCAAAATTTTTCCATGCTTCATAAACACTGGTGGATAGAAGGTTCCTGTTCTCGTCGGATAGTATTGGCCTGGCAAATTCTCTCAGGTAGTCGCCTGAAAGCACAATATCGATTCCAAGAGCTCTGGCAACATAGCCTGAGATGCTTGACTTTCCAACTCCGGGTATTCCACCTATGAGTATAATTGGGGCTTTTCTATCAGTGTCTTTCGCGGACATTTATCCATCAATTCCTTGTTACTTTATAATCTGATGATTTTGAGATAAGTTCCTAGGCCTCATAAAATATTCGGAAGTTGAACTTTATGGGGAAACTGGAACATAAGTCCCCAAGTAGTACCTGCTTGAGAGCCAGAAATCGTAGATTGTTTCCTAATCCCACAATTAGTAAACAATTTCAAATTTACTCTCAAAAGCTTGAAAAGGGAGTTTGCAGTTGTGTCTAGCTATAATAAGCAAATTCTAAACTTAGATCAATCATAAAGCCTGTTTCTAACAGATTAGACTTTAAATTATTCATTGTACTTTTAATTTTATATTCATGAGCAACTCAACTTATCTCGAATGGCTTGACTGGAATCCCTGCATCTTACGGTCAATTTACGCACTCGGCAAGGAGAACTTCATGAAACTAGAAAAGCTAAACACATATGGAAAGAAGACCAAGGAAAAGATAGGGGATTATCTTGTTTCCATAGGCATAGCAGAGCTCGGGCCAGGTGAGGTTGTGAAACTCACCTCATTCGGCAGGCTCCTTTATGACAAGATCCTAGAGCTAGAGCAGATCTTTGTGGAAAATATTGAAGATGTGGAATAGGCAACACTTTTCAGAGTGATGCCAGAGTCTCCCTTACTATGGTCATGTGCATCAGGGCAGGGGCTCCTGCCATAAGTACAGCAACATAGGCAGCTTCAATTATTTCATCGTCAGTTGCCCCCATCTCCTTTGCCATCTTAACGTGAAATGTGATGCACCATTCGCAAGTGCTGGATAGTGAGAGCGCAAGGGCGATGAGTTCTTTGGTTTTCGTGGACAGATTCCCGGGGCTCAGTACCGCCTGGTTGAAGTCCATAAATGCTTTCTGGATATTCGGCTGCTTGTCATTCCCGTACTTTATTGTCTCCGAAACCTGTTTAAGGATTTGTTTTGGGTCCATTAGAATCAGTGCACATTTAGTTCATCCTTGAACTAAAGCGTATTGAAAGGTGCAAAATTGACATCTATTTCAAGGGAAGTGCTGTCAGGAAACTCAGCTCGCACAGAATTGTGCAGTTCCTCGCTTATGGTTCATCGGCTTACTGCAAATTTATAACTATTAAATTGAAATCTTGTGTCATGTTCAAATTTGAAAGGGAGATTGAACTTGATATTGAAAAGGCATTCCTTAAGGTTTCACAGAAATTGAAGGATAACGGTTTTGTCGTTCTGTCTTACGTTGACATCAGGGAAATCATCAAGAACAAATTCGGCGAAGATTTTCCGGGCTATTATATTCTTGATGTTTGCAAACCTGCTGCAGCAAGGGAGTTGATTTCAAGCAACCACGATTACGGTCTGTTCCTTCCATGCAAGGTAACACTGGAATCAAAGGGCAATGGAAAGACTGTTGTAAAGATGCTTCTCGTTTCAGAACTTGCAGAAAAGTATCTCAATGCTGACCCTTCCAGGCCCAAGGCCTATGAGTCTGAGCTAATTGGGGCATTGAATGCGCTTTGATTCCTTCAGCACAAATTATATTTATTAACAGGGTGGAAAAATCCTTATTGGATCTTTGGCATCACACCCAGCATGCCCACTGAACCTTATTTTGACCTTGATACAGCGCGAAAAACGCTTAAGTGGTTGAAAGCAAAGATCAGTGAAATGAATGACCTCAGCCAGATGGGTGTGGATGCAATGGAAAAGTATGACATGGAAGTGGCTGACACTGTAACAGTCAAGATCCAGTCAATACTTGAGAGAATCAGGAAAAAAGGCATTGTCATACGTGATCAGGATGCCACCTTGTATGATTTTCCGGCCGTGATCAACAACATCCCCTCATATCTCTGCTGGAGCATAGACGAGGATGAGCTCGAATACTGGCACTATGCTGACCAGGGATTCTCAGGCCGCACAAGACTGACAGGAAAGGAGAAAATCCTGAGTTATCTGTGAATTCCACTATCAGTGAATAGTAACAAGATGGCATTCCAGGCGTACCTTGACGTTTCGAGGCAATAGAGATTTCACCGGCTCATTTTTAACATCCGAAATTAATATATATGGCATAAATTATTGTGTGGGATGGAAAACTCAGGCGTAAAATATTGCCAAAGATGTGGAACCGCATCAGTTGCAGGAACAAAATTCTGCGCAGTGTGTGGTGAAACTAAAGATTTTGCTTCCACCCCACCAACGAAGATACAGAGGCCTCTTGGCGTTCTAATACTTGGGATTCTTCAGATTTTGGGTTCCATTGGAGCTATTGTGCTGGGCCTCACAGCAGGTGTTACCTTCTTCGCTCTTTTCCCCGGAGGGTCTCTATTTATAGTGGGTCTTTCGGTTCTTCCCCTGATTTTTGCAATTTTGTTCATCGCCGGATTCAATGTGGCAAGGATACTGATGATTATTGGGGCAATACTGGATATAATCAGCATTGTTGGAATAATCTGGGGCATAATTCTCCTCTGGTACCTCACAAGGCCCAGGGTAAGGGCGTATTTCAAACAGTCAAAGGCTCAGGCAACTGAAGCAGTCTCGAATTAAACTATGCTGGAATATTATTACTTTTCCAGTATCTTTATTTTTTTTAGCTAGTGGAACTGGTTCACCTAAGATATTTTGACCACTTTTCAGGTTTCTTTTCAGAATAAATAATTCGTTCGGCACCGAGAAACTTAGCAAAATCCCCTATTTTCTCATGCAATTTATTTCCGATAACCGCGTCATTGCCATATCCGGGTTCTGCGAATACACCGTTGATGTTAAGTGTTCTTCTGGCTTTGTCAAGCTTGGCATCAATTCTCCCAACAAGGTTAGAATCCCACAGGATTGGGAGCACATATGTCCCATATTTCCGTTTTTCTTTTGGGACGAACTGCTCCAGTATGTAATCAAAGTTGAACATTCTCTGAGTTCTGTCTCTTAATGTTATCATATTGTCAAATGGTGAAATCAGGTTCAGTTGCGGTTCCCATTTATCTGACATAATGGCATCAAGTGCCCTCTTGTCATTAGCCAGCAGGAATAATGGCTTGGACTTTGGTCGCCCATCTATTTGGACATTCACTATCTCCCCATCCTCAACAAGTTGTTTCAGAATATCCTTTAAAATGGTGTATCTTCCGCGGATAAAATAGCGGTAAATATCAAACTCTGGCGCAACTCCCAGTGCTTTCAGTGCTCTGATCGCAGTAATTCTCTCCAGCTCTTCCACAGGCAAGGTAGATTTTACTGTACCTGGTGGTAGAAAGTCTTCAGTTAGTGCCCAGACATTCTGGTTTTTTGAATGACCGGCAACCATGACTTCTCCGGCCATATGGAGATGGAAAAGGAGTTGGGTTACCTCATTTCCGGAACTCCAGCCATCAGGGCTCTTTTTCCTTTTGCCATAATCCCTGAAATGGCCCGTCTCTGCAGGGCCATTCTTGAGCCTTTCTATTACTCTCCTCTTAAGTTCCTGATGTGAATCCAAGAATTTCATGGCTGGTCCAGCATGTGAAGCCCAGCCTTTCCTCATGGAATCAGGGTATCGCTTCATCAGGGAGTAAAATATTGGGTAATCTTCTGTCAATACAATCCAAGCTATGGGTACCCAATGGAATAATGCATCTTTGTCTTCCCACATCATCCTGTCAAGTTCGGACCAGTCAAAATTACCAATTCTGCTCCACAATGAGATCAGATGCGATGGTGCAACCACGGTAACAGGGTCCCATTGAATGTATCCTGTACTTCTGATTACCGAAGTCACTTTCTGCTTGAAAGTGCCTTCCGGAGTGTTGCCTGAAAGTAACTGTTTCCATATCGTCAACCTTCTGGCAGCTTCCAGAGTTGTTGTTATCCTTTCAGATTCCATTTCAGTCCCTTTAATATTGAAAGGGAGAATCCTGAAAATGGACGCTCTCCTTCTGGAATCGTATTGCGGTTGATCTTAATATTCATTTTGCCATTTAGGAAGGCTAGCATAATGTGGGTTTTGCCAGTCATCATCGCGCATAGTCAATCCATGAAGTTCCTATCGAATTTCAAATATAAACTTATAAACAGTGTAACATATTGATAACCCGGACCTCATTGGAAATAGAAAACCTGGCATTTGAGTCAAAACTTGGGAAACCAGCAATCTTTACATACAGATACCACCCGGAGGGTTCACAGTTCTTGACAATTTTGCTTCCGGGCCAGGCATATTACAAGGATGCACCTTTAATCTGGTACACTGCTATTGCAGCTTTCCAGGCTGGAACTGATACCCTAAGTGTTGAGTACGCTTACCAGGCTAACAGATTGGATTTGGATCAGTCTTCCATGAGAGTAACAAAAGAAGAACTGAAATGCTCCATAGATGAATTTCTAGGTGGACATTCTTATAAAGGTATATTTGTGGTTTCAAAGAGTATTGGAACAGTCTTTGCAAGCGAACTGGACACTCTTTTGAACCAGCGATGCAGTAGCTACGTTTTCCTCACGCCACTAAAGGCCACAATAGAATTCATGAGGAAATGCATGAGATTACTAGTGTTGGTGGGTGAAGAAGATCCTGTTTTCAATAAAGAGGATATCAATACTGTTAGTAAATTACCCAATGCAGAAGTTCTGTCATTTCCCGGAGCCAATCATATTTTGGAAATACCGGGCGATTTCGAAGGTTCATTGGGGATTCTGGAACAGACCGCAAAGAAGTGTTATGATTTCATCAGAAAGGAAGTTAAAAAAGCCAAAGAATCTTGAGAGCAGAGTTTCTCATATTCTTTTTTGCCCAGTTATTTGTGGAGCACGTAGGAAATATTACATTCAGGCATAATGCCTTGAGTGAAACCACGAATCCTCACAACCCAATCTATTGAAAAGGTGCCAGAATCAAGCCCACTTATCTCTATATGGGACGCATAGCTCCAGGCCTGCTCCAGTCTTATAGTTCATTTACTGGACTTCATATAATTAACCGCCCAATATATTTGTAAATACCGCATATGAAAAGGATATTTGAGCCGAGTTTCACCCTTCAACTTTGTTCCTTTTATAACATCCTCTTAGAAAGTCGAAATAAACCTTACTAAAGGCTATTGATTAATACTTTCCAATAATGCATTATCGTGTTTGAAAAGATTGATTGCATAAGGTTTCAGGTACCAGACTTGGATGCAGCACTGATGTTTTACAGGGAAAAATTAGGTTTGACATTAATTTGGAGAAGAGGTGATCAGGAGGCTGGCTTGAGAATCGGAGAAACAGAATCTGAGCTAGTTCTTGTAAAAGAAGATCTTGAGTTTCCTGAAATAGACTTCATGGTTGAATCAGTTGATTCTTCAATAATGAGATTCAAGGAAATAGGTGCAAAGGTCCTGTTTGAGCCATTTGAAATAGGTATTGGAAAGTGTTCAGTCATAGAAGACCCCTGGAATAACAGGTTCGTCATATTGGACAGATCCAAGGGACTCCTCAAAGTTGACCAGGAGAAAAATGTGGTCGATTAAATTATTGCTTCAATATTTACCAATCCAAAGTGGCTGTTGGTATCTAATTAGAGATATTTGAGGTTACGGGCATTCATTTTCCCATTGCAACCTCCAGTTATAATGTCTATTGAAACCTCAGCTTTTTATATGAATATAAATGTCGTAATTACATGGGCAGGAAAATTACAGTCAACATGTTCATGACACTGGATGGTTATGGTGAATTCCCTAATTATCCCGGATCAGATTTTGTCCCGCCTGAACCTGATGAATTCTGGAAAGATATGTGGTCTAGCAGGTATGGGTCGGCCGACACTATCATTTACGGCACCAATTCATATTTAGGGCACTCACAGTTTCATGCTCTATCAAAAAGAAAGCCGACTGACCCGGAATACATGTTTGAATTCTCCCGATACCTTGAAAAGTGCAACCTGGTTGTCTTAAGCCACACTCTAAAGAAGGCAGAATGGGGCAACACAAGAATCATGAAAGGGGAGCTTTCAGAAATTGTGGCCAAGCTTAAGAGTGAGCCGGGAAAAGATATCATCGTTGATGCTGGACCAGCCTTGACAAACGCATTCATTAAAAGCGGACTTGCAGATGAGTACAAGATACTCGTTTTCCCCGTGATTCTTGGCAAGGG
>JAJZOK010000041.1 GCA_021811525.1 Thermoplasmata archaeon | reverse complement strand
AAGACCCTTGGCATTCGGCCATAAAACTTAGGGACAGGGTTGGCATAATGCCTCAGGATTTCAGGTTTATTGAAAGAATTACGCCAAAGGAGGCCATCAGGTATTACTGCTCCCTTTTTGGAATGCCCGACAAGAGCAGTGAGCTTCTTGAACTGGTGGAGCTTTCTGAGGTGCAGGACGTGTATTTCCAGAACCTGTCTGGCGGACAGAAGCAGAAAGTTGGAATCTGCCTTGCTCTTGTCAACGATCCTGAGCTGGTTTTTCTGGACGAGCCCACAACTGGCCTGGACCCAAAAGCAAGAAGGAAGATCTGGGACTTAATCAGGAAGCTGAAATCTGAGGGAAGGACTGTCATTCTTACGACACATTACCTGGAAGAAGCCCAGATGCTTGCTGATCGCGTTGCAATAATGGACCATGGAAGAATTATTGTGGAAGGGAGCCCCGCTGATATCATACAGAAAATGGGAAAAGGCAGAAAGCTCATTGTCCAGTACACAGAAGAATTATTCAGGCATCTAAGTGAAGTGCTCGGCCTTGAGTGCTCAAGATCAGGGGACAGCCTTACTGTGACGGTGCACAGCAACAGGGACGTCATGGATGTCCTGGAGTTTGCAGACAGGAGCCGCATTGAGCTCACAAGCCTGTCACTCAAGGAGGATACTCTTGAGGACATATTTGTTGACCTAGTCACTGAGCAGGAGGAGAGCCAATGAAATTAAAGAACATAGTTGCTGACTTAAAGATCTATTCCCGGAATTATATGAGAAGCACCACTGCCATTTTTTTCGTGTTTATTTTCCCGCTTATCCTGATGCTACTGTTTGGTTCCATCTTTTCCGGTAGCACTACTTCGGCAGTGCCCCTTTACGTGCAGAATCTGGACACATCGGGAAATATGTCCAATACCTTCATTGAGACCCTCAATTCCACACATTTCGTGGATATTCACATGATCCCGGACAATGTAAACATACAGGCCTATATCTCGCAGCATTCAATTACTGCAGCGCTTCTGATACCTGCCAACTTCACCTCTGACTATAGCCAGGGGCAGCATATTTCTCTGACTTATTACAACAATCCAGCAGTTTCTACCAGTTCAGTGGCACAACAGGCCATATCCGTGACAGTGCAGCTCTTCAACAGCCACTTTGCCAACAACAACCAGACAGTTTCCGTAGCCAGCACATCTGTAACTACCCATGCTGCAAACTACATAGATTTCCTTATTCCAGGGCTCATTGGGCTGGTAATACTCACTTCACCAATGTTTTCGATGACCTACATCGTGAGTTCATACAAGAAGGACAAGATATTCCGGCAGCTTTCCCTCACTCCTCTAACAAAATCTGAGTGGTTCCTCTCCAAGTTCATCTGGTATCTCATCATTTCAGCCCTCTCAGCGATAATGATCATAGCTGTGGGAACCCTGTTGTTCCACTCCACACTTTCCATTTCGCTGCTTGTAATACCGTTCCTCGTCGTGGGAGTTTTCATGTTCACTTCACTTGGAATACTTGCGGGATCAGTTTCCAGGTCAGAGGAAAGCGCCTCTGTAATCGGCAATATCATAACATTCCCCATGATGTTTCTTTCAGGCACCTTTTTCCCCATTGCAATCATGCCATCCTGGCTCCAGAGCTTTGCACATGTGCTCCCGCTGTTCTATATCATAGACGGGCTGAATTCCGTGACCATATACTCCAACTACAGTTCTGCTACCCTCGATCTGGCAGTGAGCATAGCGGTGGCCGCTGTGATATTTGTCTTCACCGTGCTGAAGTTCAGCTGGAAGGAGCAGTGACCTCCCATAACTTTCTTTCAATATAACAAACCAATTTTATTATTGCCCATTGCATCTATTTTCTAATGAGAGTTCCGGTTCTATATGGCCATGATGTTGAGGGCGGTTTCCAGCGGGAGGTTGAATACATTTCCAGCCGATTTTCCTGGAATCTTTCCCAGAGTTGGGATGGCCAGGCAGAAATGAACTTTCCCGAAACGCCAGCTGACCTCAGGAAAGAACTCCTTGGCTTTTTGTCTGCAGATGAAGTTGAATTCTCAGTGGAAGAGAGGTTCCGCCATTCTATTGGAAAATCCTCTCCGGAAATCCTGATGGCCAAGCATGATAAGATAGTCCGTATTGTCGATGCCGTTGTATACCCGAATGAAGAAAGGGTACAGGCCATACTTTCAGAACTGGCGAATAACGGATATAAGGCAACAATATTTGGTGGCGGAACCTCAGTATCAGGATCGCTGCTCCTTTCAGGAACAGGCAAGATTGTAAGCATCGATACAAAGAATTTCAGAAAATTCGAGCCGCGGAACAGGTTTGCAATTGTGGGTGCGGGCCTGACTGGACTTGAGGCTGAAAATGAAGCAAACAGCAGGGGAATGACCCTCGGGAACTTCCCGGAATCATTCATTTACTCCACTGTTGGCGGGTGGGTTTCAACAAAGGCCACTGGCCAGGAATCAAACTACTATGGCGGAATGGAAGACCTGGTTATAGGTGTCAGGATAGAAACATCCCGAGGCACCCTGCAGGATGATCTGGTACCGAGGGAATCAGTGGGGATGCAGCCCAAGGAAATGGCTTTGGGCAGCGATGGAAGGAACGGGTTGATCACCGAAGTCGCATTGAAAACCTTTCCATCGCCTGAAACCAGGTACTATGACTCCAGGATTTACCGTTCTTTTTATGATGGAATACTGGCCCTGAGCAGGATGAAAGTGTTTCCTGCTGTTGCAAGGCTTTCAGATGAACTTGAAACAGAATTTGCCTTAAACAGTGCAGCAGACTCAACTGCCGTCAGGCTCTTCAAGAGATATATCTCCATTAGGGGTTATTCAAAGGGATGCCTACTGATTATTGTGAACAATAACCGTGCAACCCTGCCGGATCATGGGTATTCGATGTCTGCCGGCTCTCAGCCCGCAAAGGCTTGGGAAAAGGGAAGGTATTCCAGGCCAGGGCTAGCGAACATGCTCTGGAAGGCGGGATTAGTTCCTGATACCCTGGAGACTTCCACCTCATGGGACAAGATATGGCACCTTTACTCAGAGGCCAGGAAAGCATTCTATGAATTCAGGGATGAAAGGGGTTTCCAGGGAGAGATAATGGCCCACCTGTCCCACCTCTACAGGGAAGGGGCTTGCATTTATTTCACGTTCATTTTCAAGGGGGACAATGAGCTGGATCTGCTTCAGGAGATCAGGGACAGGCTCATAAGGTCCTTCATTTCCAATGGCGGCTCAATAACCCACCACCATGGAAAAGGGAGATTCTTTTCCCCATACATAGACCCGTTCCTGCTTAAGGTGCAGGAAGGCTATTCAGATCCACTCTTTGGGGGAGACAGGTAAATGGAAAACGAATTTTCATACAGGACCAGGGCCGTTGACATCGGGAAGATAAGGGGAAAGCCATGTGATGTGCTCATTGTGGGAGGCGGAATCACGGGGGCAGGAGCTGCGAACATTCTAGCAGCAAACGGGATAAGCGTGGTCCTCGTGGAAAAGGGGGACTTCGCCTCTGGCACCAGTTCAGGCTCTTCAAAGCTTATACATGGGGGCCTGCGGTACCTTGCACAGGGCGAGATAACTGAGGTGAGGGGACTCCTGAAGGAAAGGGATTACTTAACCGCAAACACCAGTATCGTGAAGCCCATGGATTTCCATATCCTTGTTGACCAGTATTCCTGGAGAAGAGGAACACTGAGGTTTGGGCTATTCCTTTACAATTTGCTGTCGGGCAAGATCTCCATACCAAAATTCGTTGAGAACAAAGGACTTTATCCAAAATCAGTGCAGGGTTATTTCCAGTATCATGATTCATACACTGATGATTCGCTCCTTGTGGTTTCCAACATCGTAACTGCAAAGATGCACGGGGCCATCTGCCTTAACTATGTGGAAGCCACTGATTTCAGCCTGGAAGACCAGAAAAACGAAGTGACCCTTCTGGACCATACAACCGGCGAGAAATTCACTGTAGAAGCATCCATGATCATCAATGCTGCAGGGCCATGGGCTGGCGTCCTATCAGAAAAACTCGACCTGAAACTGGGGCAGGGCCTGAAACTGAGCAAAGGCGTACATCTGGTTGTCCCTTATAGTAAGATGCCGGTGAAGAATGCCATCGCATTCCGTTCACATATAGACAAGAGGCAGATGTTCATAATTCCCAGGGGAGAAGTGGTTCACATTGGAACAACGGATACATTCACCGGGGATCCGGATGACTTCACGGTTAACCCAGAGGATGTTGATTATATTGTCAGAAGTGTGGCACAGATCTTCCCATCCGTGGCACAGGAGGATGTGATCACTGCATACTGCGGCATACGCCCGCTTTTCGGTGAAGGCAAAGATCCTGGAACAGTAACGAGGGACTTTGAACTGCGCCTCAGGGGAAGGGTTATGAGCATCCTTGGAGGAAAGATCACGAATTACAGGTCGGCGTCCAGGGATACTGCCCTCAGGGTCTCTGTAATCATTGGAAAACCTGTGAAAGTGAAGGGCTTGCCTGTGATAGAGTACAAGAGGCCTGAACTGGACCTTGCCCAAAGGGTTGAATACGAAATATACCATGAATGCCCCATCTACACGGAAGACATCATGAGAAGAAGGGAAGCAGCAAGGATATACAGCCTTGACATGGGAAAATCCATTGAACCTGTGGTTATGCAGAAGGCCCTTGAAACTGGAATGGTGAAAGGTTGAGGATATTCGCTATTGTGAATCCTATAGCAGGAGGAGGATATGCAGGTGAAATATACCGATCAGTGCTGAAACAGTTTGAGGGTTTTGATCTTGAATTCCAGCTCACTACCGGCCCCGGAAATGCCACTGAACTGGCTAAGAATGCGTTGGAAAATGGGTTCACCCACCTGGTATGCGTAGGCGGCGATGGTACCCTTAACGAGATAGTGCAGGCCATTGCAAGCTCTGAAATCATCCTGGTTCCCATTTCAGCGGGCACCGGCTCTGATTTTGTCAAGTCCACTGAATTTAGGGACCTGCCTGCAGTGGTTGAAGCAATAAGAAAGGGGACCAGCAGAACCATTGACCTAGGCAGGATTGCACGAAATGGAGAAACCAGGTATTTCCTGAACATTCTTGAAGTGGGCTTCGGAGCACAGGTTATGAGGAGGGTAAATTCCAGGAAGAAAGTACATGACGGCAGTTCATTCACTTCTGCTGTCCTGGCTTCAGTGCCTTCATACCGCCCCTACCCGGTCAGTATAACCCATGAAAACGGGACTGAATCGATCAGTGTAGCTGAGATGATTATTGCGAACGGCAAATACTTCGGAGGAGGGATGCTTGCTGCACCTAGCGCGGAGCTGAGTGATGGCTTCCTAGATGTGCATATAGTTCATGGCGCTGGGAGAATCCAGCTTCTTGCCAAATTGCGGAAACTCAGGGATGGGTCACACGTCAATGATAAGGTCGTAACCTCGATGCGCACATCCGCCATGAAGATAGAGGGTGAAGCCCCGATTGAGATCGACGGTGAGAATTTTGGCAACCTTCCCATTGAAGTGGGTGTTGAAAGAGATGCCATCAGGTTAATATCCTGACCTGCAAAAATAATTTGTACATCCTTGTTAATGTATTCCCCGTATGGGCAAACTCTTACCGGCTCTA
>JAJZOK010000162.1 GCA_021811525.1 Thermoplasmata archaeon | reverse complement strand
AAGACCCTTGGCATTCGGCCATAAAACTTAGGGACAGGGTTGGCATAATGCCTCAGGATTTCAGGTTTATTGAAAGAATTACGCCAAAGGAGGCCATCAGGTATTACTGCTCCCTTTTTGGAATGCCTGACAAGAGCAGGGAGCTGCTTGAACTGGTGGAGCTTTCTGAGGTGCAGGACGTGTATTTCCAGAACCTGTCTGGCGGGCAGAAGCAGAAAGTTGGAATCTGCCTTGCTCTTGTCAACGACCCTGAGCTGGTTTTTCTGGACGAGCCCACAACTGGCCTGGACCCAAAAGCAAGAAGGAAGATCTGGGACCTGATCAGGAAGCTGAAATCTGAGGGAAGGACTGTCATTCTTACAACACATTACCTGGAGGAGGCCCAGATGCTTGCTGATCGCGTTGCAATAATGGACCATGGAAGAATTATTGTGGAAGGGAGCCCCGCCGATATCATACAGAAAATGGGAAAAGGCAGGAAGCTCATTGTCCAGTACACAGAAGAATTATTCAGGCATCTAAGTGAAGTGCTCGGCCTTGAGTGCTCAAGATCAGGGGACAGCCTTTCTGTGACGGTGCACAGCAACAGGGACGTCATGGATGTCCTGGAGTTTGCAGACAGGAGCCGCATTGAGCTCACAAGCCTGTCACTCAAAGAGGACACTCTTGAGGACATATTTGTTGACCTAGTCACTGAGCAGGAGGAAAGCCAATGAAATTAAAGAACATAGTTGCTGACTTAAAGATCTATTCCCGGAATTATATGAGAAGCACCACTGCCATTTTTTTCGTGTTTATTTTTCCGCTTATCCTGATGCTACTGTTTGGTTCCATCTTTTCCGGTAGCACTACTTCGGCGGTGCCCCTTTACGTCCAGAATCTGGACACATCAGGAAATATGTCCAATACCTTTATTGAAACCCTCAATTCCACACATTTCGTGGATATTCACATGATTCCGGACAATGTAAACATACAGGCCTATATCTCACAGCATTCAATTACTGCAGCGCTTCTAATACCGGCCAACTTCACCTCTGACTATAGCCAGGGGCAGCATATTTCTCTGACTTATTACAACAATCCTGCAGTTTCTACCAGTTCAGTGGCACAACAGGCCATTTCCGTGACGGTTCAGTTGTTCAACAGCCACTTTGCCAACAACAACCAGACAGTTTCCGTAGCCAGCACATCTGTAACAACCCATGCTGCAAACTACATAGATTTCCTGATTCCAGGGCTCATTGGGCTGGTAATACTCACTTCGCCAATGTTTTCTATGACCTACATCGTGAGTTCATACAAGAAGGACAAGATATTCCGGCAACTCTCCCTCACTCCTCTCACAAAATCTGAGTGGTTCCTCTCCAAGTTCATCTGGTATCTCATCATTTCAGCCCTCTCAGCGATAATGATCATAGCTGTGGGAACGCTGTTGTTCCACTCCACACTTTCCATTTCGCTGCTTGTAATACCGTTCCTCGTCGTGGGAGTTTTCATGTTCACTTCACTTGGAATACTTGCGGGATCAGTTTCCAGGTCAGAGGAAAGCGCCTCTGTAATCGGTAACATCATAACATTCCCCATGATGTTTCTTTCAGGCACCTTTTTCCCCATTGCGATCATGCCATCCTGGCTCCAGAGCTTTGCACATGTCCTCCCGCTGTTCTATATCATAGACGGGCTGAATTCTGTGACCATATACTCCAACTACAGTTCTGCTACCCTCGATCTGGCAGTGAGCATAGCGGTGGCCGCCGTGATATTTGTCTTCACTGTGCTGAAGTTCAGCTGGAAGGAGCAGTGACCTTCCATAACTTTTTTTCAATATAACAAACCAATTTTATTATTGCCCATTGCATCTATTTTCCAATGAGAGTTCCGGTTCTATATGGCCATGATGTTGAGGGCGGTTTCCAGCGGGAGGTTGAATACATTTCCAGCCGATTTGCCTGGAATCTTTCCCAGAGTTGGGATGGCCAGGCAGAAGTGAACTTCCCCGAAACGCCAGCTGACCTTAGGAAAGAACTCCTTGGCTTTTTGTCTGCAGATGAAGTTGAATTCTCAGTGGAAGAGAGGTTCCGCCATTCTATTGGAAAATCCTCTCCTGAAATCCTGATGGCCAAGCATGATAAGATAGCCCGGATTGTCGATGCCGTTGTATACCCGAATGAAGAAAGGGTACATGCCATACTTTCAGAACTGGCGAATAACGGATATAAGGTCACAATATTTGGTGGCGGAACCTCAGTATCAGGATCGCTGCTCCTTTCAGGAACAGGCAAGATTGTAAGCATCGATACAAAGAATTTCAGAAAATTCGAGCCGCGGAACAGGTTTGCAATTGTGGGTGCGGGCCTGACTGGACTTGAGGCTGAAAATGAAGCAAACAGCAGGGGAATGACCCTCGGGAACTTCCCGGAATCATTCATTTACTCCACTGTTGGCGGGTGGGTTTCAACAAAGGCCACTGGCCAGGAATCAAACTACTATGGCGGAATGGAAGACCTGGTTATAGGTGTCAGGATAGAAACATCCCGAGGCACCCTGCAGGATGATCTGGTACCGAGGGAATCAGTGGGAATACAGCCGAAAGAAATGGCGTTGGGCAGCGATGGAAGGAACGGGTTGATCACAGAGGTCGCAATGAAAACGTTTCCATTGCCGGAAACCAGGTACTATGACTCCAGGATTTACCGTTCATTTTATGATGGGATACTGGCCCTGAGCAGGATGAAAGAGTTTCCTGCTGTTGCAAGGCTTTCGGATGAACTTGAAACGGAATTTGCCTTAAACAGTGCAGCAGACTCAACTGCTGTCAGGCTCTTCAAGAGATATATCTCCATTAGGGGTTATTCAAAGGGATGCCTCCTGATTATTGTTAACAATAACCGTGCAACCCTGCCGGATCACGGGTATTCAATGTCTGCCGGCTCTCAGCCCGCAAAGGCTTGGGAAAAGGGAAGGTATTCCAGGCCAGGGCTTGCGAACAGGCTCTGGAAGGCGGGGTTAGTTCCTGATACCCTGGAGACTTCCGCCTCATGGGACAAGATATGGCACCTTTACTCAGAGGCCAGGAAAGGCTTCTATGAATTCAGGGATGAAAGGGGTTTCCAGGGAGAGATAATGGCCCACCTGTCCCATCTCTACAGGGAAGGAGCATGCATTTATTTCACGTTCATTTTCAAGGGGGACAATGAGCTGGATCTGCTTCAGGAGATCAGGGACAGGCTCATAAGGTCCTTCATTTCCAATGGCGGTTCAATAACCCACCACCATGGCAAAGGGAGATTCTTTTCCCCATACATTGATCCGTTCCTGCTTAAGGTGCAGGAAGGTTATTCAGATCCACTCTTTGGGGGAGACAGGTAAATGGAAAACGAATTTTCATACAGGACCAGGGCCGTTGACATCGGGAAGATAAGGGGAAAGCCATGTGATGTGCTCATTGTGGGAGGCGGAATCACGGGGGCAGGAGCTGCGAACATTCTAGCAGCAAACGGGATAAGCGTGGTCCTCGTGGAAAAGGGGGACTTCGCCTCTGGCACCAGTTCAGGCTCTTCAAAGCTTATACATGGGGGCCTGCGGTACCTTGCACAGGGCGAGATAACTGAGGTGAGGGGACTCCTGAAGGAAAGGGATTACTTAACCGCAAACACCAGTATCGTGAAGCCCATGGATTTCCATATCCTTGTTGACCAGTATTCCTGGAGGAGAGGAACACTGAAGTTTGGGCTATTCCTTTACAATTTGCTGTCGGGCAAGATCTCCATACCAAAATTCGTTGAGAACAAAGGATTATATCCAAAATCAGTTCAGGGTTATTTCCAGTATCATGATTCATATACTGATGATTCGCTCCTTGTGGTTTCCAACATCGTAACTGCAAAGATGCACGGGGCCATCTGCCTTAACTATGTGGAAGCCACTGATTTCAGCCTGGAGGACCAAAAGAACGAAGTGACCCTTCTGGACCACACCACCGGCGAGAAATTCACTGTAGAAGCATCCATGATCATCAATGCTGCAGGGCCATGGGCTGGCGTCCTGTCAGAAAAACTTGACCTGAAACTGGAGCAGGGCCTGAAACTGAGCAAGGGCGTACATCTGGTTGTCCCTTATAGTAAGATACCGGTGAAGAATGCCATCGCATTCCGTTCACATATAGACAAGAGGCAGATGTTCATAATTCCCAGGGGAGAAGTGGTTCACATTGGAACAACGGATACGTTCACCGGGGATCCGGATGATTTCACGGTTAACCCAGAGGATGTTGACTATATTGTAAGAAGTGTGGCACAGGTCTTCCCGTCCCTGGCCAAGGAGGATATCCTCACTGCATACTGCGGAATACGACCGCTTTTCGGTGAAGGCAAAGATCCTGGAACAGTAACGAGGGACTTTGAACTGCGCCTCAGGGGAAGGGTCATGAGCATCCTTGGCGGAAAGATCACGAATTACAGGTCAGCCTCCAGGGATACTGCCCTCAGGGTCTCGGTAATCATCGGAAAGCCTGTGAAAGTGAAGGGCTTGCCTGTGATAGAGTACAAGAGGCCTGAACTGGACCTTGCCCAAAGGGTTGAATACGAAATATACCATGAATGCCCCATCTACACGGAAGACATCATGAGAAGAAGGGAAGCAGCAAGGATATACAGCCTTGACATGGGAAAATCCATTGAACCTGTGGTTATGCAGAAGGCCCTTGAAACTGGAATGGTGAAAGGTTGAGGATCTTCGCTATTGTGAATCCTATTGCTGGAGGAGGGTATGCAGGTGAAATATACCGATCAGTGCTGAAACAGTTTGAGGGCTTTGATCTTGAATTCCAGCTCACTACCGGCCCCGGAAATGCCACTGAACTGGCCAGGAATGCGTTAGAAAATGGGTTCACCCACCTGGTATGCGTAGGCGGCGATGGTACCCTTAACGAGATAGTGCAGGCCATTGCAGGCTCTGAAATCATACTGGTTCCCGTTTCAGCGGGCACCGGCTCTGATTTTGTCAAGTCCACTGAATTGAGGGACCTGCCCGCAGTGGTTGAAGCAATAAGAAAGGGGACCAGCAGAACCATTGACTTAGGAAGGATTGCAAGAAATGGTGAAAACAGGTATTTCCTGAACATTCTTGAAGTGGGCTTCGGAGCACAGGTTATGAGGAGGGTAAATTCCAGGAAGAAAATCCATGATGGCAGTTCATTCACTTCTGCTGTCCTGGCTTCAGTGCCTTCATACCGCCCCTACCCGGTCAGCATAACCCATGAAAACGGAACTGAATCAATCAGTGTAGCCGAGATGATTATTGCAAACGGCAAATACTTTGGAGGAGGAATGCTTGCTGCACCTAGTGCGGAGCTGAGTGATGGCCTCCTTGATGTGCATATAGTTCATGGCGCCGGGAGAATCCAGCTCCTTGCCAAATTGCGGAAACTCAGGGATGGGTCACACGTCAATGACAAGGTCGTAACTTCGATGCGCACATCCGCCATGAAGATAGACGGTGAAGCTCCGATTGAGATCGACGGTGAGAACTTTGGCAACCTTCCCATTGAAGTGGGTGTTGAAAGAGATGCCATCAGGTTAATATCCTGACCTGCAAAAATAATTTGTACATCCTTGTTAATGTATTCCCCGTATGGGCAAACTCTTACCGGCTCTA
>JAJZOK010000161.1 GCA_021811525.1 Thermoplasmata archaeon | reverse complement strand
ATCACCAATGGTACCATGGGGAGTTACTGTGAACGGGTTTACCCAGACATCAAGCACCAACAGTGTCCTGTTCTTTGAACCCATGGGAAACTACAGTTTTGCTCCTTTGTCTGTGGCAGGATATAACACCGAAAAGAATGGCTCCTTTATGGTTTCATCTGCTGGCGGCTCTGTTGCGGTGCAGTATAACAAGACATTCAACATAAAATTCACGGAAAACGGCTTATCGCCAACCATGAACTGGGGCCTTACATTCAATGGCATTACAGAAGCAGGGACAGCCGGATCACCCCTGACTTTTACTGCAGTGAATGGAAGTTATGCATTCAATGTCACATTGGAAAAAGGATATGCTGTTACTCCACAAAATGGTTCTATTAAGGTTTCCGGCTCGAACGTCACGATAAGCCTGAATTTCTCAATGAAAAGTTATTCTGTTGACTTCGTTTCCAGCGGATTGCCTCCCTCATCGTTATGGTATATTACAATAAATGGTGTGCAGCATGCAGTAAAAGGGGCTAATTACAGCTACATTTCCACTCCAGGCAACTATTATTACTCAATCCAGCCCATTCCTGGATATTACCCGCAGGTTGGCAGTGGAAGTTTCAGTGTGAACAATGAAAATGTCACGGTAAACATAAATTGGGAACCTTTCCTTTACAAGGTAAATTTCAATGAGAGTGAACTACCAGCCGGTACGCAGTGGTTTGTGAACATCAGCAATGGGCTTGTTCTTCATTCCAGTTCCAAAAATGTTTCGGCATATCTTAAGAATGGAACGTATGAGTATGTCTTCACCTCCGCGAATTCCTCATGGAAAGGATTCCATGGAATGTTTGAAGTGAACGGCAACAGCCTGTCACTTTCCGTTAACTTCACTGAAGTTCTTTACAATGTGATGTTCACAGAAAATGGCCTTCCATCGGGCACCGATTGGACAGTTTCTGCTGGATCGGAAGTACATGGTTCCATATCTGGCGCTTTAGCTTTTTCGCTTCCCAATGGCACATACCTTTATTCTGCAGCATCAGCGAATACTTCGTTTGAACCTGTCACGGGAGTGTTTGTGGTCAATGGTTCATCTCTCAACGAGAAGGTGGACTTTTCACTGAAAGTGTCAAACATAACATTCCAGGAATCTGGATTGCCTTCTGGTGTTCAATGGGGAGTATACTTATTGGGCCATGGATTTTTCAACACGACCCAGCAAAACCTTACTTTGTCCCTTCCTTATGGGTCCTACTCATATCTTCCAGCAGCAGTCCAGGGATTCAACTCCACAAACATTTCCAGTACATTCTCTCTGGGATCATCCACTGGCAATAGCACAATAAATGTAACTTATTCTCCGCTACCCAATCTCGTAAAACTGTACAACATAACAGTAAAAGAAGTTGGGCTGCCTGAGGGGCTTGACTGGGCAGTCAATTACAACGGGAGCATTGTACCTGCTTTCCCTGAAGGGGTTTTCAATTTCCAGCTTCCCAACGGTTCATACAACTTCACGTTCATGTCATTGAACCACAAGGGCAAAGTTATGCCCGGTTCACTTACAGTTCCACTTCAGGTGAACGGTTCTGCTCAGGATTTACTGGTGCTTTTCTATGGTTCATATGTTTGGATGGTCTTTGATTTTCCGCTAAATTGTTCAGGGCATTCTGACCACAATAACCACCCTAATAAAGATCACAGGGACCATAAAAACCATGACAATGTGGCTGCAGAAGCATCAAGATTCAGATTTTGAGTTCGGCCCAGATTGAAAGATTTTCAGAAACCAGACATTGTCAATTCTTAGTTGAAGCTTGCCGCAACATCGGTTTCAAAGCTTCATGATTCCATCTGTCTCATGCCATTCAGTTACCTGTACCTATAAGTTGTGCACAAATGGCTATAGAAATCATAACTTTCATATGACATAGCATTCTGGCACATTATTGAGAGCGATCAAGTCCGTCACCCAATCCTATGCGCCTTCCCGGAGGATCATGGATTTCATGGACATATTCACTTCAATCATGAACCATACTATTGATATCGCTCTGAAGAAGAACCTCACATCTGATGGATCAATCTCCAGTGAAATATATCCTCTTGTGAAGGATCTTCCCATCCCATCATACTATATTCCTCCCGCCATCACAAAGGCAACAGCCATGGTGAAGAACTACCGCAAGTCCGTGAGAAGGGAGGAGATGAAGGCAAAGCGGAAGAAGAATGGTGGTTCAAAGCCTGACAATGAGTCCGGACGCAGGCCTAGGAACATCAAGATTCCTCACGTGAACAGGCGGATGCTTGCCTCACATTATGGATTCCGCATAAAAGGTGATAACGTGATTAATATGGATCAACAGGGACATCAATGCGTGTATATCTCAGGCAAAACGGGGCCGCACCAGGCTTGTGCGATCCCTCCTAAGGGAAAAAGGCACGCCAGTTGAAGCTGTGAACCAGTTAAAAGATGGGGAGCAGATGGCAGGAAGTCCGATCTCATCAACGGGATCTTGACATAGTCAGAAACCAAGTATCTGCATTACATTGTAGAGTACTATTACGACGAACGAGAAATAGGATATTGTCGAGAATAACAGAGAGCTTAGGAAGAGATTCTTCATGGTCCTCAGCTGTGAAATCAGAGCAGCTATAATGGTGAACATTGACAGCAGAACAAGATAGATTATAAGCCTCCCCGAGAAAGCAAAGAGGGCCAGCCAGCTCATAGAGGGGGAAAGTATGGAAATGGTGAAAGCTACGATCACAAGCCCTTCAACAAGCATTATTTTGCCAAGTGATACACCTATCCTGAAAAATATGGTTGACAGCACACCTTCAAAGATGGCTATGGAAAGGATGATTGCCACGATTATATTGTAAGGGTTGCTGAAATGTGGCATGAATACATAGATGTAAGAAAATGGGGTTATGAATAAGAGCAGCCCGGCCCAGGAACTTACTGCAAGCATTATTCTGTAAACCTCGTATACAATTGCTGATTCATAGACTGGCGGTTTTTCATACTTGAAAACCTGGATGGAATATACACTTTGAGGCAGGCCATTCAAGCTGAAATAAAACAGCAGGTCAAAAAACGGCTGTTCAAAGTACCCCAAACCGTTCAGCTTTTTGTCATATACGGAAACATTGCACGGCAAGAAAAAAGATCCTTTCTGGGGAGGGTATTTAAGAAGAGTTGAGTCAGCAGATGTGGCAAGCCGTCTCGTTCTCCTGATGAAGGGAATGGTATATTGCCAACCGGGAAGTTTCCTTCCAAGATAAAGATAGATTGCAATGGCAACCAGGGTCGCAGAAAGATATTGTGGTATGAATAACAGGAGGTTTTCAAAATGAAGGGCAATCATGAAATTACCCTACCTTCAAGCCTCTTCAGTGGTGGTTAAAAGGAAATTGGCATAATACTGGGTAAAAACTACCTTAGACGAATTATTGCCGGTGAAATAGCCATTTATCTCGAGGTCAAGCTCCCAGGTATAGGATCCGATGGTTTTTCCCACGCTCACATTAAGGCCAATTCCTGTTACAGTGTGAGGATTAACACTTGCTGGACTGCTTCCTGTAACATTCCCGCTTGAAGATGAGTAATAGAAGTTGTCAAAATAAGCACCGGTTGAATTCGTGCTGTAAAGATTCACACTTGATAGGTGATTATAACCTGTAAAATTTACAACGCTGATGGTATAATAAAAGCTTCCCTGTGAGCTGGAATTGAGGAACAGAATATTGCTGAGATTTTTTGAGGTCTGGTTGTTTGCATATAGGAAAATTTCAGAAAGGTTGGCGTAAGCAACAGAGCCGACGCCATTGGTACTTACGTTCAGGCTTGAATAACTCTGGTTGCCGGTTGTAATGTTAACCGGGGGTGTAAACTGGGAAACCTGGAGGCTGTAAGTATTGTCGATTATTATCTGGCCCATAGCAGTTGAGGTCAAAGCAAGGGCTGCAAATGCAGAAATAATGATCAATGCCCTTCTTCTTCCTCCAGAGTTCATGTGCAAATTCCTATGAAATGGTATACTGCAGACTTATTGTGGTGGAACCAGCCGATGTGCCAGTCAGCATAAATCCCAAGTATTCAGCTACCCCATGTGAAGTGATATGGATGGAAGTTGAGATTGTACTTCCCCCAAGTAACACTGTGCCTGATGGGACCGTGCCGGTAAATGTCTGGAGGGTGCTGCTACCGTAAAGCATAACTCCTGATGGAAGCGTCCCATTTATCCAGACTGTAACTGAACCGGTTGATGCGCTGGCATTATAAATTTCAAGCACATTAGTAAGAACAACATATCCACTTCCGGGCACTGCATTTAGATAAACTGACATGTTTGTATAATGTTCATTGTTTCCGCTAACACCTATGTAATTGCTTTGATTTGCGCCTAGATAACCCGGACCAGAATCAAGATAAACCACATTGGAGGCGGTAGGTTGAAAATTCACTGATATTCCATTGTTCACAACTACAGCTGCTGTCGCAACAGCAGGGAGAAGAAAGGCTAGAGCCATGGCACTGATAACAAGCAGAGATCGTCTCATATATATACTATTTAAATAATAATCACCAACTATTTAAAATTATGTGAATTTTTATTACACATTTTAACAAGTAGAGTTAGAATTAAAGCCGATTGACGAAAGATCGAATTTATGCCTTTGCCTTATTCAGGTCAGCATGAATAAAACGGGAAATGGACACAAAATCATTCCCCTGAAGTAACATCTATGCTTAGGAATAAATTTAATATTAAAAAATAGTGTAGATTTGCCAATGCAAAACAGATTCTCGGAGATTTTCCTGAGCCATGGAATAAACTACTATGCTGCCGACAAGCCACTGCAGGAAGCATTGAATTATTTAGGCATTAATGAAAAACAGAATCTTCATGACCTGGGACTTTACGTTTCCTCGAACATGATCGAGTCACTAGATTTCATTGATCATTTTGCCAAACCTGTCCTTCAGACCTGGAACCTGATGGGAGAGAGGATAGACTACGTGCGAATATCCCCTGACCATGCCAGGGTGCTGCAGGAACTTCAGGATTTTGAGGCGATAAGGAGCATAAACGGTAACCCTTCTGATCTCATGCACCATTTCCTTTCTGGATATCTGATTTCTGATTCTGGAATATTCTGCACATTGACTCTTACGGCACAGACTGCTTATATTATGCAGAAATATGCAAACAGTGAACTGAAGGAAAGATTTCTTGGCAGGTTCTACAGAGAAGAAAAACCATGGTACGGTGCAACTTACTATACAGAAGTACAGGGTGGAAGCGATCTCGGCGCAAACAGGACAGTTGCCAGTGAAGAAAACGGGGAGATTCTGCTTTCAGGCCAAGACAAGTACTTTGCGAGTGACTCTGGGATAGCAGATGCAGCTTTAGTCACTGGCAGATTCAAGGATTCACCAGTCGGAGCCAAAGGGATTTCCTTATTCTTTGTTCCTTCGCATCTCGAGGACGGGACTCCCAACTACTCAATCAGGAGATTAAAAAATAAACTCGGGACAACTGCAGTTCCCACAGGAGAGGTGGAGTTTAACCGATCAGTGGCTTTCCAGATCGGAGACCGGAGAAATGGAATCTACCTTGCAATGGAAGCTTTGGTAATTTCAAGGATTGATGATGCCATTGCTGCGGTTGGAATAGCTAGAAAAGCACTCTGGGAAGCATTCCTGTTTA
>JAJZOK010000013.1 GCA_021811525.1 Thermoplasmata archaeon | reverse complement strand
TTCACGTTCAGCATGGTTGCGGATGAGTTTTCCGCTGGCCTGAGAGTTGTGGTGTGGGGTGTATATGAGACAGAAGGAGGAGCTCCCACTGTAACGTTCAGGGTGGCATTACCGTAACCACCGGTGTAGTCAGATGCCGTGAGGTTGACCTGGTAAGTGCCCTTATGGCTGAATGTTACTGTGGGATCCTGGAGCGTTGAGGTGATCCCGTTGCCAAAATTCCAGCTGTAGTTGTATTCAGATCCAATGCCGCCGGTTGCACTTCCCTGGAACAATACTGGCGTGCCCTTGTCAATGCTCACGGGTGCATTTATCTGCGGGCTTGGAGAGCTGACAGTTGTGATATTCCAGCTCACAGAATATTTTGTACCCGTTTCCAGGTTAACATAACCGAGAAGCTGTGGCAGGGCCCTGGTCGCATCATATGAGTAATTACCCGGAGATAAATCCAAAGTATGGGATGATCCAGAATAGAGATTGGCACCATCTATTTCCCAATCCGGCTGGTATATGGTCGCATTGTAGGTGATGGGCTCACCAGCATCCTGCGTAATGGTGCCAATGGAGAATGAATCGTTGTTTGCATTCCCAGGTCCATGGTAAAGCAACCTGTGTCCCTGGTAAATCCATATGGTCTGGTTGTTTGTTGAGATTTCAGCCTTTGCATTTATGTCAGAAGCCATGGGGCTGAAGCTTACCAGAACTAGAAGGGCGATTATTGAGACAATCAACGGAACCAGCAACTTTCCTTTTGTTATATTCATGCAAACACGTCCAGAACTGGAATATCTTTCATCTCTCCTGCAACAAGAAACATAATTGAGAAGAACATCACGAAAAGGCCAGCAAAAACAGGCAGTGAAAATATTCCAAGAGACTTTGAAACATCTGTTATCAATGAAAGTTCTGTCTTGATAAGGGTGGAAAGCCCGTCAAGTATGGCATAAACCACTATGTGAATGAGCGAGAAGAAAAGGTGCATCAGTGCCGTTACGAAGGGGCCTGCAACCTTATTCTGGAATGCTGTAGAGAGTGAATTCCATGCATTGGAGACACCGCACCCCCAGGTAGTGGGATTATACCATACGGACTGGCACATCTAAAGGGCTTCCTCCAGTCCTTCAACGTCCTTTTCAGCACCTACGAAGTCCATTACAAAGTAGACAATGAAGAATGTCAGAACAAGAGAGATGCCAGCCATCAGGAAGCTCCATATGCCGTAAGAAGCAGCACTTGAGGCCCACGCAAAGAGGATCTGCTGGAATGCAGATCCCATTGCATAGATGATGTTGGAAGCTGCACCCACTACTGCACTCACGATCCCTTTGATGAATCCCATCACAAGGTTCCAGATACTTACCAGGATGGTATTGCCATTCAGGCCTGATGAAGAAGAGTCCGTTACCAGCTTCATATGAGCCATTAGAAGAAAGGTTGAAAGATGGCTCATTTCTTCTTTCCTCCTACATATGACTTGGTGTGAAGCCAGGCTGCATGCCAGATTGTAACCAGACCAAACACAATTATTGCAATTCCATCAAAGATTGCAGCCTGGTTCCCATAATATATTGGCAGCAACACATACCTCCCGAAGTGGAACAGAAGACCGAAAAGGCCACCAACAAACATGCCTGCAATGAATGCCGGCACAAATCTTACAACAAGCTGCCAGGTACCCTTTCCTGCTGATGTGAACATTTCCACAATGAGCCAGAATGCGAAACCTATGATTATCCCTGGAATCAGGGCACCTTCAGTTATGACATAAGTATTGCCAAAGACTGCAAATGTGGGCTTCTCAAACATCAGTGCAATCATTGAGAGTGATGCAATTGCAGCGATGATTACTGCACCAACACTCCAGTTCCCGTATGTTGGCTTTATCTTTCCCCTGATCTTCTTAACCATCTTACTTCCCTCCCTTCTTGTTCTTCATAGAATCTTTGGCAGTGGACCTGTCTCTCTTCATGATCTCAATGTCGAACCAGGGTGATTCCACAAATGCAGCTCCGAAAATCACTATCCCGGAGATCAGGTATCCGATCTGTTCCCCTGCAAATGGACCAAGGAAAGAGAACTGGCTATTTCCATATGCAAATACATTGAAACTGTAGGAAGTGGTGTTTCCTGACAATCTGATCATCAGGTATGAGGACTGGTTGCCTGTGATGTACTGAGGCTGCAGCTGCACATATTCTGTTGATTCATTATTCAATGAAACGTTGAGAAAGGGCTGGAAGTTGGATTCATTTGAACCAAATCCCAGGCTCTCATTCGCTGTGACAGGATACCCAAACAGGATGGTTAGATTGGACACTGAAAAATCGTTCAGTTCTCCCTGGGTAAGATTCGTCAAAACAAAACTGACAGTTTCATTGAATGGCATGTCGTAAGTAGTGGTTCCATTGACTGAGGCAAATGCAATACCTGATCCGGTGGCATTGTAGATGAACTGTGTCTGTGTGTCTCCCTTCAGTACAGGAGAATGATCATTCAAAGATACCAGGCTGTGCCCTATCAGTGATGATAAGAATAAGGCCATGATAACTGCAACAATGCCAACAGCCAGTGCAAATATGCCTCGTTTTCCCTTTGATTTAGCGGTTTCCATTATAAGTTTCCTCCGCCACCGGGGGAAACGGAAACCGAGCTAACCGGGTTTCGAATATGGCTTCCGCTCCCCGATTAGCTTCAGATGTCCAAAAGTGGTTCTTGTTTAAGTAATGTCTTCTTGATCCTGTAGGAGCAGATCAGGTTGTTTCCCTTTGTTCTGCACCTTCTGTCAAGATAACCATGTTCATACATTTCCCTGAGTATCCACGCAGCTTTCCCTTGTGAAATATTGAGTTGTGTTGCTATCCTTGCAGAACGGAACGCAAAATTCGGGTAATGGCACAAGTGAGCGATAATGATTTTCCATTCATCAGGTACATTATCAGAAATGAGAAATTCTATCTGGAACCACCTCCAAATTTCCTGAATTTGATGATGTCCAGTATCGTGGTCCTGACTTCATGTTCCAGGATCTCTAGCTCATCCCTGGATAGGTCTCCTTTTACAGTGACGATAAGCCCTGACCGCTCAAACAAAGTATGCTGCGGCATCACAGCACCTTCTCAACCAGTCTGCCTCGCCTGATTGCTTTCAATATGATTTCAATTCTGTAATCAGAATAGGGCCTGACAATCCATTCACCTGGTTTTATGGGACATCGTTTTCCGGAGAATGACTTATCAGCTCTGTGGCCTTCCTTTGTGATCTTGATGTAGATCTTCCAGTCTCTGTCAAGAACATAACGTCGTTCCACTTCTTTCACGAATTCCTCAGGATATCGGTTTGCCAGTTCAGTCCAATTCTCAGAAAATGAAAATAGAGACATCATTCCTGGACCTCCAGGAATTGTCTCAGACGATCACGCTTTTCCCTCAAGTCATGGCCGTCCCATTCACCAGGATAATCAGGGAAATATGCAGCAATTTCATCCTTGGGAATATGCCAGGAAACCTGACCTGTTGGGAGATCGATGTAAAGAATGGACCATTCATCCTCCCGGTTCCTGATCCCTGTTTGATATCCAAGTTGCCTGGCCAGGGCTGCCAGAACCTGGACTGCAAGGTTGCGGTCAAGGTATGCTTCATCGGATGTGGACTCGTATTTGTCGTTCAAGATAGCACCTCACTGTATGTCTTGAGAACTGCGTTGCTGAATGTTTGAGCATGGCTTTCACACAATACCCTGTGAAAGCCCGGGACATGCACGTATCCTGTTGCAAAAGAATCACAGCCCTCTATCTCGCATACCTGCTTTATTCCCAGCAGGACACAAAGCCAGTTGCGTTTCGTAATTGCCATTTTCAGTCCTCCTCAAAAAATCTGGAATCGATCATAACGAAACTGATTGGTTTATGTTCACATCCGTCAACGTCACACCCGATCCCCTCAGGGGAACAATGCTGCAATGCCGGGTGATCCTCTACGATGAATTTGCCTTCCTTTTTGCATTCTGCCAGGTGTTTGTCGCAAAGAAATACATATTCTCCTGTCATCTTATCAATCCTCTCCGCTGTACGGTTTCTCTATCCTGGTCTTAGCTTCATCCACCGATATCTCTGGAGGATTCTGGTAGAATGGCATCATCTTCTGCTTTGTCTCACGCTTGATGCTGTCCTCTCTTTCCTGTGTGTTTCCCCTAATCATTGGCGAGAACTGCCTGAAGTAATCAAGTGGAAGGTCGTCAATGTGCGGATTGTTGACGTATTCCTTCTCAAACATCTTATAATCAAGCCTGAGGGAATATCTGTCATAGAGGTCATTTTCAGACGGTGCAAGCCATGTTTCAGGTTCACTTGGAATCAATAGGTTGTTCTTTCCAATGTGTCTTCTAAGTATCCTGAATGTGCTGTTAGATGCTTTATCTGTTAACCTGAAACCTTCCTCTGTTTCTTCTACCTCATAGGCATGGATCCTTTTCTCAGCCATGAGCTGTTTCACGATTGGTGTTGGATCTATTGGATCTCTTTTCAGAACTCTAAAAATGCCTGCCTGCACCAGTGAACGGAAATACCAGGCATGGCAATCCTGTTCAAGCTTCATGTCCAGTTGGAGCTTTTCCCTGTCATCCACTCTGGTCTTGAGGCTGTTGTATTCTGCCTCCTTGATTGAGAGTTCCACCCTCAAGTCGGAGATCTCCTGGGCTAGCTTGCTGAGCCTTATGGTATCAGGATCCTTTGGCATAATTGCATGAATGGCACGCCTGTACACCAGTGATGCATTTATTTCCGGATGCTCCTTGAGGAACTGTTCGGCTTCATAGTCGCTTGATATCTGCCTTACTGGTGCCTTCTTGTCTCCCATGGAAGGTCTCCCGACATTCTTCCTGGACTTCCCCCTCATGAGAGATCACCTTCCTTTCCTTTTCTGGAGAAGAGAGAAGAAAAAGAAAAATGAAAAATAAATAAATATTTTAAATATTTATTTAATTCAAGCAAAAAGAGAGTAGAGCGGGATTTCTGGAAAGTGATGTCCTGAATTTCGATATGTATTGAAATTCCTGAAACAATCTCTGACTGCTTCTGCGGGTTATTGATGGATCCGGAATTTCCATATGTATTGAAATTCCTGAACTTAGAAATCAATTCCTGAACCTCCTGTTCTTCTTGTTTTTAGGATAATACCCATACTTCAGCCTGCGTCTTTGAACATAGTTCTCTTTCTGAATCCTCTGATCAGCGTCCTTGAAAAACGTGGTCTTGATGTCAAGGGTCAGGGGATTCCTTCTAACAATGATGCAATCATCCTGGTGCCCTGATTGCCAAATGGACAATTGCCTTTCAGCTTCAGGGAGATCTTCGTTAACTATCATCATCACTTCAGTGCTGTTGGCTGAAAGTGAGTAGATCCGTCCAAGCAGGATGACACCGGTGATCTTCTGTTGAATCAAGTTGTCCTGGCCGGAGATCATTCAAGGACCTCCAATATTGAAGCAAGATCGTCTGGGATCTCTCTTAGTGGCCAGCGATTTCTATATCTTCGAATAAGCTCATCTAACGCTTCATTTGGTATGAGGTCAGATTGAACTACAGACTCACATTTTAACATATTGGCGGGTTAAACGCATAACCATGGGCGAAAGCCTCTCCCCGCGTATTATTCGGTTCGTAAACTTCTTTCCCGCGTACCCTTTTCACCTCTTTTGTATTATTCGACACAAGAATCTCCGTCTCATTCTCTTCCAATCTAACCTGTTCTTCAATTTGGTC
>JAJZOK010000067.1 GCA_021811525.1 Thermoplasmata archaeon | reverse complement strand
GAATCTGATGATTTCCGTTATATTGCATGGAACAAGTACGGGATGATTGACGGGGAAGATCTCTATATCAAGCAGATGGAAGAGGAGAGGCAGATTGATGTATATTTCTTCATAGATTACAGTATTGGAGCGAACCAGGGATACGGGGACAGAAGGATGTACGACTCTGTTGTCTCAAGTGTCCTGAATGCCTCATACTCAATTACAAAAAACAGGGACGGGGTCGGTTTCCAGGTCATTTCCAGCGACATTGATCATTTTATCCCTGCCCAGAAATCTGAAGAACCAATCAAGAAGCTTGAAAAACTGGTTGCTGAACTGCGCCCATCTGGGGAGTTTCACATTGAGCAAGTTTTTGAAATGGTAAAGAAGAGGATCAAGAAGAACGCAGTCGTCTTCATCGTTACACCATTTTCTTACCCTGAAAGTTTTGTAAAGCTCAATGCAAGAAATATTCACACCGGCAAGCCAACCTACATGTTTCTCCTGGACTCATATGACTTCATGGAGAAGCGCGAGGACCCTGTTTACAGGAAACTGATGATGAGCACCGGGATAAAGGAGCGCAGGTATCTAAAGACCGTCACGGGATTCTTCAACGGAATAGGGGTCAAGGCTGTGATCTCAAGGGAAAAGGACCTGCTGGCCAGGATCCTTGCAGAATACAGGTATGCAAGAATGCAGAACCTGGGGAGCTGATGGAAAATGGAAGACGACATGAAAATGATTCCCATCAACGTTGCAATAATGCTTCCATCCATAGTGCTCTCAATATACGTAATACCAAATATTGTTGGAAACGTGTATGTTATCCCGTTCATATTCCTGAGCATTCTCCCCATAATCAAGAAAGTCCTTCCAGAACCATTTTCAAGAAATCTTTACCCAACGGTAGTCATTCTAGTATTGCTCATAATCCTGCTCAATATCATGCTTGCGGGAAACCTCATTGCATCAGACTGGTTCTTCAGGCTGTTCATAATCCCTCTGAATATTCAGACCGCCATTACCCTGACAATGGCCCTGAGCATAGCATCTGTTTTTGAGGGAATCTTTTCAAAAAGTTTAGCTAAATCCATCGGTTACCAGACATTTTCCCTTCTTCCATTACTTGATCAGGTATTCGTTCTTTACTTGATGCAGCAGTACTCTTACACTTACCTTCAGGCCTATTATGAAGCTTATTCACAGCAGATTATCTCTTTCATTGCACTTGTGGTCACGGGATCCACAAACATCTTTGGGCAGAAATTCCCCCCTCCCCTTTCTGAATACAGTTTCCCAATAGATCCAGTGATGCTGGCTGCACTGATTATTTCCCTGGTGGCCATAATGGCATACTTCGTGATAGTCAAGGAAAACAAGCTCAAGGGTGAAGTACTTTCCGGTATTGCATCGGCCCTGGTTCTAGGTGGCGTGTTGGGAGTGATTGTTTTCTACCTTGTCCAGATAACCGCAGGTTCGGGCTTTGACCTTTTCGTTGCTGCCCTAGCGCTTGTTGTAACACTGGTTTATGCCGCAAGGTCTTCTCCAGAAAGAAAAGCCAGGAAAAAAGGGACTCCTAAGCTTAAAAACAACTGGTAATTTTATTAATTTGCCTCTCAATACCTTATGGTGAAGACCCTTGAAATCAGGAATGCGCTCATAGTAACCCAGAATCAGGGAAGAGAGGTACTGAGGGGCAATATTTACGTTGAAGGAAGCACCATATCATACATAGGGAAGGAGACCCATGATTCAAATGAAGTCATCGACGGTACATACAAGCTTGTGATGCCCGGTCTCATAAACACACACTGCCATGTGGCAATGTCCCACCTCAGGGGGAAACTTGACGACATGCCTCTGAGCAAATTCCTGGAACTCACATTCAAGCTTGATTCAGAAAGGACGAACAGCGGGATTTACAATTCGGCCCTTCTGGGGATTTATGAAATGATAGATTCCGGTGTGACCTCCTTCGTGGACCTTTATTATTCAGAAGACCTGATTGCAAAGGCAGCAAAAGACGCAGGAATGAGGGCATTTCTTTCGTGGGTTACCCTGGATCAGGACAAAACAACCCAGAAAGGAGATCCAAGCGCAAACGCAGAACGTTTCATAGGGCAGTTCCAGAATGACGATTTGGTTACTCCTTCGGTAGGCGTTCAAGGCGTATACGTTGCTTCGGATGAGGTCTACCTCAAGGCCAGGGAAATTGCCGAAAGGAAGGATACAATTGTCCACGGCCACCTGTGCGAAACAAGGGAGGAAGTGTACAACTTCATGGCCCAGCATAATGGGGAAAGGCCCACTGAGCACCTTGACAGGATAGGATTCCTGAATCGCAGATTCCTTGCTGCTCATGGGGTATGGAACACCATGAGGGAAGTAAGGCTATTGGGCAAGAATCATTGCAGTGTCTCCTGGAACCCAGTGAGCAATGCGAAGCTCGGAGTAGGCGGGATAGCACCGGTCACAGAATACCGGGACAATGGGGTGACGGTCACAGTGGGTTCTGACAGTTCTGGAAGCAATAACAACCAGGAACTTTTCCAGACCATGAAGTTTGGGTCCATATGGGTGAAGAATGAGCGATGGGATCCTGCCCTCACAACGGCACAGGAAATCCTTGACATGGCAACAGTCAATGCTTCCAGGGCATTAAACAGGAACGACATCGGTTCCATTGAGGCTGGTAAGAAAGCTGATTTCGCCATTCTGGATTTGAGGACTCCGAGAATGATGCTTACCAATGCAGAAACTGCAGTATCAAACATCATATATTCCGCAGATTCTTCCTGCGTTTCAGATGTTATTATCAACGGAAAAATCCTGAAAAGAGACCGAAAATTGGTTGGTTATGAACCTGAAAAGCTTCATGATGAAGCCTTCATCTAGAGACTTAGGACAAGCGATAGAGGTCAATTCGGATTAACGGGATGTGCACAAATCATATGGTTCATCCCCCATGTAAGAATGCCATCCATGTGAAGCTTGAGCACCTGCCATTTTTCGAGAATTTTCAATCTAAGTGAATCGACTTGCTTATTACTTTCTATGTGGCATTATTTTATGGGAAAGAAATCTCTCCTTCCTCGGAGTTACTCAAGATAAAACACGACCAGGATATTTTTTCCAATGTGATCAATCAGACTCTTTTCTTAATCCACCATTACTTTTGTTAATAGAAGATATATAAATACTGATACAATTAGGAAACGAAGCATATGAGTTGGCAGGAAGCCGAAGTTAGGGAATTAAAAGTTGGAAGATACATGCTTATTGATGATGCACCCTGCAAAATCGCAGAAATCACAATGTCCAAGCCAGGAAAACATGGTGAAGCCAAAGCTAGAATCGTTGCAATTGGGGTTTTCGACGGCCAGAAGAGGAGTGTTGTATTCCCTGTAAAGCACAAGGTAAAGGTACCAATTATAGAAAAGAAAAACGCACAGGTACTTTCAAAGGCTAACAACGAAATTCAGCTTATGGATTCTGAAACCTTTGAAACTTTTGTAGTGCAGGTCACCCCGGAAGAGGTTGACCGGATACAGCCCGGAACGGAGGTATCCTATTGGGAGACAATGGGCGTCAGAAAGATCATGCTTCAGAATTAGGTGCAATGTTTTCCCACAGGAAAATAGCAGATGCACAGGTATCCTATGAGGATGCCAAGTATGTTATTTTCGGGGTTCCGTTCGACCATACTTCAAGTTTCAGGAGAGGCTCTCGTTTAGCCCCTGATTCCATAAGGCTTGCCTATGATAATCTGGAGTCATTCGATTTCCAGTACAAAGTGAATTATCCCGACCTGCCAATTTGTGATATGGGGGACCTTTATGTTGAAGAGGACGCCGAAGAAGTCGTCAATGATATAGAAAGATCTGTCAGGCACATTGCAGATGATGGAAAAATTCCAATAATGCTTGGCGGAGAGCACTCCCTTACAACTGGCCTCATCAGGAATTTTTCGGGCTGTTCTATGATTATAATTGATGCCCACAGTGACTTCAGATATGAATACATGGGAAGCAAGTACAACCATGCCTGCATCACCAGGCGGGCATTGGAGATCCTTGGCGAAGAAAGAATTTTCTCTGTGGGGACAAGATCTGTGTCCAGAGAGGAATACGAGGACCCAGACTTCTCTAAGATAAGGTACTTCAGCGCTAATGAAGTCAGAGAAAAGGGGATTCAGAAGGTGATTGAGGAAATTGAAAAAAAGGCCAAGGAAAAAATCTACTTCTCAATCGACATGGATGGCATCGATCCATCGGAAGCCCCTGGGGTTGGCACTCCGGAACCTTATGGCATATCTTCTGCAGAAGTCAGGTCGCTGATTAACCATTTTGCAAAGAGGATTGTCGGGTTCGACATTGTGGAAATGACCCCTGTATACGACAATGGAAACACGTCAATGTTGGCTGCTAAATTCATTCAGGACTTCATAGGCAGTAAAGAAAGCAAAGCGTGATTGTCAGTTTTTTTCTAAATCTTCTTCATGATGAATAGCTGCCAGAGATAACTTTTCGTGATTTTTCCGCCATAATCATTGTCTATCATGTCCGATAGGCATTCCAGTAAACCTTCTCGAGATTGGCCATGCATCAATATTATATCCGAATAGGTAGAGAGGAGTTGCCTATATTCTGAAGCAGTGTATTCAACATCAGTTTCGTAGTTTTTGTTAAATGTCATTTCAAACCCATCCCTGAACTCGGAAGAATACCTGAAACCCTCATTCACCACTTCATCGCTGCCAGGGAGCCTGAATTCTGCAGTAGTGTTCTTATCCCATATGAGGTAGCATTTCTGGGATGAAACAGGAAAAGTTTCCCTTCCATTGTCTATATGCCTTGTTTCAATGATTGCTGCTGTTCCGCCTTCACTTAAGATATTCCTGATCTTTTGGCACCTTTTCAACGAGTCGAGCCAGTGGTATGAAGTAGCAGCAACAACAAGGTCATATGAGCCTGGATCTAATTCTTGTGTGTCAAAGTCTCCCTCAAGAATCGTCGCATTATTGAATTTGGAAACATTGAGCCTAGCTTTCTGTGCAAGTTTACTGCCCAGTTCTATGCCGGTGATCCTGAAGCCCCTGAATGCAAATGCCCTGGTCAGTAAACCTGTGCCTGCACCAATTTCAAGGATCCTGGAATTGGATTTAATGCCAGAATTTTCTATGAGGTTGTCAATAAGAGATGCAGGGTACTCCGGTCTAGCAATATCATAAAGATCAGCAACACTGTCAAATATTGACTTCTTTCCGGTAGCGCCCTTCATTGATGCCGCATTATGGTGTAAAGTGTTATAATAAATGGCTAGCGCAAGTATAGGACAAAAAAATATTTTTTAGTGAAAATAGTAAGATTAGGTTAAAGGCCAAGCTTTCCAGCTATTTCTTTACCTTTGAAAATTTCAATTCTGCAAGGGGTCGGTAATTTGATTGATGCTTTATGCAGTGCATCTCTGAGCTTCACAGCTCTGTCAGGAGTTGTCCTGCCAACCATTATGATGTCACCTGAAGAAATTCTGGCTGCTGTGCCAACAGGCCTTCCAAATGCAGCCCTCATACCTGATGAAATCCTGTCTGCTCCTGCCCCAGTTGCCATCTTGTGTTCTCTAAGTACATGATGGGGGTATGGCCTGATCTGGAGGAAATAGTTGTCTGCAGTTGAGCCTTCCAGCATCTTCCTGTTCACAGAAATCCTAGCGGCTTCAAGAGCGATATGTCTGACCTGGCAAGCTTCCTTGGCAACAAGTCTGAGTTCGATCTCGAAATCTCTCTTCTGATTCCCCTGTATGAAAGTCGTAATCTTTGGGTAGGGTACTCCTCCCATGAACTCCTTCCTAGTATAAG
>JAJZOK010000002.1 GCA_021811525.1 Thermoplasmata archaeon | reverse complement strand
ATGGCAGATGTGGTCGACACCGAGAAGAAGCTAAGGAACCTCAACTTCACATACAACAGGTACGAGCAGTATTCCCAGACAATTGCAACCACAGATGTTGAACAGCTTAAGAAAAAGCAGCAGGAGACCCATGAGGACATGGAGAGATCCGAGTTGCGGCTCAGTGAAATGGAGAAGGAACTCAACATTGTCCCGGATCCAAACATAAGGCAGAAAATAAAAGCAATGAGGGAAAAGGAGAAGACGAGGCTCCAGCTTTATAACGATCTTTTTGCCCTCAATTCCACGCAGGAAGGGGAGAAGGCACAGGTGGATTCCCTCAGGAAGGACATTGAACAGCTCAGTTCCCAGCTATCCGGCAAGCCAGCCCTGGATGATGAGATGGCTGCAGCGTCCAGGGAATATGAAAGGGTAAATGGGGAGCTCCTGAGCAGAATACAGGAGGAGTCATCCATCAAGGCTTTCATTGAAACTGAGAAGTCGCAGGCTGAGGAACTCAAGGCAAAGCTTGTGGGCCTTGAGCAGAAAAAGACCTCGCTTGACACACTTAAAAGCAGCATTGATGTAATCAGCAAACTCAGGGCATGCTTTGACAGGGAGGGGATCCAGAAGGCCATACGGAAAGATTCAGCGGTATACATAACAAACAAGGTTAGGGAATACTCCACTTCCTTTAACCTGGATTTTGACGATGTGAGCATCAACGAGGAGATGAGCATCGAGGTGTCCCAGAACGGGAATGTCCAGAGCATTGACATGCTCAGCGGCGGGGAAAAGGTGGCACTTGCCATTGCGCTCAGGCTGGCACTGGCAACATATGTGATGGAAAGCATCAAGACAATAGTAATGGATGAACCCACCACTTACCTTGATGAGGACAGGAGGAGCAATCTCATGGATATAATACAATACACGTTCAGGGGAGAGGAAACACCTGTCCCCCAGATGATCCTTGTAACCCACCACAAGGAACTTGGATCCGTTGCGGACAATGTTTTCGAGATCTCCAAGAAAACCGGGGAATCAAAGGTCACAACCGTCTGATCAATGAAGGTGTGCGGGCAGGGAAGAGCGGAAAATTGAATTTGCGTCCCACTCCCTTTCATATTTATCAGATACGGATTACGAAAAAGATTGTTATACACCTAATGGTTTAACGTAATTGCTTTAAGGGCAACCTGAGGGACAAAAGGATTTCCAAAATGAAAGTTAGCGCAGTGATTCCCACAATAAACGAAGAGAAGACCATCGGAGAGGTCATTGACGGGCTGAAGAGCCTCGGGCATGAAGTTGAAGTAATAGTGGTCGACACAAATTCCAGGGACAGGACCAGGGAAATAGCTGAGGAAAAGGGCGCGAAGGTCATAAGCGAGCCCAAGCGTGGCTATGGAGTTGCATACAAGACAGGCCTTGACAACATAACAGGCGATATTGCCGTATGCCTGGATGGGGACGGCACTTACCCGACTGATGTGGTGGGGCCGCTCATACAGATCCTCCAGATGGATGAGGTGGATTTCATCTCATGCGACAGAATAACCCTCAGAACAGCCAAGAACTATACCACTCTGCATTTTGTGGGGAACAGCATACTGACCAAATCCATAGGAATGCTTTTCAAGGTGAGCCTCAAGGATTCCCAAAGCGGCATGTGGGTTTTCAAGGCAGGTTTATACAGGCAGATGAGGAACCTCAGTGACGGAATGTCTTTTTCCCAGGACATAAAGATTGAGGCAGTCAAGCTGGGAAAGTTCATAGAAATTCCAATCAAATATGGCGTCAGGATAACAAAACCCAAGCTCAATACATGGAGAGATGGGTTCACAAACCTATTTTACGTGTTCATCAAGCGCGTCAACAATTCCTGAACACATCCGCAGCCATGCCAGATATTTCTGAAACAGACATTGGGAAAGGTTTTAGTTCATCTATGCAGATTACAATGCTGGCATGGCGATCCTCAAGAGGAAATCTTCCAAGGAAGAGCAGACAGACAGCGAAGGTGTAAGGAAGTTCATAGACCTTAATGAGTACAAGTTCCAGGAAGAAAAGGCAGACATTAGGTATGTTGCCAGGGTCGCTGAGATAAGGAAACTTGAGGACGTCAGGAAAATAGGCCAGTACATTTTTGAGGGGGACATCCTGCTTATTGATTGCTCTGCAGTTTCCGCAGAGGATTACACAATGAAGAGGATAACAGAGGAAGTAAGGCGGATGGTCCGTGACTCCAACGGCGATGTGGCCCTGGTTGGCAAGAGTTTCCTCATTGTAACGCCACCAGGCATCGCAATAGACAGGAACAGGATCAAGAACCTCTAGTAAGAGGGAAGCTTTGTTCTCTTCACGTCATCAGCCACTATCATCTCATTCATTTTCAGCTGGAACCTTACAAGCATTATTCCGCCGATGAGGACTGCAAGCGATGCGAGCAGGAATTCAATGCCGTATCCGAATGAGTATGCCACATAGCCGGAAACCACTCCGCTGCCTATCTGCCCAATGCCAAGGAAAGAGTTGTAGTAACCAATTGCCTTTCCCCTGTTTTCCGGGATTGCCAGTTTAGAGATGGATGTGACCCAGCTTATGCTTATGAAGCTCCAGAAGAATCCCATAAGTGTGTAGCTTAGGATTGCCAGGGGTATTGAGAACTGGAAACCTATGAGAAGGACAGCAAGGAATGTGCTGAAGCCAAGAATCCCAACTCTTGAGAACAGGGCAACTGACAGGGACTTGCTTACGCCAAGCCTGTTAATTGTGCGCCCGCTAATCCTGAAGGCCACTGCAGATGCAACGTTGTTCAGAAGGTACATTACGAAAACCTCTGTTTCGTTGGCATGGAGCACATTGAGCATGAATACGGGAAAAGGGATGAAGAAAAGCTGGAAACCAAACATAAGGAAGCACGTATAGAAAATGTAGGTTTTTGTCCTCTTGGCAAGCTTCTTCCCTACTTTTTTCACGCTCACGGTATGGATGACATTGGAAGGGAAATACCGGACCCTTTCCACAGTTCTTATGGAAAAGGTCTTTGAGAGTTTCGGGCTGTACCTGGGGATCCTTTTCTTCGGCTCCGGAAGGAGAACCCAGGCACTGACCCCGGCAAGCAGGTATATGAATGCAGATATGACGTAGAGTTCCGGAAGGAAGTGGGAATTTTCGTTGCCATATAGATTCAGCATGAGTGTTCCAATGCCAAGGCCTGCAACCAGCCCAATGTATGAGACAGTGTTGAAGTTGGACATAACATTGGGCCACCTCTTCTCAACGGTACTCTCCAGTATGAGCAGTGTGGCCACGGGAGTACTTGCCATGGCCAGAACCTGGAATATGATAAGGGTCAGGGCGTACATCCCAAGCGTGTTCACAATGAGGATAAGGAGCAGGGAAAGGAAAGAGCCGAAGAAACCGATGAGGAGGAATATCTTTCTCTTTCCAATGCTGTCGGAGAGGTTCCCCCAGAATATTAGGGCAGGAACTGAAGCAGCTGATGCTATGGATGAAATTGTCCCCACGTCTATAACGCTGGCGTGAAGGTAAATCACCACGAATAAAGGCAATAGCGGGGAAGTCAGGCCACTGGACACGTTGGAGAAGAGATAGCTCGCAAACCATGCATGTCCCCTTATTGCAGGAGCTTTCTGTTCTGCGCCGGTTACAGGTCCTTCCTCCATATCTGACATGCTGTGCCTACTTCAAGGGTCAGTTATTTTTCCCCTGTATTAATTTATTTTTGTGTGCGTATGTGTAAGAAACGTTGCGCAGGCTTGTATTTCCCAGTTAAACTTATAAGTGGATTGAAAATCCTCAGGGATGGCTGGAAATAGCTTATCCATAAACAAGAACAGCACAGCGCTTGTCCTGATCGATTTGCAGAAAGGAATCATTGGAAGGGACACAAGGCCTTACAAAGCAGTGGATGTACTTTCCAATGCGGTAAAGCTTGTGAGGAAATTCAGGGAAAACAAAATGCCCATTTTCTTTGTGCATGTTGACTTCAAGAATGCTGTGCCCCTCAGGGTGGAATCGGATTCTACAATGTCAGGGGGCAATCCCCCGGCGAACTGGGCCGAATTTGCTGACGAGTTGGGCGTAACACAGGATGATCTTGTTGTGACCAAGAGACAGTGGGGGGCATTTTATGGCACAGATCTTGAGCAGCAGCTAAGGAGAAGGAAAATTGACACAATCGTCCTTGGAGGAATTGCCACAACATACGGTGTGGAGAGCACAGGAAGATTAGCCTATGAACTGGGTTTCAGCCAGATCTTCGCAGAGGATGCCATGACAGACATGGCTGAAGAATCCCACAGGGTCTCGGTTGAGTATGTCCTGAAAAGAATGGGAAGGGTCAGGAAAACTGAGGAGATTCTCTCATCCTTCTGATCTCAACTTTCATTTTTTGAATAAAGCGAAACTGACATTACCCGCGTTGCCCATTCGCAATAATGGCGAAAGTAGTCAACAACATAAACATGGAACTTCATGAAAGCACCATCCATAAGGCGAAGGAAAACAACAATTCCATTCCCTCTGAGAAAATCATTGATGGCGTTTTCAACCTTTCTGGAAGCCCCCAATTCTCTGCGAAAGTGGGTTCCCAATATACAAAATTTGAACTGGGATGCGATGAGCCCAGTGTCCTGGGTGGCCCGGGAGTTCACCCTACCCCACTGACATACCTGCTCTTTGGAGTAATGGCCTGCTTCAGTTCATCACTTGCCGCACAGTGCGCCGAGGAAGGACTTGAGTTGAAGGATCTTAAGGTACGCGGAAAGCTCCTGTATGACCTTGGCCCGGCAGTTATTGAATCTGATGCTCCAATCATAAAGGGAATGAAACTGGAAGTCATCTCAACCAGCAATCTTGACAGGCAGATCAAGGAAGCCTGGAAGAAATGCCCCGCTGTGTATGCAATTCAGAATCCCATACCAACGGAGATAAACCAGGTAAAATCCTGATCCAACTCATTGAAGGGCTGAAACGCCTAATCAATTAAATAACCGGGGCACATGGTAAATCTGGGTTCTTTAGGAGCCCGGGAGATATTCTTTATGGCAGTTGAAAGAAGAGCAACAGTGAAATGGACTGGAGATCTAATTAGGGGAGCAGGAAACATACATTTCAGCTCCGGGGCAATAGCCGATTCACCCGTCACTTGGGCATCCAGAACAGAAGCGCCAGGAGGGAAAACAAGCCCGGAAGAGCTTCTTGCTGCAGCCCACGCATCATGCTTTTCAATGGCTCTTTCAGCAGGCCTGGCAAGGGCGAGAACCCCGCCAAAGGAACTGGACGTCACAGCAACCTGTATTCTTGACAAAGTGGGAGACGCTTTCAGGGTCACCGAAATGCACCTCGAAGTTGCAGGTAACGTCCCAGGAGCAACTGAGGAATCATTCAAGCAGCATGCGGAAGCAGCCGAAAAGGGATGCCCCATTTCAAATGCCCTTAAGGGAAATGTGAAGATAAGCCTGAAAGCCAGCCTTGTGAGGAATTAATTTTCAGGAATCATTTTAAATAGCACTCCTCTTATTTTTGATCTGTTGCTCATAAAAGTCAAAGTCATATTTGGTTCCGGGAAACCCCATATGGATGGGGATACCCTTGTAATACATACTTCTGAGAAGCCGGAAAAAGGAATGGCCAACCGGGATATAATCAGCCAGGTGGCCAGACTATATGGGGTCACCCAAACAAACGTGACTATAATCAGTGGCCTGAAATCCAGGAGAAAAGTTCTTCAACTGGCAGGCGTCGATGTGAAACCGTTTGAATGATAAATATGAAAGCGCCGGACAGATCCTTGTCTACGTGGATAACTGAATTATCCTTGGATATTTCAGGTATTCCAAGTCTACGCTGTCCGGCAAATAATAATCACCAGATCATACTTATGGATTAATCATAACAGATCATGGAGTTCCGCCTCTGCGAACAT
>JAJZOK010000052.1 GCA_021811525.1 Thermoplasmata archaeon | reverse complement strand
GGTGAATGGACGACTGTCATTTCCGCGGCTGTGCTCATAGTGGAGTAATAACATGGATCCCTCCGTGGAGAGAAAGTGGCAGCAGAAGTGGCTGGAAGCAGGAATCTTTGAACCAGAACCTGATCCGGGCAGGAAGAAGTTTTTCATCACTGTGCCCTGGCCATATACCAACAGTTCACTACATGTTGGTCATGGCAGAACTTACACAACCGCGGACATCATTGCCAGATACAAACGACTCTCAGGATATAACGTATTATTTCCCATGGCGTTCCACCAGAGTGGCACGCCCATCCTTGCATTCTCTGAGAGAATAAGGAGAGGAGATAAGCAGACGCTGCAACTGTACCGTGACACTCTCAGGGAATATGAGAAAGAAGAAGACATAGAGAGAAGAATAGAGGAATTCAAGGAACCCCAGAATATCGCAACCTATTTCTCCGAAAGGATAGTGAAGGACTTCACCAACTTAGGTTATTCAATCGACTGGCGCAGCAGATTCACATCAGGAGACCTCTTTTACCAGGAGTTTGTCAAGTGGCAGTTCAGGAAACTCAACTCCCTAGGTCTTATCAAGAATGGAGAATATCCGGTGCTTTACAGCATCAATGACAGGAATGCTGTTGGAGAGGATGACATTTCGGATGGAGATATCGATAAGGTAACTATTGAGGAATTTACAGGAGTAATATTCAAAGGGAAGGATTTTTCATTAATCGCTGCTTCACTTCGGCCGGAAACTGTTTACGGTATCACAAATCTCTGGATATCTCCAGATTGCAGTTATGTTAAGTTTCGAATGAATGGTGAGACCTATGTGGTTTCAGAAGACGCACTAGAAAAAATGCAATACCAGCACCAGAACCTGGAAATAGTGGGACCGGTCAAGGAGTCGGAGATTCTTTCCTCTACATTCGAGACTCCACTGGAACACAGGAAAATCAGGGCATACCCTTCAAGTTTTGTTGATCCTGACAACGGCACCGGAGTTGTATATTCAGTGCCCGGACACGCAGTTTGGGACTACATGGCGATCAAGGATGCCGGTCTTGATCTTGAACCGATAAAAGTCCTCAGCCTTTCCGGAACAGACAAGAGCACTGTGGAATCCCTTGTTAAGGAAATGGGCATCCATTCACTCAGGGACAGCGACAAGATAAAGGAAGCAACCCAGAGGCTCTACAAGCTTGAATTCTATGATGGAAAGATGATGGAAAACAACGGAAGTTTTTCCGGCCTAGGATCGGAGAAGGCTAGGGAAGGGATCAAGAATGAACTATTCCAGAGAGGTGAAGGTTTCATATTTTACGAGACATCAAGGAAGGCACAGACTAGAAGCGGGTCAAAGGTAATAGTGGCTGTTCTCTCTAACCAGTGGTTCATTGATTATTCAGTTGACTGGTGGAAAAAAGCTTCCCACGAAGTGGTCAATTCCATGCTCTTCTATCCTGAATTTTACAGGAATGCCATGAATGATGCCGTCGACTGGCTTAGGGAAAGGCCCTGCGCCAGAAGAAGAGGAATAGGCACAAAACTTCCATTTGATGACGAATGGGTAATAGAGTCTCTATCTGATTCTACTTTATATCCTATAATTTACACTAATCAGCCGAGTATTTCGGATATTTTCCATTTATTGGGGAAGATTCCAGATGAGATCATTGAGTACGTTTACAATGATGGCACTGAGGAATCCATAAAGCACTTTGACAGCAAGGTTGTAAAGCTTGCAAAGAAAGCCAGGCTTGCCAAGGATTACTGGTACGGTGTAGACATTAGGCTCACCGCAGCACCTCACATAAGTAACCATCTAGCCTTTTACATAATGAATCACGCTGCATTGCTTCCAAAGAGGGACAACCCGAAGGGGATAATCATTTCCGGGTTGTTGCTGGCCAATGGGGCAAAGATATCTAAGAGCAAGGGCAATGCAATTTCCCTGCTGAAAATCTCCACGAAGTACACTGCAGATCTCTACAGGTTATTTGTGGCTGTGAGCGCCGATATTTCATCTGTTCTGGACTGGAACGAAACAGAAATCGCTGCTGTAAGGAGAAAATACGAATCGTTCGTAGAATACTTCAATAATGGAACTGCAAAAGTTCAGCCAGGAAACAAACAGGTTGAGGATTGGTTTGCTTCAAAGTTTAACCTCCACCTGAAGGATTATTTTACCAGGATGGATGCGTTTGATATCAGGGGAGCTTACATCTCCGTATTCTATGAAGTGCTCAACGACTTGAAATACGTTGAAAATAGGGGCGGAAACGTGCAATCCTGTGTGGGAAAAATCAGGGACCAGTGGCTCAAGGTAATGACTCCAGTCATACCGCACACCTGCGAGGAAATCTGGTTTTTAACAGGGCATTCTGGTTTTATCAGCACTGAGGAGTTTTCAATAACTCAGACAGGCAAGTCTGATGGATCAGTCATAATAACAGAGAACTACCTTCAGCAGACGGTATCCGATCTCAGGGAGATCATGAAAGCAACAGGTATTTCCCCTAAAACAATAGATATCGAGGTCTGCGGCAAAGAGGTGAGGGAAGCGGCTGTTCAGATGATGGATAACAGGCTGAAAGATTTACCGAACAATCTTAAACCGCTCATACCGGAATTCATGAAAATAAGGAAGAACGTAAACCTGGAAGTTGTTGATGAATTTGATATTCTCGCAAGAAATAAGGAGTACTTGGAAAATCTATTCGGTTGCAAGATTAATGTTTCTCAGGCAAAGATCTATCCAGGAAAGAAGAATGCATGGCCTGGCCGACCCTTAATAAAACTCAATTGACTTTGCACATCCTTGGCCCATTCATTTTTGCAGTGGAATAGTCCTCTTGAACACAAATTAGGGATAAAGGTTGGATTTGAGCCGTCTCAATCTAACTGGCCCTGAGCTTAATTCTTTGCAAGTTGTTTTAGCACCTTTAGAATCTCAAGTTGTATGCCGAAGTTCTGGAAATCTTCCTTGGCGCTGGAAATAGCAGAAAGGTTTCCAAACTTTTTCAACCTGCCTTGTCTCGCATTCATAAGAAGGGAGAAGAGCTTCTCGTATCTCCTGAATTTTTTCTTTATTTCAGCTACGTATCGTTCTTTTAGGGTCTCCAAATCATCGTACCTTGAAATGCAATTGTACAGAATATCCGCAGATTCCATGGATGGAATGATACCTTCACCAGTGATTGGGCTTACTGTGCCAATAGCTTCCCCAATTCCAATTATATTTCCTGAGTATGCCTGGTCGAAGAGAGGGGCGAGCCTGATATTTCGTGACATAACCCTCTTTGCGTCATTTATGCCATTGAGGGCGTCTGACACTATATCAATGGTATCTCCTCCGGCGCCGATATGATAACCATTCTTTAAAGGAAAAACCCAGTAGTAGCCTCTCCCTGAAGGAAAATATCTGAAGTGGAACCCTTTCTCCGGTGCAGTCTCGGTTAGGTACTCCTTAGTTCTCATCTGCAAATCACCGCGTGCAATTCCAAGGTAATGCCTGGAGATACCGGTTGCATCGACGAGTATATGCTCATCTGTTTTGGCAGGAGCCATTCTTCTTTCAAATTCGCAGTCGCCCAATATATCTATTTCAAGGCGATTCTTGTCTATTGTGCAAAATCCCCTTGAAGGCAAATCAATATGGATTCCAGAATCGCTTGCGAACGTAACAGTATCAGCAGTCGCTTCAATGTAATCTCTGGCATCTATGTTTACATTCCTTAAAAGTTCCTTGAGTTTTTCAAAATTCACCGCATAACCGCAGGGTATGTAGAAACCAGGCTTCTTGGGGTCATATCCTATGGCATCAAAACCACCATCCTTGAGCCTCCTGAACAGGTAAGAACCGGAGGCTCCAAGGCCTGCAACGCGAATCACATCTTGGAAAACAGACCAATCTTAAATATCCTTGGTATTAACCAATTGCTTGCGGCTCCTAATCAAGTTTGGATATTTTGGATGGCAGTTTACAGGTTTCCAGAGGGGAAACGGCGTCAACAGCATTGAGGATTGCATTCTCAGCGTGCTCAACAGGGAGAAAATTTCCGACAATATTCAATGCGCTGCACGGACTGACCGCGGCGTTTCAGCAGTTTCCAATGCTTTCGTAGTTGATACAGACAGGAAACCTTCAATGGTTCTGGGGTTACTCAATGGCAAGATTCCGGATATGGCATTCCACAGCTATGCTATGGTAAATGAGAGTTTCAACCCAAGGCATTGTGATTACAAAACTTACAGGTACCTTATACAAAAAGATGAGGCGGGCCCTTTTTTGAGGCAGGCTTTAAAGCCATTCCGTGGCCAGCATGACTACCGCAACTTCTGCAGGATGGATGGCCGCAATCCCGTTAGAACAATAAGATCCATATCCATTGGCAGCAGAGGGAACAGGATATATATAGACTATAAGGCAAGGAGTTTCTTATGGAACCAGATACGGTCCATAACAGCTTATGCTCTGGAGCAGTCATTTTCTGAAAAGCAGCCGGATCCATTTTCCCTGAGTGAAAAGTACCCCAGACTCATGGATCCAGAGGGGCTCATCCTGAAGGACATGGTCTATGAGGAAATTGATTTTACTGAAGGCATAAGCATCTCCAAGAAGAAACAGTTCAAATCAATGCTTTTGCAACAGAAGCTGCGGACTGATGTAATGGAAAATTTTGCTTTTCTGACAAAATAATCCTCAACTAATAATACAAGATGGGCATCAGATTGAACGTGGGTTACCGGTTTCAGGCTGGCTCTATAAATGCTTCCAGGGCTGTTTATGCACTGAACTGGTTCAATGTTGCCCCGGGCCTCTCCTACATCTCACATGACCTTAAGCTGCAGCTTGTGCAGCTCGGCGTAATAACTACGGCTTTTTACATTGGGTTGTCAACATTTCAGATGGTTGGGGGACTTCTTGCTTCAAGAATAGGGAACAGGTACACCTCAGTTCTAGGAATAAGCATTCTAGGGGCTTCCGTAGTCTTAACCGGGCTGTCCCAGAATCTCTTCCAACTTTTCACTTTCAGGCTTTTCGCTGGCATCGGTTCTGCACTTTTCTTTTCCCCCGCACTGGGCCTCATTGCCGATATTGTGCCAAGGGACAGGTATAGCTTTTACGTTGGATTGTTCAACGGTTCATTCAACCTTGGGGGAGGCATGGGCATAATTGGCTGGAATTTTCTTGACCAGATATTTGGATGGAGGCCCCCGCTCTTCTTTGCTGGAGCTGTGATGCTGTTCCTTGCAGCGGAAAACCTCTACGTCCTTCGCGCCTACAAGCCTGTTCCGGAGAACAGAGTCAATATATTCAGGAGAGCAGGTGATGTGCTTCGAACTCCAATTATCTGGCTTCTTCCAATAATAGCCCTTGCAGGGATACTCACTGAAACAGTAATAGGGCAGCTGTTTGTCTACTATGCAGAATCGCAGCTGAATTTCGCTGCCAACTATGCAAGTTCCCTGGGGACAATCTACCTGATGGCCGGATTCCTCGGAGGGGGCCTTGGAGGCTACATCTTCGGGGTAGTCAAGAGGCGAATCATGCTTTTCCTGGGATCCACCATACTGCTGGCAGTCCTTACCATGCTAGTTGCATTTGTCTATCAATACTACTTACTGGTGGCATTGATGGCTGTTCTCGGAGTCCTTACAGTAAACTCCCTCAGCATGCTGTATACACTTGTGGTGGAAAGGACTCCTGACAGGGGAATGCTTTCCTTTTCACTTTCATTTGTCAATTTTGTCCAGAATATCATAGGTGCTTTCTCTCCTGCGGTTTTTACCCTAATCGCTTATTACAGGGGCTTCGAAAGTTCTTGGATATTCCTTGGAGGATTAGGCTTGGCCTGTGCTGCTGCTGGCTTCTATATGCGATCAGAGATGAGAGGAAAGCCAAAGGTTACAGAAATCAATGTTTAATAGAATGTCCAGATATTAAGGCATGAATTTTCTGGAAGTCTCCCAAAGGTTCACAGAGAT
>JAJZOK010000082.1 GCA_021811525.1 Thermoplasmata archaeon | reverse complement strand
ATGGGACTCTGCTACGGAGGAGGCAATATATGAATTGAAGCCAAGTCTAATAAGCTGAAATTCAAGGAATGAGCTGCTCTGTAGAGACGAACCCGGGGTTAAATCCGGTCGGCCCCACTCCGTTCTAATCCTTCCCACCTGCACTTCTAAAAGTTCAATTTTCCCTTTCATATTGCTATTGCCTCCTCATATTCGAAAAAATCATGTTCCTGAACCCCTGAATACAAATCATAGATTTCACCCTGTACGTCCGAACTCAACATATGTGTGTACCTCTGTGTGCTTTTTATCGATCCATGTCCAAGATGGATCTGGACCTTTCTCATGTCCACGCCCATTTTAAGCAGCCTTGTAGCACAGTAGTGCCTCATGGCATGTGGATGTAGCTGCGGCACTCCTGCAGCAATGCCTGCCTCCTTGACAAGTTTCCTTATCACTGCTGGCTTCAATCTTCCATATTCCCCTGTCCAAAGAGCTCTGGTGTCTGTGTTTTCCCTGAATTCTTTGACATACCTGTCAATCATTTCCAAGGTAGGTGGCGATAATGCAACAAACCTGTCTTTTTCACCCTTTGAAGAACGAATGAAATATCCCTTTTCCCTTCTTTCATCAAGGTTCATCTTAAGGAGTTCTGATACCCTCATCCCTCCTTCCGCTAGAACTCTAATTATGAGGGCAGTTTTGAACCACCTCCTCTGATGGGCCGGTTCTCTTAGATAATCCCTTAAACTCTCCTTGAACTTCAGACTGCAAGCCCTTAGGACTTCCTTGTATTCCTGTTCATTCGGAAACCACGGATCCTGTTCTGCCTCTCTCTTGAACCTTGGAATCCTGACGGTTTGACCGGTAAAATCTACCCACCTGGCAAGATCATCCATCTCAATTCTCATGCTATTCTTCTTCTTTGAGGCTTCAAGCTGGGATGCACAGTATTCCCGAACTTATGGCAATGATCTAATAACTGCCCTATGGCGCTGTGTGGGGTGTTGTCAGCATCGATCAATATTGCAGTAGGATTAACCGATTCAGATTCCATTTTGTATCATAGCTTTCAACCCATAAGAGGTTAAAACGTCTCGCTTGTGAACTCCTACTTTGGCATACCATCAAAATACAATTCAATTACGACAATTCCTCTTTTTCTGGTCCAATACTATATATCGGAGTACCATCGGCAAAGTCACTCATTAGCGTAAAAACCTTCATAAGCTATGTTATTAGAAATTATTGAGGGATTTACCTAAAAATTCCCTTAACGACCCTCAAAAAAAGGTGAATAGGTATTTTCATAGGTCATCAAGAACAGGAGAAATCCATAATGAACGATAAAAATCAATTTCCCGATAAGACCTCAAAAGTGAGGTCTATGAATATTAGTTTGAAGAATTCAATGATGACCATAAGCATTGTCAATCAGAGTTATACTATCTGCTGCTCAAGCGAAATATAAGCACTAATCCAACACCAAGTAAGATCACTGCGGCAGCAATGAATAGAGGGCCAAGGAGATGAGGGAAAGAGAGGGTTGAGGTGTACTCAGGTGAGTGCCCCCCGGATACTGTTATCCCTTTATTGTTCCCAGCCATACTTATTCCGAGAAGGTTTGTCGAGTAGGAAACCACGGCAAGTATGGTCATCATTCCAGATGCTACGAATGCGATTATTCCACTTCTTTTCTTTGTCTGGTTGTTCATATTAGTTATCACCGATTCCTATACCTTTACGTAAGCTGTGGCACATTTATATGAGTTCCTAAATTGAAGATGTTGTAATATTCACAAGTCAGGAATAAATCACAAGATTCGTAATACGGGCCAAATTTAAGCGCAATATTGTAGGTAATCTGTGTGTTCTGATCGGTGTACACGTGCGAGTTGGTAGATGAACCGCTTGATGGGAGGCTCAATTGCCAGTTAAATCCCAAGCTGTCAGTAACTGTTTGGATACACGAGACGAATGGAGTTTCGAAATTAATATCATAAGAAGCACCTACTGTTATACTTCCGCCGACAATCCCCGATGAGTCATAATACAGTTTAAGGGTGATAACGTCGTAAGTAACTGTGGTACTCCCCTTCCAAGCTTTGAAATCTGTAACATTTGAGTATTGATATATCGTTGAACCACCGCCTCCACCACAATCACTGCAAGGCGTTGGTTCATCTCCAATTGATGAATGAACCATGGCCAGTTTTATGAGGTTAGCTGTGGAATAAACGTCATTAAATGATGTGAGCGTGCTCAAGGCATCAATTATGTCGGTCGGTTTCTGTGGAAGATACCCTATTGGCTTCCCAGTTGCATTTGTTACCATAGAAACATAACCATTCTCACCAGTTATGGAATAAACAGCACTATTCGAGGACTGGTGGAACCAGAGAATCCCGGTGTCTCCACTTGGACCAAGTATTCCGGCTAGATAATCTGAATTGTTGGTGATCTTCATTACAAACCCATTGTTGAATGAATATAATATGCCCTTTCCGCCAGCAAGCGAGGTCCTACTGGAATTACCAACGAGTTCTGACAGTGCAGTGAATATGATTTCCGGAGCTGCAACCTTACTATAGGTTGTAGTTCCTCCCTTCACTGAAGTGAGGTTAACTATTCCATCTATTTTAGCCAGCGATGCTGGTGTCTCCGTGGGTAATACATTTATTGTTTCGTTTGAAGTCTTCGCTGTGTTGTTTGGCATGGCCATTCCAGCAAATGCCATAATGAGTACCAACCCAACGATCAATAAAGATATCCCAGTCGTGGACCTACCATTCGTGAAGTAAAATATAATACATATTCTTATTAAACTTATTTTAGCCATTGGCACTAAATCAACATGCCGATTTTGAGTTCGATTTATCTCGGAAATTAGATAGACTCCAGATCATTTTGTTAGAATCATCAACAAGATGAGTATTAGTACTCCTTATTTTTTCCTGAGGGTAATCTATATTTGCGCTGGACTTTATTTTTCTTCAATAATAGTGAGTAGGGAACCTGGGAATTACCGATTGGAAAAGTGAATCTGTTTAAAAAATCAAACAAAAATATTTCATCAGAGATTTTTATTAAATCAGGTTGCAACCGTTATGTGAAAACCGTTAAATCTGCCCTCCTCTGAGAAATACGCCTCAATACTCCCTTCAGTACAGGAGAATGATCATTCAAGGATACCAGGCTATGCCCTATCAGTGATGATAAGAATAAGGCCATGATAACTGCAACAATGCCAACAGCCAGTGCAAAAATGCCCCTTTTTCCCTTTGATTTAGCGGTTTCCATTATAAGTTTCCTCCGCAAATCGGAGGAACGGAAACCCCAGCTTATCGGGTTCGAATATGGCTTCCGCTCCCCGATAAGCTTGACAAACTCAAAATGCGAGGTTGTTTAAATATAGTCTAGGTAGAATTAGACAAAATGTTCTATAACATCTGAATTCATAATACCACCATGCTGGTTATGGAACCTATAACAGATGAAGAATTCCCTGCTTACTGGAAGTATTCCGTAACTTCCTGGATCAAAGACATGTCAAATGCAGGCCTGATGAGCAGGGATATCCCTTATGAAGAGGCTGAATCGGAGGTCAGAAAATTCATACCTGAGGGGTTGCACACACCCGGGCATTTCTTCTTCTATCTTGTTGAATCCGGGACCAGGGTGGGAAAGATATGGTTTGAGCTGAGAAACAGGAGGGGCATGAGCGAAGCGTACCTATGGGATATTTTTATAATTGCAGAGCACAGGGGAAAAGGGTTCGGCAAGGCAGCCATGCAGCTGTTTGAGGAATTCGTGAAAGAAAGAGGCGCCGCAAAGATATCACTGAATGTGTTTTCATACAATTCTGTTGCAAGGGACCTTTACCTAAAAACCGGTTACCATGACGCAGCCATAACCATGATAAAGGAGCTGTGATGTGTAGGGTTAAGGGTGAATCGGTTTTTAGGCTTTCAGCTGCAATGCCGTCTTCTTTAACCGGTAGCTGCAGATCCGGGAAGTTGAATTCCTTCTGCATCTTCTTACCAGAAGGCCGTACCCATATAGGTCGAGTAATATTTTTGACACTTTTGCACTGCTCATATTCAAAAGTGAAGCAACCCTTGAGGCCTTGAAGGAGAAATTCGGGTGCTCAGTCAGGAAATCAAGGATCCTTAGGTGGTCCTGATCCAGATAATGCAGAGTATAATCTATCTTGATCCGCCCCCAAATTTCCTGAATTTCAGAATGTCCAGGATTGTGGTCTTCACTTCATGTTCCAGGATTTCAATTTCTTCCTTGGTCAATTCCCCATTTACAACGATGGTAAGGCCTGATCTTTCAAACAAAGTGTGCTGTGGCATATCACAGCACCTTCTCAACCAGTCTGCCGCGCCTGATTGCTTTCAATATGACATCAATTCTGTGATATGAATAGGGCCTGACAATCCATTCACCTGGTTTTATAGGACATCGTTTTCCGGAGAATGACTTATCAGCCCTGTGGCCTTCCTTTGTGATCTTGATGAAGGTCTTCCAGTCCCTGTCAAGAACATAACGCCTTTCAACTTCTTTGATGAACTCTTCAGGATATCGCTTTGCAAGATCCATCCAGTTCTCAGAAAATGAGAATAAGGACATCATTCTGGGACCTCCAGGAATCTTCTGATACGATCACGCTTTTCCTTCAAGTCAAGGCCGTCCCATTCACCAGGATAATCAGGGAAATATGCAGCAACCCCATCTTTGGGAATATGCCAAGAGACCTGTCCGGTGGGAAGTTCCACATAGAGAATGGGCCATTCATCTTCCCGTTTCTTGATCCCTGTTTGATATCCAAGTTGCCTGGCCAGAATTGATAGGACCTGAACAGCAAGATTACGGTCTAAGTATGCTTCATCGGATGTGGACTCGTATTTGTCGTTCAGGATAGCACCTCGCTGTATGTCCTGAGGACTGCGTTGCTGAAAGTCTGTGCATGATCCTCGCACAATACCCTGTGGAAGCCAGGGACATGCACGTATCCTGTTGCAAAAGAATCACAGCCTTCTATCTCGCATACCTGCTTTATTCCCAGTAAAACACGAAGGCAGTTGCGTCTCCTAAGTGCCATTTTCAGTCCTCCTCAAAATAGCTGGAATCGATCATAACGAAACTGATTGGTTTCTGTTCACATCCGTCAACGTCACACCCGATCCCCTCAGGGGAACAATGCTGCAATGCCGGGTGATCCTCTACGATGAATTTGCCTTCCTTTTTGCATTCTGCCAGGTGTTCGTCACAAAGAAATACATATTCTCCTGTCATCTTATCAATCCCCTCCCCTGTATGGTTTCTCTATCCTGGTCTTGGCTTCATCAACAGAAATCTCAGGCGGGTTCTGGTAGAATGGCATCATCTTCTGTTTTGTTTCACGCTTGATGCTGTCCTCTCTTTCCTGTGTGTTTCCCCTTATCATTGGTGAGAACTGCCTGAAGTAATCAAGTGGGAGTTCGTCAATGTGCGGATTGTTGACGTATTCCTTCTCAAACATCTTATAATCCAGCCTGAGGGAATATCTGTCATGCAGATCATTTTCAGATGGTACAAGCCAGGTTTCAGGTTCACTTGCAATCAACAAGTTGTTCTTCCCAATGTGTCTTCTAAGTATCCTGAATGTGCTGTTAGAAGCTTTATCAGTTAGCCTGAAACCTTCCTCTGTTTCTTCTACCTCATAGGTATGGATCCTTTTCTCAGCCATGAACTGTTTCACGATTGGTATTGGATCAATGGGATCTCTTTTCATCACCCTGAAAATGCCTGCCTGCACCAGTGAACGGAAATACCAGGCATGGCAATCCTGTTCAAGCTTCATGTCCAGCTGGAGCTTTTCCCTGTCGTCCACCCTGGTCTTGAGGCTGTTGTATTCTGCCTCCTTTATTGAGAGGTCCACTCTCAATTCAGAGATCTCCTGTGCTAGTTTGCTGAGCCTTATGGTATCAGGATCCTTTGGCATAATTGCATGAATGGCACGCCTGTACACCAGTGATGCATTTATCT
>JAJZOK010000115.1 GCA_021811525.1 Thermoplasmata archaeon | reverse complement strand
GTTCCCCGTGAGTGGGGAATCCTCTTTGCCATCCATGATGGATGAATACCTGTACACCAGGAGCATGCCTGATGCTCCTGGAGCAGGAAGGACTGAGATGGCATACGTTCCGAACGAGACATTGCATGACATTTCATAATGTTTTGAGAACGGTGCTGAACCATTGGATTTCGCTTGGATAATCAGGCTTTATCCAGTAGAAAACAAGTCCCAGGCCCTGGTTTTCACTTTCCATCTCGTCATAATATGAATAATAGTTCCTGATAATGTCATCCATGTCTTCCCATTTGAGTCCGCGGATCATGTATACGATAAGAGTAAAACCAGTATGTATTTGAAGCATTTCCAAAAAGTGCTGCAAAACAATACTTCAGAATATTCACGCGTGGTGCAATTCCAGTCTTTGCAACAAAGATTCCATTGGGCTTCTTGATATCTGTTCCACTATTTCCCTTGCAGTGCCGTGATATTCTGGCACTTTCAAAGCAAATTCCCCTTCTGCAGACTCCTTGCATCTGTTGCAGATTGTACCTCTTAAGTTCAGGCCCATCCTAGCAAAATCTTCCCGTATTTCGATTGCCTGCAGAAGGCTGAGTTCATCCTGGGTGGTTACAAGGAAAAAGGCCGTTTCTTCTAGTTTGCGCCAGACCTCTCTAGATAAGGATTTCCACTCTTCAAGCAAATCTAGTACCTTCTCCGCGTGAAACCTGTCCCTCAATTTTAGAAAGAGCATGACATCCCTGTCAAGGTGCTCATAAAATTCCTTCTCCAGCATGAGTAGATGCATTGTGGAAGAAGATGCCGCAGTGTCCCAGACCACATAATCGTATTCCCCTGAATTGTCCAAATCAACAACACTTGATATCATGAACTCCTCAGCCACACCAGGGCTTTCCGCAATATGGTCAAGTATCCATGGATCCACTTTGAAGAATTGCCTGAGCACAGTATTCACCTCGCTGCCATACCTGGCTTTCCAGGCAACTGCTACTTCTTTTTCCTTCATTTCAATTACTTTCAAGCCCTCATGATCATCATGGAATACGTGTCGCAATGAAGACATGAAATCACTGGAAACAATAGCAGTTTTGCCGTGGCGCGAGAGATGAAGGGCAAGTGCGGAAGAAATAGAGGTCTTGCCCACTCCCCCCTTTCCAACAAATGCAATCATCATAAAACTCTAATTAATCATTTATAGAACGCATTAAAGCATCACTGCTAAGATGGATGGGCGATCGCTGCATTCTAATTTTATTTTCATATTGATATATAGTTTTGATAAATATTATTTATTGCTATGGCGAATTAGCTGAACGACATTCTTAGTGGGCTGTTGAATTCCAGAACTGTAGGTCCGTTATTATTCTGGTTGGCTCTGAACATTATGGTCAAAACATTCACATTCGTTGTGGTCAAGGATAAACTACTGACGGAATTCATTGAATGGATGTAACCTGTGCCAACAAGTGTATGCCCGGGCGAGGATAAGTTCATCTCTACTGTGGCATTTAGCGAATATGGGCCACCTATGACGAACGAATAGTACACGTCTGTATTGCTAGCCGAAAATGGCAGGGTGACAATTGTAAGTGTCTGGTTTGGCTGCAATTGAACTTGAGTACCGCTCTGGATCAGAATGGCGTTTAATCCGGCGAAATAACCAGCGTTATATCCTTCAGTTTCACCACGAGAAAGGCCAAGTTCAAAAAATCCGATTGACGCAGAAACTACTATGACAATGACGCCAAAGACAATAAGCAGGTGTCTTTTGCTCCACTTAACTCTAAAACTCTTTCTGCATATAAAAGTCTAACGAAGTCTGGAAAGCGGGCCAAGGAAAAATATTCATGAATATGGAAAGAGGTGGACTGTGGGGTTATATTTCTCAGGCCTCAAGAGAGTCATGGGCGAGATCATCAGGGCGAAAAGAACAGATTACATGATCCAGGAAGTTGGCCTGAAGGTGCTCTACTACAACATGATGAGAGAGAACACCAGGACATACGGGTAGTTATGCAACATAGTTTCATATTAAAAAAACTTGAAATAGTGTGTATGTGTTATTTTACGCATGCCAGAAGGTAGATGCAGTTATTGTTCTAAAGTTGAGGAATGCACAGTCTGCGGCTCGAAAGTAGAATCGTTCAGGCATGTGGGGGTAAGGGCATCCGGCGAGAACCATTCCGCTATTTGGCATTACGCCTATCCATGCGGCCACCGTAATGATATTGCTCTGGGCAAGCAGGCTGGGGCACAGCCAGTAGCAAAACTAGCTGTATACAATGGAGGGCCAGTGTGGAAGGATGGATACCAATGGGTGAATATCTTCTGGGGAACATACTGGACAAACCAACCATGGGTCCAGTTCATAGATCGGGCAGTGGCAGACATCGAAAAGAGCCAGGGCTATTCTGGCGGGCTCAAGCAATATAATGTGGGCATGGGTTCACTGAAATCACACGTCATAATCCAGCAGGATCCGCCATCGACTGTGAGTAACCAGGATATTGGCGGCTCCATAGTTTCATGGATAAAGTCAGGAATTGTCCCGGATCTTGGGGTAATGGGAGCATACAATGTCTTTCTGCCTCCAGGAATAACCGCGACGTTGGGGACAGATTCCTCGTGTTCAGTATTCTGTGATTATCATGATAGCGGAAACGGAAACAACGGCCCATTCTTCACTTGTGAGCCATACCCCTGCAGCACAGGTTGCAACCAGTGCACGTCGAGCGCATTCGACACCATGACCCAGGGTCTATCAGAAGAAATGGTGGAACTCAAGACAGACATGAATCCGGGAACAGGCTGGGTCATTGGTAACGAGGAAATCTGTGACTACTGCGACGCTCATTTCGTTTGCAACAAGATCAACACAGGCGAATACGTGAACGCTTGGTACAGTGATGCAGATGGCGCTTGCTGGAAATCCTGAACTGTGCAGGAATAAAATTAAGGTAATATTGCCTCATGCATTGAACCTTTAAATGAGCACAAGGGAAATACTGGTTGCCCGGCACGGAGAGACGCAATGGAACAGGTTGAGAAAATGGCAGGGCTCTTCCGATATCCCACTTAATGAAAAAGGCCTGATGCAGGCCAGGCAACTGGGCATATCCCTCACGGGTGAAGGGATTGGAAAGATTTATTCAAGCGATCTCCAGCGTTCTTTCACTACTGCAAAGATTGTTTCTGAAATAGTGCAATCGGGAAATGTTACAACCGATAGCCGCATAAGGGAGAGAGGGCTAGGAAAATTTGAAGGCTGGAAGTCTGTTGAAGTTGCCAGGTTCCTTGGAATGCCGGATGAACAGGCACGCATACTTGAGACTGATGAATTGAGCATAGAGAATGGCCCTGAAGTGGAACCATGGGAGAGTTTCACCAGGAGGGTCTGGAGTTTTCTTGAGGATGCTGCTGTTGCAACTGAGCATGGAAAGATCCTTGTTGTGGCCCATGGTGGTGTGATGCGTGCCATTTCATACACACTGACCCAAGAGGGGTTCGGCATGCCTGAATACAGCAACGGACAGTATATCAGGCTTAAGGTGAATGAAAATAATTGGCAAATAGATTGAAAGGAAGGAGTTTGGAAAATCTCCTTTCTTCCTTATTAGATCTCATGCAAGCTGGTGGGAATTTTTTGTTTTCCACTTCTGCAATCTTTCCTCATATGCGTCGAAAATGGAGGAAAGCCCCTTGCCGTAGTTCCAGTGGAAGTAGTCCACACTCATTGTTAGCGGCTCTGCAATAATCTTTGTCCTGATGGAATATTTCACTTTTCCCTCTGAGCTGTACTTTGCCACGTGAATGTTGAATTTTCCATGCTTGATGCCTGTAATTCTTGAAAACCTTAGGAGAAACTTGCTTGACATGCTGTATGTTATGTCGTATATGTCCTGCTCGTCTGGCTCTACTCCTGATACAGAGATGAGAATACCCTCCTTCTCCCTTTTGTCAAGTGCATCTATAATGTCAGATACCCCGACTATCCCCTGAAGATGCATTTCCTGGTCCACTACTGGCACAATATGCAGCCTGTGTTCACTCATCATTTTGGCAGCCTTTGTGATGTTGTCTTCAGGCAAAACCCACTGGGCATTGTCCATCAGGGAAGCGCTCTTGATGACCACCTTGATCTTCTCCCCTGTCCTGTCTCCTGCTGCCCCTTCCCTTCCATGTATTTTTTCCTTATGTCTCTTGAATGTGTCAGCGGCTATGTCATCCAGCCTGAGAATTCCAGAGAGTTTTTCTGCAGTATCCAGCACCGGGATTTCTGTTTCGTCAAGGCCCCTCATCTTCACTGCAGCTTCGTCAACGCTGTCGCCCTCATATACGAAAACAGGCTCAGTTGACATGATCTGCCTGTTCCTTAGCACCCTGCTCCCCAGGACCTCTTCTAGGTTGCGGATTATGTCGCTCCTGGAAACAATTCCGGTCAGTTTCTTCTTCTCAAGGACAGGGAACGCAGAGAGTCCTGTATCCACTAGAAGCCGAATAACTTCCTCTAATTCAGTATCGGGTGTCAGTTCCGGTGTGCTGATGACATAATTCTGGGCCTTTGAAGAAAGCTGCAGGCTTCTTCTCCTCATGATTTCCCTGTAGTTCAGCATGCCAACATACTTGTGCCCGTTTAACGCAGGCACCTGATGCACATCGACACCCCTCATCTTTTCCATTGCCTCAGAAATAGTTGCCTCGCGCACGTCAATAATAACCGGCTCCCTTGTCATAATATCTTTAACTAACATATGGAACCCATCAAAATATGCAGTCCTAGCATAAAAGGGCTGTTCCTCTCATTTGCAAGCACCAAATTTATTAATGCCTGAAACACTGTTTTGGCCATGAATTTTGGAGTTGCAGGATTGGGAAACCATGCCATCAATAGGGTCATGCCTGTATTCAGGGAAGCAGGACAGACAATTTCAGCGGTTTACAGCAGGAACATTGACAAGGCCAGGAAAGAGGGAATGAAGTACAATGCCAAGCCGTTTGACGATCTTGAAACATTCTTCGACAACGGGGAATTCGAGGCGGTGTACATAGCTTCACCAAATTTCCTGCATTATGATCAGGCCAAATTGGCTCTGCAGAAGGGAAAGCATGTCCTCCTTGAGAAGCAGATGACCCTTAAGACAGAAGAAGCAGAGGAACTTGTGAAACTGGCTGGGGAGAAGAACTTGAGACTGGCAATTGGTTTTCACATGAGATTTCATCCTGCCATCAGGGAAGCCCGAAGGATAATACAGGGCGGGGAGCTGGGTGAAGTTTCTTACATCACAGGGATGTGGGCATCACTTTCTGCCAGAAGCTACGACAATCCCGACAACAAATGGTGGAGAGAAGACGATAAAGTTGGCGGCGGCGCGGTCATGGGAACCGGTGTCCATGTCATGGATACAATCAATTACATTCTTGGAAAGTATCCGGACCGCCTCTCTTCATTCAGGAATCCGTCCGGCAAAGTGATAGAATACACTGAGCATGTAACGCTCCAGTATGGGCCAACAATCGTGGATATTGTTGCATCCAGGGAGATGAAGAGCCCCATGAACAATCTCACGATATACGGAACAGAGGGAACCCTAGTTGCAACCGGCGTTTTCTCCACTTCAGTGGAATCATCCTTACTTAGGGACGGAAGGAAACTCAAGGATTTCAAAGGAGTCAATGTTTACCGGGAGGAGATAAAGGCATTCGTAGACCTGGTCCAGGGAAAGGAAAGCCATATTGCCACTGCAAAAGATGGCGCAGAGGTTGTCAGGCTTGTCAACCTTGCCTTTGAAGCCGACAGGGATAGCAGTGCATTCAAGCTGTGAACTCTGTTGAACTAAAGCGCAGTTCCCAATGTTGCAGGGACTGCTAAATTATTTACTAATAGTGCCGTGGGCATAACTTCATGAAAATCATGTGCGCAGACTGCATGGAAAGACGGTGTGATTGTGATGAGTGCAGGACATACAGGTACACCAGCATGTGCCCCCGTTGCGGATGCATTCTGGAGATGCAGTGCTGCCTCGGTTACTGATAATGTATATGATTTAATCACAACACAAAT
>JAJZOK010000077.1 GCA_021811525.1 Thermoplasmata archaeon | reverse complement strand
TCAACACTGAGTTTATCCCTGGAAGAGGGTTTGACATTCTACGATTCATCATATCTTGTTGCTGCCATTGAAAGTGGTTACGAGCTTGTCACAGACGATATAAAATTATATGGTATCGCGAATCTTAGGGTTTCGGCACGGAAAAGTTCAGATCTAAAGTAATCCAGGTTCTATTTTTTACCTAATAAATAGCTACGTTCTACAAGATTTAAGACAGCGACTTAATGTTGGCCTTGGCAATGGTTACATTAATCTTGCAATTGCAATTCTGACATTCAGATATAGAAGTATCCCGGCTAAACTTGACTTATTCATTAAAGCGAATACTATTCGCTATTCAAGAAATACACAAGTCTGCAAAACACCACATTATAAAAAACCCATTAGAGGGCTCCACGGAAACGGTGATGTTTTTTGCGTGTGTAACCCGACCATTCTGAATCTGTCGAACGGCAATAATTGTATCTCTGTTATGCATTGGTTATACAGAGCATATACATGGATTACACCATCATACTTATTTAATTCACTGCGTGCTAGTCTAGATTCGCTTAAATTCTTAAGCGAGTCCAATTGAAAAAGAAGTCCCATTCCAAAATTCACTTAACGAAAAAAGGGCTTAATCCGGTGTTTCCGATTAAAAGGCACGTGAAAATATGTGGTTCCAAAAATATTAATGGGCTTGACCGTATGCGCTTAATTTTATAAGCGAATATTAAAATCTAGAATTTTTCCAAACGGCAAAGATCTCGTCAGCTTTATAAGAATCTCTACTAAAATTAATATTGTTGTAATTCAGTTTAAGCGATTAACGACAAACAATAGGTATGTCCTTAAGCGAAGATAATCCAGAAGATGCAATAATACGACAAGAATCAGAAGTTGACATATTAAAATTGGATCTTTATGAAATATACACAGATATCGATTCAACTACAAAATTGGGGCTTGAAGAATTAAATGGTTATCTAGAGAATTTAAAAGAAGAGTCATAAAAATTCTACTTGGAAAAGGAATCAATGATATATGAAGCCATAAATATCTTGACGGATGCAAATGAAGAATTAAGCAATTTTACACGCAAAATATACAGCTATTACGACAAAATCTATATTTTCACGATTGGGTTTGCCCTGCTTCCAAGGTTGAGCGAAACAGCTATTGAAGTTGTATCAACCGTAACTGTTGTCCTGTTAAGGTTGAACTCCGGGGGTACTTTCTTGAATTTATTGTGATAATCCAGTTTTCAGGGACCTCTGATAATGCATTGCCCTCTTTCTGGACATAGGGATCCAGGTTAACAACAACATCGGGTTGGTAAATCTGCGACTTGATGAGGATTGGTTCGTCATCAATCCTTGTAAAGGCTGTAACAGGTGCACCCCTCCTCTTGGCACAGAAAAAGGGGAAGGAAATAACATACTTTCCTTTCTTAAAGGCAGCCCTGGCAAGAATTTGCGGCGCGGTCAATGCACCCTCTCAGCCCTTGCCATGGAATCTTGTATAGTCCATTGTCTCACCAAATAAAATCAGCCCAACTCTATTAATAAACGACCCTTAAAAAAGCAAGTATTTAAGCTGATTTCAATAGACCCTAACATTACGTACCCATTATTTATTGTTTCAGGAGAATATGCACTGGTAAAGAGTAAAGTATATTAGTTACTGAATTAGACCTCTGCATTGCCGGAGGCATCAGCCGGAAAACTTTGCATAATGAGGCTGCAACCTGATAAATCTGCCTGAATGTCCTCAGCGGATATCTGCTGTATAGCCAGGTGTCATGCCGATTTTCCCTTTGAAATGCCTTGAAACATTGCAGTATCTGCCAGCGCGTGTTTGCCAAAAGTATTATGCTTTTATTTTATAACTCATAATGCCACCGGAACTTACAGGAAAGTTTGAATTGAAGTGCTCTAAATGCGGATCAGAGGAAATCAAGATAATGGATCCTGAAAACGTGATCGTGGATTATGATGAAAACAATACTTCGGGGGAAAACCCCCTCTACGAGGAACTGGTAAGCAACGATGTGTACATAAAATGCACCAAATGCGACAATCATGTCTCCATAAAATTTGACTGATTCTTCCCCTTATCCAAAATGGCTGCAGTGCGGGGCTTCATTTCACATTCTAAGGGAATGTCGCCCGCTGTGCATGCCGAACAGAGGCGGGGCAAGACTTTTCAGACAACACTGACAGAGAAATTGCATCCCTCCCATTTTCCTTCACCAAGCCAGTAAATGGTGAACTCTACCGAAGTGCCTTTCACCATGTCTCTGGTTGGAATATCAGCATAGTGAATTCCCAATCCGGAATCATTTGTATCGGTCTCGTTCCTACTTTTCCACTGATCTGATGTCCAAACGACCCTTCCTGGATCGAACAGGGAGATCCTCAGTGTCAGGCCATGTTTTATCCACGTAAATTTGTTGTTGAAAGTCCAGTCAAATAACTCAGCTCCGGTCTGGTGTTCAAGGTACCGTGTTCTCGTGGCCTCTGGCATATCGAAAATACTTTTGTCGGCTATTGACCTGCAGAGTTTGAGGTACTCTGCATGTGCCCAAACAAGTGGCATAGCTGAACCGGCCGGCTTGCCGTTTTTAAGGCCCCTTTGCGGAATATCTTCCGCGTCCCAGACCTGTTCAGGAAGAAGGATTCCGTTCCCAGTCTGCTGTTCCATGACTTGCCTTAACTTGATCGCCTCTTCCAGCCTGCCTGCACTGACTTCGAGGTGCCCGCGCTCCCCGCTGAACAATGGCCATGCCCTGCCTATCCCCGTTCCATCAAATGGAGAACCGTCACCATGCTCGCCATATCCGTCCCCGTTGTACCTATGCCAGGCGGGCCCTGTTTCTGTCTCAGTCTTAAGGAGCGCATCTATGACCTTGAGGGTATTTAGAATTCTTGGATCATCGGGCATCCGTATGCCTAGCCTTACCAACGCAATGGCATCCACGCTCACTTCGTTCTCCTCTTTTATGGCATTCTGCCCGTCCGGCCTGTTCTTTATGAGTATAGTCTCATCTACCTCTTCACCCGGAGGGTCCTGCAGCCTTGATGGAGGGGCAATCCTGACATAGTAACCATCAACCCCATTTTTATCTGCGATATCAGTGCCTGATACGTATGTCCAGTAGTCCAGCTGTTCGCAGTAGTAATCGGCCCTTTTCCTTAGAATTTCTGCAGCAGCCGATTCCTTATTTACTTCAGCCATGTCTGCGGCTGATAGGAGGCCACCTATCTCCACAGCAAGGGTGAAGGGAGACAAACCACCATCTTCCTCCCATCTGTCCTGCTGGGTTGAAGGGCCTTCACGGAGGAGGAAACCTGCAGCTTTTTTCACCATCGGCCAGACAAAACCTGGATCCAGGTCTCCCATTCGCCTTAGTTTATCAGCAAGCAGGATAGGAAATGCAACCTCGTCCAGCTGGATCCCCTTCCAGTAACCGGAACCGTCCAGCCACATGTTCTGTGGCCACCTGCCGTCTTTTTCCTGGGTGACCATAAGAAATCTTAAAGCTGCCTCCGCACCTCTTATGTCTCCAACTGCAAGCTGGGCCATTGCTGTCTGTACCATGTCGCGGGTCCAGACCAGGTGGTAACCGCCCATGTCATCGTCTCCCTTCGAGCTTCCCCATGGAATTGAAAGGCTGGCTATCAGGGCTCCCGGAAACTTTTGCTTTGCCTGGTGCACCTTTAGGACGGAGAGGCTTATTTCATAAAGCAATGTTGAAGCGTTCCTGCCGTTTTTTATGCCGCATTCCCGGAAATATCCTTTCCACTCGTTCTCATATTTCTGGGCCACTGCATTCATGTCCTTGAGCATGGTGTATTTTGCCTTAAGGGCTGCTTCTTCCGGGGTCATGCCGAATCCGGTGAAGACTGAGAATTCCCCGTCGGCTGGGACGATTACCTCTGCACCAAGTGCAACGTTCCCATCCCTGGCAGTGTTGAAGTCCCAAGTCATACTTCCATTAGCGTGTATGTCCTGCCATGGGTCAGAATAACCCACATAACCACAACTCATTTTTCTGAAGCCTGTGTTGGAGCAGGCAGCAATGGAAATGCCATTCCTGCGGGCAAAGAGCATCGGGATCCCTTTGTATTCACCGATCCAGGCATCATTTCCGTAGCCTGCATTCTGGATGTGCGGAGCAAGAAGCAGGTAAACGCTGTAATCGCCCTGCGCTCCCGTTAATGCCTGGAAGGACACTTTCTGGATGAGGACGTCAGCATCCGGGTCGGTGAAAATGGTTTTCCTGATCCGGTACCGTTCCTCCCTGCATGTGTTTTCCACTTCGTAGAGGGGGACCCCCCGGCTCCTGAAGGCCGTCCTGTGCACTGTATCCTTCCGTTCCTCTGAAAAGAAATTTTCCGCAGTAACCAAGAACTGCATATCCCTTGTGTTTGCTATGTCAATCCTGGGATAGTACACTTCATTGACAATTCCGTGAGATATGGTGAACCAGACAAAGCTGTGGGAGGAAAGGGCTGTGCCAACACCATCCTTTGCACTTCTTGTCCATTTAGGCGGCATTCCCGGATGACCAAAAGCCCGGTTTTCATTCATACAGCCAAATCAAACCCCACCGGGGTTATTAACTTTTATAGGGGAAGCTTGCAAAGCACCTTTTGCATGAAATGAGTCGGGGAAACATATCCATTAGATGCCTCAATGCAAGACGGAAGATAATACTGCCCTGACTGCCTCGATGGATATTTGGATCAGTAATGCTAATTAGCAATGAGCGCAATAGTATGGGCATAAATGTCTGGAGTTAGCATTACAACACTTGGAGGAATTGCAAGGTTCGATGAATCGGCTCCCCACGGTGTCCTGGGGCCTGTCCCGGTTGGCGAGGGGAGATACCGGATTACTGCATACCTTCCATTGGCAAAAAGTGCATGGCTGGAAATGGGGGGAGAGAAATGCTCCAGCCTGGAAGAAACGCAGGTTGATGGAATCTACACTGCCGAGGTTGATTATGATATTGCAGAGCAGAATTACGTTGTTTGCTTCGAGGACCAGTCTGGCTATACGCACAGACGTGAAGATCCTTATGCTTTCCCGCCCGAACTCAGTGAATTTGACATCTTCCTCTACAAGAAAGGAGAACTTTACAGGAGCTATGAGACTCTTGGAGCCCACCTTGAAACCAGAAACGGCGTAAATGGGACGAGGTTCGTGGTCTGGGCACCCGCAGCGGCATCGGTTTCTGTTATTGGAGATTTCAATCACTGGACGGCAGGAATGCACCCAATGTCCAATGTAGGTGGTTCCGGCCTCTGGGAACTCTTTATCCCACGGGTGGGACAGGGCGAGGTTTACAAGTTTGCACTGAAACCTGCATCAGGTGGAAGAATCCGTGAAAAGGCCGATCCTTATGCTTTCAACATGGAAGTCAGGCCTAGGACCGGCTCCATCGTAGTTGATCTTGGCCACAACTGGAAGGATGGAAAATGGATGGCCGGGAGGGCGAAAAAGAACCCGCGCTCAGAAGCGGTGTCCATATACGAGGTGCACCTGGGAAGCTGGAAGAAGCCCGGAGAACATGGTTTCTACGGATTAAGGGAAATCGGCGAATCCCTGGTCGAATACTGTTCAGATATGGGATTCACCCACATTGAGCTGATGCCCATCATGGAACATCCTTTCGACGGGTCATGGGGTTACCAGGTTATCAACTACTTTGCCCCAACCTCAAGATACGGAAGCCCCGAAGATTTCATGTGGTTCATGGACCTCTGCCACTCAAAAGGAATCGGTGTAATACTTGACTGGGTTCCAGCCCACTTTCCCGATGATGAGTACGGTCTTGCCCTTTTTGACGGCACCCACCTGTATGACCATGAGGACCCAAGGCTTGGCCAGCACCCGGACTGGGGAACAAGGATCTTCAATTACAGCAGGCCTGAAGTACGCAGCTTTCTTATTTCAAATGCCATGTTCTGGGCTGAAATGTATCATGCTGATGGCATAAGGATCGACGCTGTTTCGTCCATGCTCTACCTGGATTATTCCAGGAACAGTGGTGAATGGATACCCAACAAATATGGCGGTAGGGAAAACCTCGAGGCCATTGAGTTCCTCAGGGCCGTGAACAGGAACCTGCATGATGAGTTCCCGGGAATGATAACCGTTGCCGAGGAATCCACGGCCTGGGGTGGAGTAACAAGGCCAACCGAATTGGGAGGCCTCGGGTTCGACTTCAAATGGAACATGGGTTGGATGCATGATACGCTTTATTACTTTTCAAAGGACCCGGTATACCGGAAATTTGAGCATGGAAAACTAACATTTTCCATATGGTATGCCTTCAGTGAGAATTTCATACTGCCTTTTTCCCACGACGAGGTTGTCCACCTGAAAGGTTCACTATATTCCAAGATGCCGGGGGACAGGTGGCAGAAGTTCGCAAACCTGAGGCTGTGCTACATGTACATGTTTGCAAGCCCCGGCAAGAAACTCCTGTTCATGGGGGATGAATTCGGGCAGGAGAAGGAATGGTCAGAGGCAACCCAGCTGTCCTGGGAACTGGCGGAAGAAGACAAGGGGAAGAGGCTCACAAAGCTTGTTTCAGACCTAAACGCACTCTACTCCGGATCAAAGGAGCTCTATTCCCTGGATTCTGATGGCAAAGGTTTCCAATGGATTGACTACAACGACAGCAGCCAGAGTGTCATTTCCTTCATCCGCACGGATGGTGTTGCCGGCCATGGGCTGTTATTTGTGTTCAATTTCACCCCCATACCACGGCATAGGTACACAATCGGCGTCCCCTGGGATGGCGAATACATGGAAGTAATGAACACGGATTCGGTGAACTACGGCGGAAGTGGAATATGCAATGAAGGAGACGTAAGAGCAATGAAGAGGCCATTCCATGGAAGGCCTTTTTCCATAGAAGTTACGCTGCCTCCGCTGGCAGGTATAGCTTTAAAAAAGAGGGAAGTTGGTAATTGATGGCAGGAGACATAATAATTTCAGATGTTAAACCGCAGATTGACGGCGGATTATTCCCCGCCAAGAGAGTGGCCGGGGATGTGGTGGAAGTAACTGCAAGCATATACTCATATGGAATAGACGCCCTTAATGCAAGGATAAGGTACAGGAGGCAGGACGAAATAAAGTGGAGTTATTCGCCCATGGAGCTGGGCAACAATGACACATGGGCAGGGTCTTTCAATGTTGAGGAGCCCGGCACCTACCTTTTTGGAATAGAGGCTTGGGTGGACCAGTACGGAACCTGGCTGCAGAATATAAAAAAGTGGCACATGGCGGAAGAAGACATCTCACAGGACCTTGAAATCGGGTACGACATGATCAGGAGTGCGATAACGGCCTCCAGAGGCAATGCGAGGAAAGAACTGGGCAAGGCCCTGAAAAAGGCCACTTCCATACCACAGGAAGAGTCCTTGGGCACCCTTTCCAGTAAAAAGATCATCGAGGCGGTGAAGAAAGGGCAGAGGATGATCAGGAAGACCTCATCAGGTAAAATGCTAAAGGTATATGTAGAGAGAAAGAGGGCAGGATTTTCCTCCTGGTACGAACTCTTTCCCAGGTCCCAGGGTGTGGACAAAAGAAGAAGCGGCACCTTCAAGGACGTTGTAAACAGGCTTGATGCCATCAAATCCATGGGTTTCGATGTCCTTTACCTGACCCCAATTCACCCCATAGGTTTTACGAACAGGAGGGGAAAGGACGGATCACTGAAGCTGAAACCCGGGGATCCTGGAAGCCCATGGGCAATTGGCAATGAAAAAGGTGGGCATAAGTCAATAGAAAGTTCTCTGGGGACTCTTGATGACTTCAGGGACCTGGTTGCGGAAACAACAAGGAGGGGAATGGAAATTGCTCTGGACATTGCGTTTCAATGCTCCCCTGACCACCCTTACGTGAAGGAGCACCCGGAGTGGTTTTTCAGGAGGCCGGACGGAACCATAAGATATGCAGAAAACCCTCCAAAGAAGTATTACGATATCTATCCCCTTAATTTTGCAACGGAGACCAGAAGCAAGCTTTATCAGGAACTGCTGAGCATTTTCCTGTTCTGGGCGGAACAGGGCGTAAAGATATTCCGTGTGGACAATCCCCATACAAAACCTTTTGAATTCTGGGAGTGGGTCATAAAAGAGGTCAGGAAGGTTCATCCGGATGCCATCTTCCTTTCTGAGGCATTCACCCGGCCAAAGGTCATGTACCGGTTATCTAAGATCGGGTTTTCACAGTCCTACACATACTTCACTTGGAGGAATTATGACTGGGAACTCAGGGAATATTTCACGGAACTCTCCAGCAGAGATGTATCAGATCATTTCAGACCCATGCTCTTTGCAAATACGCCGGATATACTTCCGTTCATACTCCAGAGGGACGGGAGAAGTGCGTTCAAGCTCCGTTCCATACTGGCTGCTACCCTTTCGCCCCTCTGGGGCATTTACAGCGGGTTTGAACTTTGCGAGAACAAAGGCATTCCCGACAGGGAGGAGTATCTTCATTCTGAAAAATATGAGATAAAGGCCAGGGACTGGAACATGAAAGGAAATATCAAGGCCCTCATAACCCAGCTGAACAGGATAAGGAAAGAAAACGAGCCCATGCAGGAAAACGGGAACATAACCTTCCATGAAACAAATAACCCAAACATTGTATTCTATTCCAGGAGTTCCCTGAAAACAGGGAAGACCATCCTCATAGCGGTCAATGTAAATCCCTACGAGACACATGAAGCCACCCTTAAGGTTCCTACGGAATTGATCGGGATCTGCAATGATGATCCATACAGGGTCAGGGACCTCCTGACAGGAGACATTTATACATGGCAGGGCGTATACAACTACGTGAGGCTAATCCCTGATGAAAGACCCGCACACATACTGGAGTTGATTGACTGAAATGACGGAAGACGACCTTCTCTGGTTCCGCGATGCAATTTTTTACGAAGTCCCCATAAAGAGTTTCTATGATTCCAACAATGATGGAATAGGAGACATCAAAGGGCTTACTCTGAAGCTTGATTACATCAAGGATCTCGGTGTGGACTGCATTTGGCTTCTTCCATTCTACAAGTCACCGCTGATGGACGATGGCTACGACATAGCCGACTACTACGGCATCCTTCCGGAATACGGTACCCTGGATGATTTCCGGGAACTCCTGCAGGAAGCCCATGCTCGGAATATAAGGGTCATTGCAGATCTTGTGATGAACCATGTTTCAGACCAGAACCAGTGGTTCAAGGAGGCAAAAACAGACAGAAATTCCCCGAAGAGGGACTGGTTCGTCTGGAGCGACACAACTGACAGGTATAGGGAGGCCAGGATTATTTTCAAGGACACTGAAACCTCAAACTGGGCTTGGGAACCCAATACCAAGCAGTATTACTGGCACCGCTTCTACAGCCACCAGCCTGATCTTAACTACGACAACCCTGATGTCAGGGAGGAAATCCTCAATGTTATACGATTCTGGCTGGAAATGGGCATAGACGGATTTAGGTGTGATGCAGTCCCATACCTGTACAAGAGGGAGGGCACAAATTGCGAAAACCTTCCTGAAACGCACCTGTTCTTCAAGGAGGTTAGGAGGATGGTCGATTCCGAGTATCCGGGGCGTATTCTTCTTGCTGAAGCAAACCAGTGGCCCACTGAGGCTAAGAAGTATTTCGGGGATCAGGACGAATTCCACATGGCATTCAACTTTCCGCTGATGCCTCGCATTTTCATATCACTTGCCCAGGGCTCCGTCTACCCCATTGTCAATATCATCAATGACACCATACCAATACCTGAAAAATGCGATTGGGCTGTTTTCCTGAGGAATCACGATGAATTGACCCTTGAAATGGTTTCTGATGATGAGAGGGATTTCATGTACAATGAATATGCCAAGAACCCGAAAATGAAGCTTAATCTTGGCATTAGGAGGAGGCTTGCCCCACTGGTTGACAACGACAGGTCTACCCTGGAGCTCCTTCATGCCCTTATCTTCTCCATTCCCGGATGCCCTGTTCTGTACTATGGTGATGAAATTGGAATGGGCGACAATATCTACCTTGGCGACAGGAACGGGGTCAGGACACCCATGCAGTGGTCTTATGACAGGAACGCCGGATTCTCACGGGCTGACCCTGAACAACTTTACTCCCCAGTCATAATGAGCCCCGTCTACCATTATGAGAACAGGAATGTGGAATCTGAATCCCGGCTGCCAACGTCACTCCTTAACTGGATCAAGAAAATGATTAGGGTCCGGAAGAAATTCTCGAAACTCATGGGGAGGGGAACCATCAGGTTCCTGGAAACAAAGAACAGGAAAGTCCTGGCATTTGTCAGGGAATACGAAGGGGAGAAAATTCTCTGCCTTTACAACATATCCCGGCTTCCAACATACCTGGAACTTGACCTGAGTGAATTCAGGGGGTTGAACCCCAAGGAAGCAATTACCGATACGCCATTCCCGCAGATTGGGGAGCTCCCTTATTTCTTCACGTTTCCGCCCAGGTCATTCTACTGGATGAGCCTCAGAGATGGTGGGGGGGATGAAGCGGGCGATAGCCAATGAACCCGGGAACCTCAGAATGGTACATGAAAACAGTGGCTCCGCATCTCCCCGGAATCCTGGAGAAATCCCGATGGTTTTCAGGGAAGGGCAAATCCATTGTCCGGACAGATCTACTGGACTATGGGGCGGACCCGTCATGGGAGGGTTTAATCCTCGCATTAGTCCAAGTAACATATGATGACGGGAACACGGAAACCTACTTTCTCCCGCAGAATGCCGGCAAAGATTACTCCCAGCCATGCACTGATGCCTCTTCAAGCCTCCAGTTTATCTCACTGGTTCAGGATGCTATGCTTCAAGGCGGAAGAATAGAGCTTGAGAAAGGGCACATGAAAGGAACCTGCAATGAGAACTCTGAAAAAATCCCTTTGTCCACGGAAAGCCTGAAGCCAATAAATACTGAGCAGAGCAACAGCTCCGTGGTCATTGGTGATAAATTCATCTACAAAAGTTTCAGGAAACTATCTGAAGGTGAAAACCCTGACTATTCGGCCTGCTCTTACCTGAAATGTGAATGCAGTTTCCAGTGGGTGCCTGAACCTGTGGCAAAGCTTTCAATTGAATCAGGGGGAAAGGTATATCATGCAGGCACTCTTACCAGATTTATCCCCAACACCTGTGATGGATTCAGCATGGCCAAAATGATGGTTGAATCTATACTTGGCCACCATGCTTCCGGGGAACATAATGTGGCTTCCAGGCTTGAGAAATCTCTCCTTGAACACATGGAAATATTGGGGAACGCCACTGCAGGAATGCACAACTGCTTCTCCAGATACACCAAAAATCACGAGTTTGCTCCGGAACCCATAACCTGGCACGATACAAAGAAATGGTCCAGCGACTTCCTCTGGATTCTGGATTCAGCGATGAAGGCAATAGAAGCATATGGTAAACACCTCACCGGGGGAAATTCCGATTTTGCGGAACAATTGCTGCGCAAAAGGGATTCTATCCACTCATTCGCAGAGCCACTGGAACGACTGGTCAGTCTAAACATATACAAAACCAGGATACATGGGGACTACCATCTTGGCCAGACGCTTTTATCCGAGGGCAATTTTTATGTCATTGATTTCGAAGGTGAACCCATGAGGCCCATTGACTACAGGAAAAGCAAGTTCATGCCCATGAAGGACCTGGGAGGAATGGTGAGGTCTATTGATTACGCAGTGGAAATAGCAGCCTCAAGCCTTGAGAATAAAAGCGGCCCTGGAACTCATGCGCAGAGTCTCAAGAACAACCTTGTGCAAAAGTTACTGGATTCATATTTCAGGTCCTATGCCCCTGAAAGCCCCTACCTCCCCCAGGATTTGCCCATGAGGAATTCTGTTCTGAGATTCTTTGTGGCGGAAAAAGCACTTTATGAGGTACTTTACGAAATAAGGAACCGTCCTTCTTTCTCGTGGGTCCCGATGTCTGCGCTCAATGCCCTTCTCCATGGCTAATGCGAACTTTTCAGTGGGCCAATGCAGAAATGCAGTCTCGCCTGCAGGTCATTTCATTGCCTGATAAGCTTAAATAACTGTTCCACCATCACAATATGTTAATGGAATATACCCACAAAATAAGGCTGGGCAATGCATATCCACAGGGTGCAACAGCCACGAGCACCGGAGTGAATTTTGCCCTGTTTTCTGAATTTGCCACAGGAGTTACCCTTGAGCTTTTCAAGAGGCCGGATGACAAGTACCCCAGTGAAACTATAGAATTCAGGGAGAAGGATAATTTCGTATGGCACGCATTTGTTTCAGGCCTTGAACCCGGAACACCATATGGGTACCGTGTGGATGGCCCATATCATCCCGAGCAGGGCCACAGATTCAACAGCAACAAACTCCTGCTCGATCCATACGCAAAGGCCATCAACGGGAACTTCAAATTTACAGATGACATCTTTGGATACATTATTGGAAACCCGGAAGAAGACCTTAGCTTCAACACCATAGACGACGCTGGATTTGTTCCAAAGTCGGTTGTTGCAGACGATCATTTTGAATGGGACGGGGACAGGCACCCAAAGCTCCCATGGAACAGGACTGTCATTTACGAAACCCATGTGAAAGGCATAAGCAAACTGGCCAGAGAGATAGACGAGCCCCTTAGGGGCACCTATGGCGGCCTTGCTTCCGATGCAAAAATCCAGTACCTGAAGGATCTTGGAATATCGGCGGTGGAACTTCTGCCTGTACACGAAAAAGTAGATTCGAGGGAACTACTTCAGAGCGGACTTACCAATTACTGGGGATATAACACCATTGGGTATTTTGCGCCTGAATCTTCATATTCTTCCGGGACAACACCCGGTGCACAGATAAATGAGTTCAAGAGCATGGTGAGAAAACTTCATGAAAATAACATCGAAGTGATTCTCGACGTGGTCTACAACCACACCGGCGAGGGAAACCACCTTGGGCCTACCCTGAGTTTCAAGGGCATAGACAACTTCAATTATTATAGGGTCAACTCAGAAAATCCAAGGTTTTACAATGATTTCACGGGAACGGGAAACAGCCTTGATGCCAGGCAGCCCCAGGTGCTTCAGCTCATAATGGACAGCCTCAGGTACTGGGTGCAGGAAATGCACGTTGACGGCTTCCGGTTTGATCTTGCCGCAACTCTTGCCAGGCAGCTGCAAGAAGTGGACCAGCTATCGGCATTCTTCAATATCATCCACCAGGATCCTGTGATTTCCAGGGTAAAACTCATCGCTGAACCATGGGACATTGGGCCGGGAGGATATCTTGTAGGGCAATTTCCCCTGCTGTGGGCTGAATGGAATGGCAAATACAGGGACAGGATGCGGCATTACTGGAGAAACGACGGAAACCACCTAGGTGCTTTTGCCACCCGTTTTTCCGGTTCACCTGATCTCTACGAGACCAATGGCAGGAAACCTCATTCAAGTATCAATTATGTTACGTCTCATGACGGTTTTACACTTCATGACCTGGTATCCTATTCTGAGAAACACAACGAGCCAAACCAGGAGGGCAACAGGGACGGAACTGACGATAACATCAGTGAAAATTTCGGAATTGAAGGGGAAACTGATGATACATCCGTGATAAGGGAGAGGGAAAAGAGGAAAAGGAATTTTCTCATAACCCTTCTCACATCACAGGGTGCACCCATGATCCTTGGTGGCGACGAGATAAGCCGGACCCAGCAGGGCAACAATAACGCCTACTGCCAGGATAATGAAATTAGCTGGTACAACTGGGAACTCGACGAAAGCAAGGCATCCCTGCTGGAATTCACAAAACGGATGATCGGCCTCAGAATGAGGTACCATGCACTCAGGAGAAGGAACTTCTTCCGTGGTGAGATTATACAGGGAACGGATTCAAAGGATGTAGTCTGGATCAGGCCGGATGGTACAGAACTTGCCCAGGTAGATTGGGAAACCCCGGCAGACAACGCTCTGGGCGTGCTTCTTTCCGGTGTTGGCATTGAAGAAACGGGCTATGAGGAGGAAATACTTGGAGACGACCTGCTGATCCTTTTCAACCCGACCTCGGAAGCTATAGAATTTTCAGTACCTGATCATTGGTCCGGGCAGGAAATACTCATAGACTCTATACCGGAAAATACGCGGAAATACCCTATTAGAATGGACTGGAAGAAAATAACACTGGAGAGAGGGAGTTCCGCGATCCTCAAGGAACTCAAGTTTCCTCGTTGATGAATATTGCACCGCTGAATGGCTCCAGAACAAAAGTTCCGGTATCTGCAGTTCTTCGAACCGTGTTTCCCCCATTCGAGGTTTCCAGAACCAGTTTCCAGCCATTGTCGGGAGCCTTCATTACCACTGTGTTTTCATTGAAGGAGGCCAACATCAGCAGCCCTTTTCCGTACATGATCTCCAGTACTCGGTTCTTGCCCATTTTGCAACTGAATTCATCCCTTCTTGGCAAAACATATGATTTCCGTAGCGAAATCAGTCGTGAATAGAGATTCAGGAAATCGCCGGCATCCTTTCCGTTTAGCCTATCCCATTTTATCTTTGATTCCAGGAACGTGCCAAAGCTGGATGGATCCGGGGTGTCGTTCCACCTGAACCTCTTGAATTCATCTTTCCTTCCCTGGTAGACGGCCCTTGCAAAATCACTGTCCTCGGTCTGCATAAAGAAGAGGAATGGTGAACGCTCGCCTGTCTCCTCCCCCATGAAGAGAAGCGGCGTGAACGGTGACATTATTGTGAGAAGTGCTGCCAGCCTGGCCTTGCCTTCCCCGGCAATAGATATGAGGCGCTCGCCATGGGCACGGTTCCCTATCTGATCATGATTCTGGGAACATACAATCAGGTTGCTCTTATGGTTGTCCCACACAGTTCCGCGTCGCCTCTTAAGGTACCTGGAATACTGTCCCTGGTAAAGAAACCCGCTGTTCATGACGGTGGAAATTTCATCTTCAGCGCCGTAGTCCATGTAATACCCTTCCTTTTCCCCAGTAAGTGCGGTGTGGACAACATGATGGAAGTCATCGTTCCACTGTGCATCCATGCCCGTCCCGCATTTTGAAATCTCTTTAGCAAGCATCCTGTCGTTGCTGTCGCTTTCAGCTATAAGATTGATTATTCTCCCGGTTTCCCTCTCTAGGTTTTCCACACGCAGTGCCATTTCCTTGAGGATGTGGAGTGGGGAATGATCAACAATCCCATGCACAGCATCCAGCCTCAAGGCATCAAACCTGAATTCCGAGAGCCAGAAGATAGCATTCTGGAGAATGTATTCCCGTATACCGTCAGAACCCGGCCCGTCCAGGTTGAAACAGTTACCCCATGGAGTGCTATAACCCGTGTTATGGTATTGGGCATACTTGTCAAGATAGTTGCCCAAAGGGCCGCTGTGGTTGTATACCACATCGAGAACTGCACACATGCCTCGGCCATGGATGGCATCCACAAGATGCTTCAGTTGATCTGGGGTCCCATAACCAAAGTGTGGGGAGTAGAGATAAACTCCATCGTATCCCCAGTTCCTGCTGCCGTAAAATTGCGCAACTGGCATTATTTCCACTGCAGTAACACCGAGGTTTGAAAGATGCTCCAGGCGCTGTTCCATACCAGAATATGTTCCAGGTTCTGTGTAGGTCCCCACATGAACTTCCTCAATGATGTATTTCTCAACGGGAAGGCCTGTCCAATTATTGTTTATCCAGCCATAGGAATCCATACCAATCAGCTGTGATAACCCACCTATGCCATCCGGCATGAAACGTCCTCCCGGGTCAGGATAGGGGCCTTCCCCATTTACCATAAAACCGTAAAGGGAGCTTGTGAATTCCAGGCTTATTTCTGTTTCCCAGAAGCCTTCGTTGGTTTTCTTCATTGATTTGATCTGTCCGTCAACCCATAGGGATACTTCCTTTTCAGGCGAGAAAGTGGCGATCCTGAAATTGTTCCCTTCTTTCGATGGGGCGAAGCTGTATTTTGGTTCAGACATATACCTAAAAGGCAGGAATTCAATATGTAATTATTCCTGCAATGGGCTTATTTTGACACGAGTACACTGAATGGAGTCGATTCGAAAAGTTCGCCAGCCTTTATCTCCTGCCCCGGGGACAGCTTGAATAACCTCTTGTTGAAAACGTCCTCAAATGTGCCTGAAATTGACTCCGGTATTGCCAGGGAAGTGTCACCCCACAATTCGTTCCCTACAGGAAGCTTTTGTCTTCCCATTGCGACAGTAAGCCTGGGCACAGCAACCAAAATGGTTTTGCTTCCATCTTTGCGGGAAAATGCCACCACATTGTCACTGAACACACCCTTGGTTGACATTGGCGAGTAACTCCCTTTAAGGAAGAGATTGGGGAAGGAGTTTCTGAGGTTCAGTAATTGGGATGTAACGAGAAGTTTGATCTTTCCGTCCTGATAATTCCTGAGATAGCTTTTAACGATCCCGTGGTTTTCCAGGGATTCCTCCATGATTTCCTCGAGCAGGGACGACATACGGTGGAAATCTACCTGTCTTCTGTTATCTGGGTCCACGAAGTTCAGGCACCAGATCTCAGTACCCTGGTATGTGTCTGGGACCCCCGGGGAAGTTAATTGTAATATCTTTTGTGATATGGAGTTCAGGAATCCATGGAAGGAGACAACATCGTGAAGGCTCCAGAATTTATTTGCAAATCCTCCTTTTAACCTGCTTTCCAGCAAAGAGTCGATAAATTTTTCCACGTTCTGCTCATATTCCATGACCGGATGATCCCATCCCGTGTTTGCTCCTGATTCCCTTAGGGCTTTCGTGACGTGGCCCAGCAGCCGTTCCCTGTAACTGCCAAACTCGCCCTGAAAAATGGGAAATGAGCCAAGAAGGAGTTCGTAGATATAATATTCCTCATTTCTGGATATGCTACTGCCATTCCTCTCTAGCTCTTGGAGAAACGGGTTGTTGTCATGCATTTGCCATATTATGGTCTCCCATTCCTCAGGCACTTCAGATATGACGTTTATTCTCGCCCTGATATCCTCACTTATCTTTGTGTCATGAGTCGAAAGTGCATTCATGGACAAGGGATGCTTTTCCATTCTTTTCAGGTTGAACATGTGGAATTCGGATGGGGAATGGTTATGCCTGAATGGGTTCATTCCCACCTCATTGAGGGAAATGAGCCTGCTGTAGCGGTAAAATATGGTGTCCTCCACAGATTTGGCGAGAACGGCAGGCATGTATTGTTGAATCTGCTGCAAGGCTTTGAGGGGTTCCTCTCCCTTCGAATACCTGCCCATGAACATTTCAATGGCGTCCAGTTCTAAGCCAAGTTCGGGTGCAGTCGACCGGGAATGATTTATTATTGACCTGAAAATGGAGATTTCTGTTTCAGGCCCTTTTCTCATGGTTATGTAAGTCCTGTACACCGGGGTGTTTGAAAGTATCTCCCTAATAGCCTGCCTTAAGCCTGCAAATGTCAGGTCCACACCGTACGCCTTGTTCTTCATTTCCTTCATGAAAGAGACAGTCAGTGTGTCCAGGACTGCCGGGAAAAGAGTATCAATGATATTCAGCTTTGTTGAATGCACGGTTCCGGATTCCTCAAATTCCATGCCTGAAAAATTTCCATATATTATGTCCAGGCGCAGCGCATTCTCGTTCGAGCATGCCAGTGATGTTACCTGGCTCAGGAAGTCATAACCTGATGTGCCTTCCGCCTGCCATTCTTCATTCAGCATTTCCCTTTCCTCAAGAATTTTTTCAACAACAATGTAGGTGCCGTGCGATTGTTCCTTCAGTTTTCTTAAGTATTCCCTAGGATCAAACAAACCGTCAATGTGGTCAATCCTCACACCTTGCATTGAGCCGGATTTGAGCAGGGAAAGGATCTTGCTGTGAACAAAGTTAAACACATCTCGGTCTTCCTCCCTTAAACAGATCAGTCCGTTAACCGCAAAAAATCTCCTGTAATTGATTTCATTAGCCGAAGTCGGCCAGTAGCGGAGTTGATAATTCTGGCGTGAAATTACCTCGTGAACGGCTTCCCCGTCATTTGAAACGAACTTCATCCTTTCATTGAGTAAGTCAGTCAGGCGTGATCTTTCATTTTCAAATTCCGGGCCCTGTCGCACAACCTTTCCTTTTTCATTGCCCCACAAAAGTCTTTGCGCATCCTTGGAAAGGTCCGGGCCAAGGAGCAATTCATAGGATTTCTCGGAAATAGGAAATTCCTGTCCATTGTACCTGAGAACTGGTTTCCTTCCAAGTGCAAAGGAGAATTTCCCATCTGATAGCTCTCCTAAGTAAGGCCTTTCGAGGATTGGCAAGCACAACTTACTATGCGGGAATCCCCTATGGTCCCAATCTATGTCGAATAGTTTTGCAAACCTTGATTCCTGGCCCTTTTCCAGAACATCCCATAAGTAAGGGTTCCGTGTGTCCATGGCCATGTGGTTTGGCACAAAGTCCTGGATCCACCCTATGCCTTCTTCTGAAAATTCTCTAACACAAACCATGAGATCGCTTTCCCCACCGAGTTCTTCCCTTATCATTGAAAAATCTGTAACGTCGTACCCATGTGCGCTTCCCGGCACTGCCTCCATAACAGGAGAGGCATAAACATGAGAAATCCCCAGGTGTTTCAAATAGCTTGAAAGCAGGCTTGCATCTCTGAAAGTGAAGTAAGGTGAAAACTGAATCCGGTAGGTTGAGTTGATAGTATTCGAATAGTCCATCATGGAACATGACGGCTTCATTTTTTATTTTTCATTCATGATCAGCAGAAAAAGAACCACTACTGTCCAAGCAGATGGTATTGGACAATTATTAAGTAAACATGGAGAACAGGCCTCCTCCATCTTGAACAAGAAAAGGAAAGGGTTTTATGGGTTTTAGGTTCACTTTAACATTCTGGGGTATATTCGATTGAAAAAAGGGGGAAGTGACAAGAAAGATACCTCAAAAAAATCCTGCCATATCAGTTGCTGGCATTCACACCCAGTCAGGTTAGCATGAACAAGGCTCTTATAATGGCGATTGTAAATCTCTCCCTGTTGGTAATGGTGGTGTCGCTGATCGCGTATCTAACACTTTGTTATGTCTATTTGACAATTCTCGCGGTATTCGTCCTTTTTGTATTTACGAACGAAAGACTCTGGCGTCGTGCACAGGATGGGCTTATCACATCGGGATATATCTGATTAATCATAGGCTGTGGAAACTGTGGCAGCCACCTCAGAGTCTTGAGTTAGAGACTGCAAATTCGTTCTAATTATTATCCCGTTTTCTTCTTTTTTAACAATCTCAAAATTTGTAAAGCTTTTGGAGTACACCCTCGTAATAAGAAAAGTTCTAAAATAAATGGAGTTCTCAAGGATAGATCTTACCATTAGTTTGAGGAATCATCTTTCCAAATCCGATTTCTTTAACTCCCCACATACTCGATGAATTAGGCCATACTACTAACTGCAATAGAAAAACCTATTTTTATCCTTTAGTGGTTTTAATGGGCTTGACCGTATGCGCTTATTCTTTTAAACGAATATTTTCCAATCTAAATGAAAAATGAAACTCTGTGATATCAGTATCCTTAACGATCATTAAAGAGCCTTACAGAAAAGGTATTGTTTTTCCTTGGGTGTGGATGAACATATTGGAATTTCCAGATAGGCAAAATTATATAATCGTTATACATAAGTTATACAGGGTATATACATGGATTACACCACCATACAAATTAGCCGATCTACAAGGGAGAAACTGAATGGGCTAAGAGCATACAAGAGGATGACATACGATGAGTTGCTGAACGCACTCATGTCACTAATTCCTGAAGGAGATGAGGAAGGAGTTTACACTGAGGATTTTAGGGCCTCCCTGCTTAGGGGGCTACTTGATGTGAAAGAGAAGAAAACCCACACCTCAGAGGAAGTAAAGAAGCAGTTGGGAATCCAGTGACTGACTTTGAAATTGAATATTCAGAAGAATCCCTTTTCCAGCTTCGAGCACTAGACATTCCTGTGGCCAAGAGAATTTTCCAGAAGATAGAAAGCACAAGAAGTGATCCGCACAGGTTTTTTGTGAGGCTGGTCGGGAGGACTGAGTACAAGTTGCGGGTCGGTGACTATAGGGTGATTGTGGATATTGAAGAAAATAGAAAAATCATAATAGTTAGATCTCTGGGTCATAGAAGGAATATTTACAAGTGACCAGTTTGTTTTCCTGATCTTATCATATTGTCTTTTTGCTAATTGCATTCAGAATGAATCTGCCGGGATTTTCGCAATATCCTTATAAAGTACTAACCCCAATTTTCTGAATTTAAGGGGAAAAATGGAAACCAGGAGAGGTGCGTCCTTTCAACTCTTATCCTATCATATATTTGATGTCGTTGGTGTCAGATGGATAAGTGAATGGTGTTGAAAGTAGTGTTTTCACACTAATATTGAGCCTGATTGCAAGAGAGAAGATGTTGATGACTTCTTCAGAATTCTCTCCCAGAATATGTGCACCAAGAATTTTATCTGAATCCTTATCAAGTATAATCTTGAATGCCGCCTTTGAAATGTTCCTTCTCCTTGAATTGTACCATGAAGTCATCTCTCCTTTTTTCACAACGGTGTCATTACTCTTTTTGGTCGCATCTTCTTCATTGATTCCGACCATTGCAAGCGGGGGAGAGGAAAATACTGTGGTGGGAACTCCAGTGTAATCAGCTTTTGCAGAATTTCCGTGCAAGAGGTTTTCTACTGCAACATTTCCCTCCATGACGGCAATAGGTGTCAACTTTGGTCCTGCAGTATCAGCAGAATCTCCTGCAGCATAGACTCTGGGATTTGATACACTCTGGAGATATTCATTCACGGCAATTCCTTTTCTGGACCATTTCACGTTCCCGGCATCTAAACCCATGTCAGAATCGAATTCTCTTCCTGCCCCATGAACTACCAGGTCTGTATAAACGAGTTCGTCATGGTCTTCTCTTTTGAGCAGTATTTCGTATTTTCCTTCCACTTTCTTTATTTCCTTTACAGAAGTGTTTGTCAATATCACGATACCGGAATTGTGCAAATGACCAGTGAGAATATCGGCCATCTCTTTATCGAAATTTACGAGCAATCTGTCAGAGTGCTGGATAATGGTAATCTCTGATCCCGCCTTTCTGGCGATACTGGCAAATTCAACAGAAATATAGCCTCCACCAACAAAAATCAGCTTCTCTGGTAATTGGGGAAGGTTTAGAAAGTCCTCATTATCAAGTAGGTATTCGGAACCCGGAAAATTAAGGTTAGCTGCTTTAACTCCTGAAGCAACCAGGAATTTCTCTGCACCTATTTTGCTTCCATCAACTTCCAACATATCAGGAGCAACAAATCTTGCCTTTCCATGTATTACTTCAATGCCGCTATTGATGAGGCTCTCCTCAATTCCCCTTGACATAGAATCGGTGAAGGAGCGCTTAAACTCCATTAATTCACTCCAGTCAATGCTTCCTCTAAAATTGGAAACACCATGTCCCTGAAGCCTTTTTGCAGATTCGATGGAATCAGTTACTCCCACCAGAATCTTTTTTGGATCGCAACCTCTAAGAGCACACGTCCCTCCTATTGCTTTTTGGTCTATAACCGCTATTTTCTTCCCCTCTTCAAGGGCTTTGAATGCAACTGTAGTTGCGGCAGAACCTGAACCTATTATCACCAGATCAAATCTTGAAACCACTCTAATCACCTGTGTCCTAAAATAAAATAATATAAAATTATTAATTGTTTTATAGCTTTTTCCCGACGTAGAACGCGGTCGCACCGAGAGCGAAGCCATACAGAATATGTCCTATGAGCCCTATCAGAAGAACATTGGGCAGCATCATTGCAGCCTTATTGCCCATCAGGTTCATCATGACAGAGGCGAACACTGTCATTGCCATGGGCAGGAAGAATACCAGGTAAAGAACAATGGCAAATGCAACTCCCAGACCAATTGACCGTGGGCCACTTTTCATTCTAAAAGGCTTTACATATGATACAATTGCACCAAATATTGCTCCTGCGACAATACTAACTATGAAATGCCCAAGTACACCAATCATTACAGCAGAACCCATTGATGCTCCAAGACCCATCCCCATTACTAAGGCAAATGTTGTTGAAGAAAGCCCCATTCCTGAGGCGCCCCCCATCAATACAAGGAGCATCAGGACTCCACCTACTATTCCTCCTATAACAGCAGATATCAAGGCTCTGCCGGAGTTCGTTACAGTCTTTACATTTTTCATGTGCAATTTGGCATGATCAATCAGGCTCTCTTTTGAGTCAAATGACATGCTGCATACATCACAAGTGTTTTCAGTCATGTTAATCTATTTTTTCATTCTGAGTTAGTATTTAAGCGGCTTCTGTCAACGGTTGCCCCTGAAAGTAGGGATTTTAAGCTGAAGTGTTTGAATTGGTAACGGTCTACCTGTATCATTTGCCATAGAAATGACCACTCCAAGTTCATATTGTTTCCATCAACGGTTGCTGGATAAAGTTAGTAATATTCTACAGAATGATAAGCCATGTCTAATAGTGATGAGTGTTTTCTAAGGAATATGGCAGATGATGCAGGGGATCCGAAGAAAACTCTTCAGATTGCCCTTTATACAGATGGCCAATCCTACAAAGGGATACGATCGGGAATAAGGTTGCTTCCACTTGACAAGATGGTGATAATACATGAAGAGGTCAGGGGAAAAGGGGTTCCTATTAATGACGTTCCGTTCAATGATTTTGTGAAACAGATAACTGGTGCCCTCATGACCCGGGTAGAGGAAGTCAGGATTAAATCTGGAGAACTGAATGAGGTGCTGGATGCAGTCAAGTCCGTGTACAAAGAACACTGTGCTGAATATGAAGACATTTTCTTGAACGTAACTGAGGGTGGGAAACTTCTGTCATGTACTGCAATTTCTTCAGCCTTCATATTTGGCATAAGAGCCTTCTGGATCGATCAGGCCGGTGTCCACATGTTGCCTATACTGAAGCTCGGGTACCAGAAAATCCTCTCCGAAACAAAGTTATCAATCCTATCTGCACTGGCAAGGAGGAAAGGCAAGGTCGAAAGTCTGGAGCAATTATCCGAAATTACGGGCCTTGATAAAGCGCTTATCAGCAGGCATATGAATGGAACTGAGGACTCTCAGGGACTTGTCGACCTTGGCCTGGTATCAGTAGACAGGAAAGCAAGAGGCAGGATTGAGGTGGAAATAACTGCCCTTGGCAGAATAGTTACTATTTGAGAAAGACAGGGGTGCGTCAACGGTTGACTGTGAGGGATTAAGAACCCATTGAAAATTCCAACCCCATGGTTCAATTCGACGAGGACTTCAAGCAGAGAATGAAAGAACGTATGGAACGTTTTTCAAGGTTTGATCAGAAGGGAGATGTTTTTTCCAAGGTAAGTGTTACAGTAAAGAAAGGAAACAACCTGTTCTCAGTGGCTAATCCTGACAATCAGGAATTTTCATGGGTCTCTGACGAAAGCGGTCCGAGTCCTCTGGCATATTTTGCATCCAGTCTGGGCATGTGCCAGATGATACACTATGGAGAGCACGCCAGTTCCATGGGATTAATGATTGACTCTCTCACCATCCGTGTGGAAGGCAAATTCAGCGTGAGCAGGCCAAGGTCTTTCACTGAAATTAATTATTATGTTAACATAAGGTCCAGTGAAGCGAATGACATGCTTATGGAACTAGCCTCCAATGCTGCCTCAGATTGCTATATAACAAACACTCTTTCGAAAGCCTGTGATGTAAAAGGTTTGTTGAATATAAATGGTACTGAAATGGGCCAAATAGAGGTAAACGGTATTTAATCTACCAATTCTTGTAATGAAATGGATTCATTCTTGCGCAATTTCCCGGATCAGGTTGCTTTAGCAAAAGTCATGGATTATGGGGTATTTCTTGCTATTGTAGCAGTTATTTTTTCCTTGTTAGCCTTCAGGGGAAATTATATATTGGCACCTCCCTACGCAGTTTCGGCTTACATTATGGTTTTCCAGAGGAAAGCCAAGAATGCGAGCAGAATAAATATTTTTATCACCTATGCAGTTGTCATACTTTCCTCTGATTTGCTGCATTTGCTTGTGGGATCAAATCTGGGCAGTATGCTGGCCAATGTTGTAATTGTTTCAGCGTTCATTACATTCACGAAGTTCACACACCCTCCAGCAATAGCCCTGACAATATTCTCCTATATAGCCGGAGATCCGCTGGATTTCACAATCTCTTCTGTGCTAGCCCTGATAGCTTTGATGTCTGCATCTTTCATAATGGAAAAATATGGGTAGTTATAAATTGACGTTGTGGCAATTGAAGTTTGCATTAGAATTACTCGTTTCCTTCATCAGATCAACCTGTTATTCTACTGACTTTAAGACAGAATCTATCATCCCGTCAACTTTTCTTGCGAGTTCTTTCAGTCCATTGTACTGGGAAAATAGTTCCTCTGCGATCTGTGCGGTCACATGGATTTCCTCTTGTGCATCGTAGATGTAAATTCTTAAAGGTGGAATTATGCCTGCCCTAAGGTCACGTTCAAAAACTTCCTTGGCAAGTTTTGGGTTGAAAACCTCCAGAATTTTGTTTCCACCTGTTTCAACGCCAATTTTCTTCAAATTTGCCTGTGCATCTATGACTGAGACGACTTTCAAGCCATTCTCACTCACTGATTTCTCAAGAAGCTCAACTGTCTTTTCGAATCCGAATTTTGATATTATTTCTTTCACTTTCATTTCTATCACTCCACGCAACACGCCATTTTAGAGATATCCCTGATGAATGACTGAGCCGCAAGCTTGACTCCCTCAGATATGGATGGGAAGATGTGGCTTGTTGCTATTATATCATCAATGGTATAACCATTCCTGACAGCATATGCGCCCTCCGTTATGATGTCTGTGGCATTTGGAGCCAGTATGTGCATTCCCACTATGGTGTTGTTATTTGGGTCAACTGTGATTTTGATTATGCCTTCTGTTTCTCCCATTATGCTTGCCTTGGTGAGGTTCTCCAGTGAGAATACCCTGCATGAACATGATCCGTTCTTCTTGGAGAACTCGTTTTCCGTCATTCCAACACCCGCAACCTGCGGGCTTGTAATTACGGCCCATGTTGCAGAACCGTAATCTATCTTCAGATCTTCGCCGAACATGTTGCTCACCGCTATGACGCCTTCTCTTGCTGCAAGAGTTTCTAGGAACAACCTTTTGGAAACACAGTCACCTGCCGCAAAGATGCCAGGAACAGATGTTTTCATGGAATCTGAAGTGACTATCTGCCCCCTGGAGTCCGTTTCAACTCCGGCAGCTTCCAGGTTAAGATAAGCTGTGTTCGGTGACCTGCCCGTTGCAACAATGATTTCCTGGGCATCCACTTTCTCCTTTCCCCTGTGTGTTATAACCTCGACTGATTTCCCGTTCCCTGTTTTTGTTACTCCGCTCACCCTGGCCCGCAGGTGGAATTTCATTCCTTCCTTCTCAAGGCTCTTCTTCAGGGCCAGGCCGATCTCAGGCTCAGTCTGCGGAAGGAGTGAATCAAGAGCTTCAATCACAGTTACTTCCGATCCAAAATGCAACAGTGCCTGTCCCATCTCAAGACCAATGGCACCTCCACCTATGATGGCAACAGATTCCGGTAGATCTTTAATTTCCCATATGGTGTCGCTTGTGAGAAATCCTGTTTCCTTCAAACCCTGGGTATTCGGTATTGTGGGATGCGATCCGGTTGAAATGAGGATGTTGGATCCGGATACCCTTTTGTTCTCGCTCCCTTCTGAATCAGATATCATTATCGTCTTCTTATCCACAAATCTGCCCAGTCCTGTGAAAAGTTTCACATTGCTGTAGTTTTCAATCACCTGCATATATTTTGAATCCCCTGCGTGTCCAACATATAACCTCAGACCGTTCATTACTTCCGAAAAGTCATATTTCACCGGAGTTGTGTGTATTCCGATCATCTGAGGATGTTCTGGCCTGAAAACCAAATGGGATGCCTCAAGCAGGTATTTCGATGGGACACAGCCGACATTGACGCAAGTACCTCCGAGCGGCCCCGTTCCGATCATGGCAATTGTCATCTCACCGTTGCTGAGTTCCGATGCCTTTATTGCGGCTGAAAATGCAGCTGCGCCTCTTCCAAGTATTACAAGATCGAATTTCTGTACTTCACTGTTCAAATCAATACACCCTTTACTGGTCCATCAGGGTCGCCCTGTAATGTGAAGGCTTTCCGAATACCCTGTTTTTGAGAAGTTCCTCTGGTTTTACCTTACCTGACTCAACTTCAACTTCTCCGGTGCCATCATTCAGAGATATCTTGACATCAATCACACCATCCTGATTCTTTAGGCCACGACTCACTGTCTTAACACAGTCGTCGCAGGTCATTCCATATATTCTAAGTTTTACATTTTCTCCTGACATGCTTTTACATTGCTGGCAAATATTAATACGGAAACGTAAACTTTTTTTTACCTTATTGGATGGTATGTAGGAAGAAATTGGGCAGCATTCAAAATAAAGAGCGGGTCCGAATCGAAAACAAGAACAAGGCTTGCATGATCGAAGACCATGAATCCACAGTGTGTGTTGATCCCTCTATCCCTCTGCTTAACCTAATCGGCAAGAAATACACTGTATTTGTGCTGGGCGTAATAGGAAACAGGGGAAACACGAAGAATTTCAATGAAATACTTCTGGATATACCTTTTTCAAGTTCAACAATTATCTCAAGGAGGCTGAAGGAACTTCAGTATTTCCGAATGATCGAAAGAAGGGAAGATGTCGATGGGGTCACTTATTCCCTGACCAAATTCGGCCAGGATGTAAGGGAGCGTTTAATGCCGTTGTTTCATCTAATTGAAGAGACGTCATCAGACTGAGACATGAATTGTTTAAGTATGGTTCGGCTGGGATTTGCTTAATCTCCTAACCGAATATTGTAGAATGAGAAGTTGTCTTCCCAGGTTGACTTGATGAAATAAGGCTCTATTCAGTGTTGGAATTTAAAATGGGCCTGAAAATATAGTCAGTATAGAATTTTAATGGGCTTGACCGGATTTGAACCGGTGACCTCCGCTGTGTGAGAGCGACGTCATAACCGCTAGACCACAAGCCCTGCAAGCCAGAATAATGCAAAGGCCGTATTATTATTTTCCGCGGGCACTGACA
>JAJZOK010000053.1 GCA_021811525.1 Thermoplasmata archaeon | reverse complement strand
GATCAACAGCCCTCGGCATACGATTCAAAAATGGCGTTGTACTCATTTCTGACAAGAAAGTAAGAAGCAGGTTGGTAGAGCAGAACTCAATGGAAAAGATCCAGCTTATCGACGACTACGTTGCTACGGTGACATCTGGCCTTGTGGCCGATGCCAGAATTCTAATCGATCTGGCGAGAATTTCTGTTCAGCAGGAAAAGATTACCTATGGGTCACTTGTGAACATAGAGAATCTTGTCAAGAAGGTCGCAGACCAGATGCAGCAGTATACCCAGTATGGCGGTGTCAGGCCTTATGGTGTTGCCATGATAATCGCAGGGTTCGACAGCATCGGTCCCAGGCTCTTTGATTGCGATCCCGCTGGAACCATTAATGAATACAAGGCAGTTGTGATCGGGGAATTCAGGAACCAGGTTCTTGAGACCCTTGAGAAAGAATATAAGGAAGACCTGTCAGAAAAAGATGCAATTGCACTTGGAATCAAGGCGTTGAAACACGCCTATGAAGACCCCTCAGAATTCAAGGTACCAGAAGTTGCTTCAATAGTCGAGGGAAACAAATTCAAAGTTCTTACAAAAGAAGAAACCGAAAAGCTGATGCAGTAAATTTCGCTGAATCAGCGAATCCAATATTTTTTTATCAATAGTGTTTATTTCCGTTATATGGTCCGAGTTGAAGACGCCATAGTTGCCAGGCTGGAATCCCATGGACACAAGTTTGAGATTTTCCTTGATCCCGAAGCGGCAGACCGCATAAAGGAAAAGGGAACTGTTGATCTGGTAAACGATGTGGCCCTTGACGAAATTTATAAGGACGCCAGGAAAGGGGAGAAGGCAGGGGAAGACTCTCTCAAGGAAGTATTCAAGACCACGGACATCTCTGAAATCATTGTTGAAATTGTTAGAAAGGGCCAGATTCAGCTTACCACAGATCAGCGCCACCAGATGACAGAACGGAAGAGGAAGCAGGTTATCGACACAATTGCAAGGGAATCAATCAATCCCCAGACCAATACTCCGCACCCGCCTGCAAGGATTTCACAGGCAATCGATGAGGCAAAAGTGCACATAGACCCATTCAAGAGCGTCAGCGAGCAGGTCCAGATTGTTCTCAAGGCAATCAAGCCGCTCCTTCCAATCAGGATGGAGAAAACAAAACTTGCCGTGAGACTGACAGGAGATGCATACGGGAAAGTCTATGGCGAAATTGTAAGGGAGGGATACCTCATGAAGGAAGAATGGTCCAAGGACGGTTCATGGATAGGTCTCCTGGAGGTTCCTGCTGGCATGGCCAGCGACATAATGGGCGCTTTGAGCAGGAGAGGCCAGGACAATATTGAAATTAAAGTGGTGAAAGGAAAGTAACAGCTCCACAGTTTTCCATCTAGATTTTTATTTCTCCCCCCCTCTTTTGGAAAATGCCATTCATATTGTATGTTACCTTATCTCTGCCAAGGCACTTCAGGGTATACGGAAAGACTAAATATTGCTTAAATATGGAATGGCGAGAAGAGAAAGTATATCAAGCCAGATTCCTCAAACAGCAAGAGGGAAGTGGTTACCGGAGAAATCTTGTATAACTCCGAACATTGAAACACTGTTCAAATAGCGACAGGGGAATTGATGCTTGAGATTTCAAAGGTGAAGAAATGGCAGAAACAAAACAGATAGTTATGCCGGGAGACCTCCTGGACACTAGCCAGGGCAAACCCAGGAACGGAACATACAAGTGCGGTGAAAACCAGTTCTGCTCATCATATTTCGGCATAGTACAGGTAAGCGACCAGTTCCTAGACGTAGTCCCGTTTACAGGGCCATATTATCCGAGAAGGGGAGACAAGGTTATTGGAAAGGTTATTGAAGTAGGGCCGTCGATGTGGGTAGTTGACATAAACTCTCCTTACAGCACATTGCTCCACATGAATGACACACCGTGGAGGACACAGTCTGGGGACATTAAGAAATATCTTGGGCCTGGAGATTACGTTTACGCCAAAGTGATGTCACTCAACGAGATCAAGGAAAGCTGGATCACTTTGAAGGATGTAGGGCTGAGGAAGCTAGAGGGAGGGCACATCACATCCGTCCCGGCGCCCAAAGTCCCGAGAATCATTGGCAAAGGCGGTTCTATGGTCAACATGATCAAGGACGCTACAGAAACCAGGATCGTTGTGGGCCAGAACGGGCTCATATGGATCGACGGCACCCCGGAGAATGTAATGATTGCCATCAAGGCAGTCAAGATGGTGGAGATGGAAGCCCATACAACTGGGTTGACAGACAGGATACAGAGTTATCTTAAGGAATTAAAAGGTGAATAAAATTGGGAACAGCTAGCGATATTAAGTTAATCGACGAGAACGGGCTGAGAATTGACGGCAGGTCGCCAACAGAGCTCAGACCAATAAAGATTGAAACAGATGTGCTGGACAGGGCAGACGGATCAGCTTACATTGAATGGGGCGGCAACAAAATATTGGTTGCAGTTTACGGACCGAGGGAAGCTTACCCGAAACACACGCAGGATATTGAGAAAGCCATAATCAAGGCAAGGTACAACATGGCTGCCTTCTCAGTTGATGAGAGGAAGAGGCCGGGACCTGACAGAAGATCAGTGGAGATTTCCAAGGTTATTTCAGAAGCACTGTCCAACGCAGTGATGGTGGAGCAGTTCCCAAGGGCGCAGATTGATGTCTTCATAGAGGTGCTCCAGGCCGATGCGGGAACTAGAATTGCAGGCCTCACCGCAGCTTCAGTTGCACTTGCATCAGCTGGAATCCCAATGAGGGATCTTGTTGTGGGATGCACCGCAGGGAAAATTGACGGCCAGATAGTCCTGGACCTGGGCAAGGAAGAAGATAACTTTGGGCAGGCAGATCTCCCAATGGGAATACTTGCTAAATCAGGAAAGGTAGTCCTCATTCAGATGGATGGAGACCTTTCTCTGGAAGAATTTGACAAGGCTACTGAGATGATACTTGACGCGATAAAGAGGATCAACGAAATTCAGAGGCAGGCCCTTGCCGGCAAATTTATTTCACTAGCACTTGAAAGGGGTGGTGAGTAATGCCGAGAGATGAGGCAGGCGTACTGTCAGAAATAAAGAGAGATTACATAATAAGGAAGCTAAAGGAAGGAAAGAGGGACGACGGAAGAGGTCTCAATGAGTTCAGGGAAATTACAATCCAGACAAATTATATCCCAAGGGCAGCGGGATCAGCATTTGTAAAACTTGGCAGAACCAAAATAGTTGCTGGCATTAAGATTGAGTCTGGAGAGCCGTTCCCGGACACTCCAAACCAGGGGGTCCTCACCACGAATGTGGAACTTCTCCCAATGGCTTTTCCCACATTTGAAGCCGGCCCCCCAAATGAAACTTCAATCGAGATTGCAAGAGTAGTTGACAGGGGGATCAGGGAAAGCAAGATGATTGAGCTCGAGAAGCTGGTCATAGAACCGGCAAAGAAGGTATACATTGTTTTCGTTGACATCAATGTCATAGATTATGATGGCAACCTCATCGACGCCTGCACAATGGGTGTACTTTCTGCACTTAAGACAGCAATTGTGCCAGGTTCCAAGGAGGGCGGAAAAGATTTCGCACTTCCCATCAGGAACTTCCCAGTCTCCGTTACAATGGTAAAGATCGGCGATGAGATCATAGTAGATCCATCTGTGGAAGAGGAACAGCTTTCCTCAGCCAGGATCACAGTATCCATGAGCGAGGAAGGCCACATCAGGGCAATGCAGAAGGGAGATTCAGGTTCCTTCACTCTCGATGAAATCCGAAAAGCTATAAAGATATCAAGCGATACAGGGAAACTAATCCGCGAAAAATATCTTCAGTGATTAATATGTCCAAGAGAACAGTTAAGGTAGGCGCCGCTGGCAGGTTCGGACCAAGGTACGGGGTCACTGTCAGGAAGACATGGAATGAAATTTACAAACAGAAGATTGCATACTATACCTGCCCTTCTTGCAAGAAGAAGAAAGTCAAGAGAGTTGCCGCGGGAATCTGGGAATGCAGGCACTGCCAGCACAAGTTTGCAGGCGGGTCATACACTCCTGAGCTTAGCAGGGTAGTGGTACAGGCAGAGGAAGCGCAAAATGTATAAGTGCATAAGATGCGGAAGGCCTCTTGAAAAATCCTTTGGAACAGCAGAAATTGAATGTGAATGCGGCTCCAGGGTTTTCATCAAGGAAAGACCCGGAATTGAAAAAGTAATTCTCGCAAGATAATGAACGCAGAGACCCCTCAGGCACCGCACGCCTCTAAGGTGTGCGAGCGCTGCATAGGCCGTGCTTTTGCCAATGTTGGCACTGGTATTGCAAACCCTGAGAGGGGACGCAATTTTTTACAAAACATAGAAAATGAGCCGAAGCTCTCACATATAGAAGTGGTGGGAGAAGAGTCGTGCCAGATATGCCAGGGTGTTTTCCAGAGGCTGGATGCTTATTTCCAGGAATTCATTGAGCAGGCACGTGGTATTGAATTTAACACTTATCTCGTAGGCTCAAGGTTCCCGAAGAAGACGATTGAAATGGACGAGTCCTTTCAGAAGGAGCTTGGCAGCGGACAAGGAGAGCCCATTAAGAGAGAATTCAACCGCGAGTTTGGAAAGGTCATATGGGCCAGAACAGGCAAGGAAGCAGAGTTTTCAGAACCTGATCTTAACATTGTTGTAGACATCAATTATGACTCTTTTCAACTAATTACAAGGAGTATCTTCGTCTATGGCCTCTACAGGAAAATGAGAAGGGACATCCCTCAGACAAGATGGATACACAGAAAGGACATGAGCACATCCATAGAGACCTTGATCGGGGACATTCTTATGCCAATGGTTCAGGGAAGGAACTATTTCCTCCACGGCGCAGGAAGGGAGGACGTTGATGTCCAGATGCTGGGCAATGGAAGAGAGTTCATCATGGAAGTATCAGAGCCTAGGATTCGCACATTCTCTTTAGAAGATCTAGAGAAGAGGGTCAGCAATTCAGGGGAAGGAGTTGAGATTTTTCAATTAAGGATTTCAAAGAAGGAAGAAGTCGCAAGGCTCAAGGGTGCTGCAAATGATAAAACCTATCTTATCAGGGTAAAGGCTAATGCAGACATTGAAAGGGAAAGAATAGAGGAAGCTGCGGGAAAATTGACTGGAAAACATATTTATCAAAGGACACCATTAAGGGTATCTACCAGAAGATCTGATCTCATAAGGGATAAGACGTTGCAGGATGTCACTGTGGAAGATACTCTTGGCAACATCGCCGTGATAAAGGTGCGGGCTGAGGCCGGGACCTATATCAAAGAACTAATACATGGCGATGAAGGCAGAACAAAGCCGAGTTTGTCTGAAATTTACGGTGAACCTCTGACGGTTGAAAGCCTTGATGTGGTTTGGATACACAGGAACGGTGAATAAATGGTAAAGATGTCTCATGGCCCAAGAGCGGGCTCCAGAATGAAAATGACAAAGCGTGTCAAGGATAGAGGCCTGCCTCCAGTTTCAAGATTCTTTAAGAATTTTGAAGTTGGAGACCTTGCAGCAGTAAATATTGAGCCATCCATACACAACGGAATGCCCTATCATGGATTCCAGGGACTTACTGGAAGAATAACCCGGAAGCAGGGTGAATGTTATTTGCTCGCTGTAACGATCGGAAGCGTTAGGAAAGAGATCCTTGCTGCGCCTGTGCACCTCAAGAAGATAGAAGGAAGATAATGAAAAGCAAGTTTATCACTATACCAGAAGTGTTTGACGTTCTCTCCAAGAAGAAGGAACATGATCCTACTGAAGCTGAGAATCTTGGCTACTGTGAGGCATTTTTGAAGATGAAAGGAAAGGATGCCAAGAAGGCCGTTGCAGATCTGGTAAAAGATTTCAAGTTTCCTGAGAAGGTGGCGGTGAAACTGGTTGACCTGGTGCCAAAAAGCAAGGAAGAAATAACCAGCATTGTTTCAGGATACAGTATTATGCTCTCCGAAAAAGATTTAAATAGCCTCGTTAGTTATTTTACAGGCGAGTAAGGCAGGGGAGGCTTTGATTTTTGGAAGAATTTGCATATGTGTTAGACTATCTGCCGCAGGGCCGGGCAGATGAC
>JAJZOK010000072.1 GCA_021811525.1 Thermoplasmata archaeon | reverse complement strand
AGTTTTACGGGATCCGGCTCCGGAAATTCATTAAGCTCCTTGAGCTCCTCCAGTGTATCCATAAGTTCCTGAATGAACTCAGGAGTCCTCTTCAGAGTTGCAAGATAAGCAGCCTCAGACTCAAGAATTGCCCTTATTTCATAGAGTTCCACCACCTCGCTTTCATCGAGGAAGATCACGTTGTAGTACCTTCCGTTCCTGAAAATGAGGCCCTCCACCTCCAACTGAACCAGCGCTTCCCTGATGGGAGTCTTGCTGATGTTCAAAGACTGGGCAATACTGTCCGGGCTTATGGATTGCCCGGCCCTGAAACGGCCGTTTAGAATCCCTTCAAATATGAATTTGTACGCGGTATCGGTCAAACTCATCCTTTCATTAGGTTCCGTTTTCATTCACCATCACTTGATAGTTGTTCAATGCAAAGGTCGTCCATGCAGATATATCTTCTTTTCCAGCGATATCTGATTTTCATCGCTCTTCTGTGACATTTGTGTTCTGCAACTGATCCAAATCTTTGAATATATTTTTAGCTCCCATAATTCAACATGTTTATTAAATTAATCATAAGATGGCATATCTGATAAAATACCATAAGGTATATGCTAATAGAAACTATTTAATATACTCTGTCTGTATCTTTTGCATGGAAACTTCTACTGATTCTATCACGTACGAAGATGTAGTGAAGCGGATAGATAAGAACAAAGGGGGGCGAATACTGTTTTTAATAACAGTAGTTGCCGCACTTGGAGGCTTTCTGTTTGGGTACGATAACGGAATTATTGGCTCTGCCCTGTTATATGTGCCGTTCAAACTGACCTCTCTACAGACTGCGGAATTGGTATCACTGATTTCGTTCCCTGCAGCAGCCGGTGCACTTATAGCAGGTCCGATTACGGACAAATTTGGCAGAAAATCCATTCTAATAGCAGATGGGTTCATGTATGCCATTTTTGCTTTGCTCGCGGCCACAGCAGTCAACTCTACATTGCTCATAATCTTCAGGTCACTGACTGGATTTGCAATTGGTGCTGACACAGCTGTTGCCACTGCATATATATCGGAATACAGCCCCGCAAAGTCCAGGGGTAAGTACGCATACAGCCAGCAGCTCATGATATTCTCCGGCGGTGTGGTATCTTTCTGGATCGGTTACTCTCTTGCTTTCACAGCCAACTGGAGGCTGATGATAGGCCTTGGAGCAGTTCCAGCTGTACTTATGCTATTGCTCCGTATCTATCTGCCTGAGAGCCCGAGATGGCTCATAATGAGCGGAAAGGTGGACAAAGCCAGAGTAGTGCTCAAGAGAATAGGTGTTGAGGTCAAGGAAACAATCAAGGTTCCGGAGAAATCTGCATCTTTCCTTGAAGTGATGGGAAACAAATCCGTAAGAAATGCTTTGATTGTTGTGGGGTTATTCCTCGCTTTCCAGCAGATAACCGGAATTAACATCATCCTTTATTATGGGCCGTATATCTACAAGTACATTGGCCTTTCAGGGACCAGAGCCATATTCAACACTGCAATATCTGAGACGCTTGGAATCCTTGAGTTCTGGATCTCTCTCATGCTCATCGAAAAGTGGGGCAGGAGACGCCTCAGCATTATCGGATATGGTGGGATAGTAGCTTCCATAATCATAGTGATAGTTGGAATACTGTACTTCAACGCCAATGCATTCCTCAGTGCCGCTATTTTCATATTTGCGGGTTCTACCCTCTTCCTTGCATTCTTCCATGTGGGAGTTGGAGGAATCGGATGGATACTTCAGGGAGAATCACTGCCGCCAAACTTCCGTGTCACTGGTACTGGAATAATGGCTGCATGCGACTGGATTGCCAATGGGATCATTCTGTATATATTCCCAATATGGAAAGCTGACTTCGGAATACTTTCATTCTTTGTCTTTGAGACAATTCTTGCGGTGATATCTGTACTGTTTGTCTTCCTCTACCTGCCAGAGACAAAGGGTAAGACAATAGAGCAGATGAAGAAGGTTTTCGGCAGACCGATGAACCAATTGAGAAATGATATAAACATAACCGAAGAGTAAGGGCAATTGCCTTTCTCTTATTTTTTCATTTATTATTGCGGCCTACAATTTCTGGAGTTCCTACTTCTATGCAAATCAGATAAAAATGCAATTTAGTGAACAATTATTTCTTTGTTTCCCCATGGAAAATCAACGGAGTGAAGTCCCCAGGTTCAGGGACAGGTTCTTTTGGGGAAATCGATATTCCAATTCCATTGGAACATATCATTTCCTTATCAAGAGTGACCCTGTGTTCGAAGTATTTACCAGGTATTCCATTGGGAGGCGTCTCGATCCAGGCGTCGATGCATGTGCCAATTGCGACGCAGGCAGACGCAATTGTTGAAATCCACCCGTTGTGGGGCCTGCTGTGGAAAGCAATTCCAGAATTATATGCCTTGAAAAGCGATACCAGATCAAGCAGCGGAGTTATTCCGCCTATCTTGGCTACATCCGGCTGGTAGTAAGACAGTGATTCCTTCTGCAGCATTGCGAGAAACTGATTTATGCTGAATTCGTTCTCCCCTCCTGCTATGGGGGCAATCCTGTTGAGCTTCGCAAGTCCATCATAATCGTCATGGGGCCAGAGTGGTTCCTCTATCCAGTAAGGTTCAAATTTTGACATATTCTCGACGAATTCCTTCGCCTGGTTGAACTTGAAGGCACAGTTCATGTCAGCAGCAATTTTTATGTCGTATCCAAGTTCCTTTCTTATGAGCCTCATGGTATCAATGGTATCAGTTCCACTCTGGTGCAGTTTCACAAGGGTTAAGCCCTCATCAATGAGACCCCTTACTATCTGGAGAGCCTCTTCCGGCCTGTTGTAACGCGACAGTGACGCATATCTCCTGGCTTTTCCTGAATTGCTGCCCAGCAATGAACTCAATGGCATTCCCAGTTCTCTGGCCCTGAGATCCCACAGGGCAATGTCAATTGCAGACATGGCGCCAGTCGAAACACCATATCCTCCGGAAAATGAAGACCTGGACATTTTTTCCCAGATTCCCCTGATATCATGGTGATCTGCATCTCCAATAATTTTGATGTATCCATCCATCATTGTTGAATAGGTGTCAATGGAATTCAATGCCGCGGGAAGTGTTTCCCCCCAACCTCTTTTTCCCTTGGCCTGAGCCTTTGCATAAACCTGGAAACTCCACTGGCCAGTCCATTTCTGTGGCGGATTGGTCACACTGAGAGGTATGCCGGCTTTAATCACCTGAATCTTAAAATCGTCCATTATAACCACTAATAGTAAAGTTTAGGGACTATCTCCCGCTTGACGTATTCCCAGACATCCAACTGATGTTTCCGCATAGCTTCTGCGGCTTTCTTGGGGTCATTGCTGAGGATTGCCTGGGTGATCTCCTCATGTTCTTCTTTTTCTTCGCTACGCCTGCCTGCGCTTGTGAATATGGTAATCCTGACAATCCTCAGCCTGAGGCGGAGCATATTTATTTCCTTTTCAATATATGAATTGCCGCTTCCCTTAGCAATGAGTGCATGTAACTTTCCTGAAAGGTTGGCCAGGGCAATCGGATCTGCATCTTCAGTAGACATCCTGGCAATCTTGTCATTTATCTGCTTCAGGTTTCTCTTCATTGCTGCACTCATCCGTATGGTTGCAAAATAGGCGGCAAGTGCTTCTAGCTCCGCCTTGAATTCATAGATTTCATTTATCTGTTCCTTTGTAAGGTACACAATATTGTAAAAGCGCCCCATTTTGGAAATGATCCCATCATTCTCAAGGGAAATGATGGCTTCGCGAATGGGAGTCTTGCTCATTCCCAGCTGGTTCTTCAGCATGTCTTCTGTAATGGACTGCCCCATGCGGAGCTGCCCCGTCATGATCATGTTCATGATCATGTCGTATGCCTTCAGGGAAAGAGGTACTTTTTCGCCGTTTCCATTGTGGTTATTGGAACGATATTCTCCCTCTTCGCTCATTTCTGCCATATTTATCGAATTATGCGGATATATATAGTTTTGTGGGTGCAAATTCGAAGTGCTTCAGTATTTCGTTTGCAGTCAGGCGGCCCGATGCGGTTTTCAGCGAGAGTTCATGGAGCCTTCTTCCAGCTTCCTTAAGGTCATATTCAAATCTTAGGAGCCCGGACACGTCAAGGTCAATGTGTTCGCTCATGGTCCTCACAGTGTTTGGGTTGGCTGACAGCTTGATCACCGGCTCTATTGGGTTCCCGATGATATTTCCCTGCCCTGTAGTGAAGAGGTGAAGGACTGCGCCTGCTGCGGCAAAAAGCGTAACGGCCTCAGCTGCTGCTGACGAGGTGTTCATGTAGTTCAATCCTTTGGCCCTGGGCTCTTCCGCATAATTCAGAACACCCATGACTGGCTTTGTGCCAGCTTTCTGGATGTTTCCGAATGCCTTTTCCTCGATTGTCGAGAGGCCACCTTTAATATTCCCCTGTGTTGGCTGTGAACCAAGGAGATCTGCCCCATGGCTGGTGATTTCCGACTGGTAGTCATCAAAAATCTTCTGGAACCTCTTCCTAAGGGCGGGATCAGGGATTTTCTTTGCAATGTGGTGTTCAGCCCCAGTTAGTTCTGAAGTTTCACCAAATATTACAGTGGCACCCTCATCCACCAACATGTCAAATGTTACGCCAACTGTGGGGTTGGAGGCAAGGCCTGAAGTGGTATCTGATTCGCCGCACTTTGTGCTTACAACAAGGGAAGAGGCATCGAACTGTTTCCTCTGTTTCTCCGAAGCGTCCTGGACCATGTACCTGGCAAGCCTGGATGCCTTCTCCACGGTTTTCAGATCGCCATTACCTTCTATCCCGACCGTCTCCACGTGTTTCCCTGTCTTTGCAATTTCATCTGCAACCTTGGAGGCCCACTTGTCTTCTATACCTATGACTATGGCAGATGCAACGTTTGGGTTCTTGCCAAATCCTGACAGGGTCTTGAACATCAGGTCAAGGTCTTCCCCGAACTGCAGCCTTCCATATGGGTGAGGAACAGCCCGCGTTCCATGGATAAGATGCTCGACGCCAACTGCAGCGCTGTTTGACAGGTCATCCAATGGGATTATGAGAACATGGTTCCTTATCCCCACTCTTCCATTTTCCCTTTCATATCCTAAGAATGTAGACATTAATTTACCACCTCATTGATTTTATGTTATGCACATGGACATGTGCGCCGGCGTTAATGTTCTGGGAGGCTTCCCCGATGGGTTCTCCGTATTCTATAACCTTGTCGCCTTTCTTCATTTCCTTCAGGGCAATCTTGTGTCCCAATGGAACATTGTCACGAGCCTCAATCTGAAACTTTTTCAGTGTGTCCATAAAGACACCTTCGACTTTTTCACCCTTGGAGATGTCTTCCGTGGCTACGCCCACAAAGTCGTCTTTTGCGTGTATTAGAAACTTAGACGCCATGACAAGTTATAATCCTTCTATATGTAAACTTTCTGTTTAAAAAATATCATAGGGTATCTTGAATGATTTTTTTGCTAATAAGCCTAAAAAAATAGGTTCAAAGAAAACGTGCTGGGACAAGGAATTATAAGAGTCTCAATATTTTCCACAATTCGTAAATTCCTTGAATGAAATATACTGCAAGATGTTTCTGTATTGAGGCCTGGAACCTTTCCTTGACCGGGAAAATGAGAATCCTTACTTACGATCAACTGGTTTTTCAGATCAACATCCCTGCTCAATGTATAATGGCTCATCATAAAAAAATATTTTGACAGATACTGTTTGCTATACTGTAAAAATAAAATTTTAATACTGTCAGATTCTGACCGTACCATGAAAAATCTTGTAGATTTCGATATTTCCGAAGTCTTTAAGGACAAGAAATTCAGCGGGATTGGAAATGTAATAGATGTGAAGAAGTCACCAAATGGAAACATTTTCAATACGAACAAATACGATATTCAAGTTGAAGAAGCCGGGAAATCAGCCCTAAAAGTAACATTTAATCCTGGAAACCTGAACAAAGATTTGCAGGTGCCACACAAGACACCGTATCACCAGTCAAAAAATGGAACTTATAATGTTAAACTTCCCAAAAAAGGGGAGAGGTTCCAGATCTCCGTCAGGAAGGAAAAAGACACTGTGTTCTCACCCTATGCGCCTGGA
>JAJZOK010000139.1 GCA_021811525.1 Thermoplasmata archaeon | reverse complement strand
AAAGCGCCCGAGCCGGGATTCGAACCCGAATCTGAGGCTCCGCAGGCCCCTAGGATATCCAGATTACCCCACTCGGGCAGGGTAAGCATAATCATGCATAGATAGAAAAATGTTGGTCTGTTAGCCTTAAGGTTTAATCATTCACTCGAATATACGATAGCATACATGGCACTCCAGAAGGAATATGATGTAGTCATCGTGGGAGCCGGGGTACTCGGTTCAGCCATTGCTTATGAACTCTCATTGACATTTGGGGGGAGCATAGCCGTAATTGAAAAAGAGAATGGAGCAGGCCTGCACACCTCTACCAGGAACACTGGGGTCATACACCGTCCATTCTACATGGAGCCAGAAAAAAAGAAACTGTTTGCAGAGTCTTCCCAGATTTCATACAGGATGTGGAAGGCGCTTGCAGTTGAGTTCGACCTTCCCTGGAAAGAGAATGGAACACTTGAGATTGCAACAAGGGAAACTGATCTGAAAAGCATTGATTCCTATGCAAAATGGGCCATCACAAATGGAATGCAGGAAGAAGAATTCAAGATACTTGGAAGCAGTGAGCTGAAGGAACACGAACCACTGGTAAAGGGCTATGGCGCAATTTTGAGCATAACTGATTCCTGTGTGGATTTTGGCTCTTTCACTTCAAGGGTTATGGAACTTGCAAAGTCCAATGGTGTAGAATTCATTTCCGGTTCCAGGGTCATCGATGCCGTGGAAACGCCTGAAGGTATCCGAATCAAAGCGGAGAATGAAAGCAAAAAGATTGTAGTTAAAGCAGGTTTAATGATTAACAGTTCGGGAGGTGATTCGCTTCCCCTTGCCCACAAAATGCATCTTGCAAAAAAATATGCGGTGCTGCATTTCAGAGGAGATTACTGGGTGGTCGGCGACAGTTATCCTGGAAATATGCGCAATAACATTTACACGGTCCCAAAGCATAAGAAATTCCCTTTTCTGGATCCTCACTTCATCCTTAGAGTTGACGGGAGGAGGGAACTTGGCCCAAATGCTGCCCTAGTGGCGACACCATATGACTATTCAGACCAACCTGATTCAGGCTCTTTGATGTTCAAGCTCCTTGAGAGACCCACTCTTCCAAAGATAAAATTGCTCACAAATTCTGAATTTCTCTCACTTGTTCGGAGCGAGTGGAAATCTTCGCGATCAAAGGATGAGATGGCCAGGAGGGTCAGGGAATTCATACCGGGGCTTGATACTTCTTATATCTCTGGAAAAGGGCTTTCAGGGGTCAGGAATTCCCTTATCGATTCAGGCGGTTTTGTACCTGAAGCCGTAATGGAAAGTTCTGACCACAGCATACATATACTCAATTACAACTCTCCCGGTGCAACAGGGGCGCCGGCATTTGCCTTGCATGTCATAAGGCTATTGAATGAGTCCGGGAAGATCACCCTAAAGGAAACGAGTTCGGTCCAAACTTCAGTCTGGAAGAGAGAAGTCGGGAACCTGTTGTGATATTTCGGTTTTCCTAGTTTGAAGTGGAATGTTGCCTCAGTCAATAAAGTATTCACAAACATTAGAATGTCTGTTGTAGAGCCCCATTAAGTAAGCTTGACTAATTTATTATTAAATAATAGATTGCAATAACAGTGCTATTGAGAGACAGACTTAGGGCACTTTCTTTTACTTCGCTCGCGCATTTCGCCAACGATGGAACTGCCTTGCTTTATCCAATTCTCATTACGTTTTATGAGAGCCTCCCTGGTGTTAATTACGCGTATCTTGGGAGCATTGCCATAGTTTACAATCTGATTTCAGGAACCCTCAGTACCCCTATAGGAAGATACGCAGACAGAACCGGGAAATATGGTAGCCTCCTCAGTGTTGGAATTGCCCTTCTAGGTATTGCTTCGATTATAATGGCAATGCCTTTCCTATTCCGTTCAAACATTTTGCCTTTTCTTCTCGTGGGAGCAGTGTTTATGGGGGCTGGACAGTCATTTTACCATCCACTGGGGGCAACTGTTCTAAGAAATTCATACGGGGCCGACGCCCCCAAGGCTATGGGCATAAATGGGTCCTTTGGAAGCCTTGGCCGAGCCGTGATGCCAACTACCGTGGGATTCATTATGCTTTTCTTTGGTGAGTTTACGGGACTAATGGTTTATTCGGCATACAGTTTCACAATGGCCCTTATTCTCTACATCGGCTTGGGCGAGGTCAGAGTGAGGAAACAGGTATCAAAGGCTCCTGAACCAGCAAAAGCCAGGATTAAACCTGTGAAGCTGCTTGGAAGTTCGTTCATGCCATTCCTTTACATTCTTACCATTAGCGTTTTCATAAGGTCCCTTTTCCTTTCTGGCACTTCCACATTTATTCCGGCATTTCTGTCATCAGAGTATGACAGTAAGGCTATCGCCCTGACAATATTGCTAATCAGTTACCTTATGCCGGTGATTGGACAGCCATTCTTTGGCGTTCTCACAACAAGAAGGGGTGGAAAGTTTACGGTCGTTGTCACCAACATCCTGTCAGTTGCGTTCTTTGGATTCTTCTTGATTTCCGGCGTAAACATCATATTCACAATACTTTCCTTCGGGTTCTTCACTTTCTTTGCATACAGCGGCTTCCCCGTACTACTTGGTTATGTAGGGCAGGTGGTACCCAAGGATGCACTGGGACGTTCAAACTCCATTGTATGGGGAGTCGGCCAGACAATAGGAGGAGCATTTGGGGCAGCCGTAATCTCAGTTTTCACTCTTTTCGTTTCTCTCAACACAGCGATTGATTACATGTTTATTTTCTCCATCGTTGCATTAGCCTTCCTGCCATTCTTGCCTTCCAAGAAACTGGTTGATGACAGAAACGCGAGTGCTACACCGTCTTAGCTGTTCAAATAGGAATATGTCATTCAACCAGAGATGCCGGAACTAATTGACCACCTTGGAAGGAGAGTTCTTGTCCCAGAGGAACCGCAGAGAATTATCAGTTTCAGCCCTGCCATAACTGAAACACTATTTGAGCTCGAACTTGGAAACAGAGTAGTTGGTGTTTCCGCATTCTGTTCCCGGCCGAGTCAAACCTCGAAGATCCGTAAGGTTGGCAGTTACGGCAGTGCCAGATCGGAAGTCCTCCATGAACTGAAGCCTGACCTGATCCTTACAGTATCCGGATTCCAGAAGGAATTTTCGGAAGCCCTGGCAAAGGAATTTCCTGTTTACACATTCGAGCTCCCTTCATCTGTGGCCGGAATAATTGATCTGGTTTCAAAAATTGGCATAGTAACCGGCAGGTGCGATGAGGCTAGATACATGGAATTTGAGCTGATGAAGTACCTTGGTTCCTTAAGGAGAAGGCCTACAATGTCCGGATACCTGGAAATTGACCTTGGAGGCCCAGTTAGCTTTGGTTCCTTGAGCTATATCACAGACGCACTATCCATACTTGGTGTCAAATCAATATATGCAGATATGCCTAATGAATGGGTCAAGCCTGACCTTGATTTTGTCAGGCAATCCGATCCGGATGTCATCTTTTTCGAACCGAAAATGTATTCTAAATTCGAACCAGAAGACTTGAAAAGACTCATTGCATCAAGGGCCTGGGAACAATTGAGTGCAGTGTCCAGGAACCATGTTTTCGTATCACCTGGACCCCTGGACTTCTTCGCCCATCATGGGCCCTCTTTCATTAGGGAAGTGCTTCCATGGGCAGTAAATAAGATAGAAGCCCTGTAAAAATCAAAATTAGAGTTTTACAACACATATATTAAAATACCAATTGATAATTTGCGAATGTCTTCTATACAGACAAAAGGAAGTAATAGAAAATGGAAGAGACGACCAAAATAAAAGACCTTACACCAGAGTCCAGGAGAGTAAATGTCCTGGCCAAGGTTGTTAGCAAAGGCGAGCCAAAGCAAATACAGACCAGATTTGGAGAAGAAAAATCCGTAACAGAGGTCTACATTGGAGACGATACCGGGAAGATCATACTTTCTCTTTGGGGAGAGCAGGCCGGCCAGGCATCAGAAGACAAAACCCTCTATATAGAAAATGGATACATTTCACTTGTCAGGGGCCACATGAGACTGAACGTGGGCAAATACGGCTCACTGAAGGCTGCAGAGGAAGAAATCTCAGAAGTCAATGAAGAACATGACATGAGTGAAGCCGAGCACGAGAACACCTTCAGAAGGAGACCCTTCAACAGCGGTGGCGGCGGAGGAAGAGGCGGCCGTGGCGGATTCTACAACAACCGCAGCGGTGGAAACAGGCCCCCTAGAGACGACTACAACGATTAAACAGTTATAACTAATTTAAACAAGAAAATGGCTTAAAAAGCCATTAACCAACTTTTTTCTGGTCATAGTACATTTCGAGGATTTCCTCAGTGCTTGTTGCATCTTCAGCCGTTTTATCATCCCTCCACCTACCGGTGAACCTCGGGAACCTTATGGCAAGACCTGCACCTTTCTCTACTTTACCGAAAGCACAGGAGTGGACTGGACTAACCGTTATCTCTGCCCCTATGATTTCAAGCACGACTTTTGGATCAAACCACACATCAGGGGTGAGCCCGCTTTCTACTCTCGCCGGCTTTCTGTCGATTTTATGTTCAGCGAGCTTAGATGGCAATCCAAATAGAACATCATCTGTGAAGCCGGTTCCAAGCTTGCATGCTGATTCAAAAATATCCTGATCCTTGTTGTAAGAAGCCATAAGGAGCGCCCCGTATGTCCCTTTGCGCCTGCCATGCCCACCAAATGCACCTATGACTACAAGGTCAAGCGTATCCTCGAAAGTGGACTGGTAATCGCGCTTTACCTTAATCCACAGCCATCCTCTGGCCCCAGCCCTGTATATTGAATCGCCTGAAACATTCTTGGCCACTAGTCCCTCACAGCCGGAATTTATGGCTTCATTGAAGAAAACGTTTATTTCTTCAGGATCTGATGACAGCAGCATTGTGGCACACTTGAAATCTTCATTTTCTGTGAATAGCGACTGGAGAATCTTCCTTCTCTCCAGGTATGGCACCTTATTGAGGGCTTTTCCATTCAAATATAGTATGTCAAAAAGGAACACCACCACAGGTATTTCCTCAACTTTGGACTTCAGGTCGTACTTCCTGCCCCTTCTCTGGGATACCATCTGAAATGGGTATAGTTCTCCAGTTTCGGAGTTGTAAGGCACCGCCTCTCCGTCAAGTATGCACGTTTCAACTTTAAAATTCTGGAGGGCATGTTCCACTATATCGGGAAAGTTTGATGTTGTTTCCTCAGCTCCGCGCGAGAATATCTTCACTTTTCCGTTCTTTATGTGGATCTGGGTCCGCATGCCATCATACTTGTACTCAAATGCAGCCTTGCCCCCCATTTTTTCTAGTATATCTTTTATTTCCGGTAGCCTCTCTGCAAGCATCACCTTTGCAGGGACCATGGGGGTCGGCCCAGTCTGGAGAACTTTATCGAGTTCCCCATCCCGCAGGAGTTCAGCGATTTCTCCCAGGTCAGGATGGAAATTGTAAGCTTCGTCGATTTCCTCTGAGTGCTCCTTTTCAGCAAATGCAAGCACCAACGCATCAAGTATAGTGGCATCCGATACTCCTAACCTCAATCTTCCGGTAATGATCCTTGTTATGTACATGCCCTCGTCTGGTGTGGCATTTAGTAGCAGGTCCTGATAAATGCCAATCTTATTCTTGATGCTGCCTTCCCCCTTGATCCTGGCCAGCTTGGTAAGTTCGTCATATACATAATCAACGCTCAGTTCGTTTGAAAAAAGGGCATTCTGAGTTTTCTTCTCAGAGATCAGCTTGGCGACAGCCCCAAGGTCACCCTCCTTAATAAAAAGGGCATCTATTTCCTCTTCCTTTTTTCCCGAGATGGAGGACAGTGCCTTTATGATGAGCTTATTAGCCATTCCCAGTTCAAGCCCTTCATAGTCTGGGAGCAGCTTCCCCTGAGTCAGGTAAACAAGTTTCTTTAGATCTTTGTTTGCTGATTTTAGAAGTCTCACCAGTATATCAGTCAGTTCAAGCCTCTTGGTGGTATTTGACATCTCTGTGAACCTTTGGGAGACTTCCAGAAAATTCATGCCTTAATATCTGGACATTCTATTAAACATTGATTTCTGTAACCTTTGGCTTTCCTCTCATCTCTGATCGCATATAGAAGCCAGCAGCTGCACAGGCCAAGCCCAAGCCGCCGA
>JAJZOK010000064.1 GCA_021811525.1 Thermoplasmata archaeon | reverse complement strand
CCCCATGGAAAACCGATAAAGGTGTAATCAGATGGCATTCATCAACTTATGGAATCCCACAGATACTGGCCTGCTTGTAGTACTGCTTACATCATATCTCATAGGAATAGTCCATGGAATCACTCCCGATGAGCACACCTGGCCAATCACATTCTCTTATGCAATAGGAAGCTACAGTTCAAAACGGGGAATGAAGGCGGGAATGACCTTCTCAGCGGGATTCACGCTCCAAAGGGCGCTGCTTTCCGAAATAGCATTCTTTGCACTTGCAGGCATCTTCATGTCTGCATCAGTTGACGGAATAAGCTATATTGCGGTGGGTATAGGGATGGCTTTTGCGGGAATTTACATATCCAGGAAAGGAAGAGTGGCTCACCTTCACCTGCTTGAGAAGAACCTCTACAAAGCGTTTGGAATTCACAGGCACAAGGAGCACAGGGAAGAGGAGGAACTTTCACATATGTCCAACCCTGTTATTGACGACGAGGGAAAGCCAATTCCACTGAAACTTGCATTTGTGCATGGTCTCATAGCCGGATTCGGCTTCGGGGCTTTCGCGCTAATTCTGTACACGGTCCTCGCCCCGGCAATGCCCTCCCCATGGCTTGGATTTCTCCCCGGGCTGCTATTCGGCCTTGGTACAATGACGATGCAGGTTATACTTGGCGCAGGTTTTGGCACATGGCTCACACGAAGCAAAAATCTCAGTGCAAAGGGCCTGCAGGTGGTCTCCAGCGGCATAACGCGATATGTCCTCACCTATGGTGGCATAGCGTTCCTGCTTGCAGGTTTCCTTGTGCTTGCGTTCCCCAATCTTAACAGCATCAGCATATTCACAGGCATAAAGATCCACAATCTGGACTCCCTTGGAATCGGGTTCTTCCTTGTTGTAATAGTAGTTGTGGTAATTGGCCTTATAGGGTATGTGAAATCAATGAGGCTTGCAAGGGAAGAAGGCCTGGTAAGGGGAGAGTAGACTGCCCCCAACGGGCCTAATTTTCTCTTATTAGTTTGAGATCCGCAAGCAAACTTGCACTATTGCGGATTTCAGAAACTATCCTAATGCAACTGCAGAATTGGACAAGTTTGCATTTGGCAGGATGTTGTCGGGTTTAAGTTCATTTCACAATGAGAACAGGCACCTTTGAGTTCGTTACCATTACGTGAGATACGCTGCCCAGCATCAAGCCCTTAAATCCGCCAAGTCCTCTGGAACCCATTATAATCAGGTCACAGGCTGTCTCTTCGGCCGCCCTAAGCAATGATTCAGGCACTGATACGGTACCCCCGAGGTATTTTGTGTCCATTGTAACTCCAGCTGCGGTAGCTTTTTTGGCATATGGCTTGAGCAGTTTCTCGACTCTGGTTTTCGCTGCTTTCTCAAACTGGTCCCATTCATAGTATGGCTCGCCAAGGCCAAATCCATTCAGGGGAAGTGGAATAGCATAGGCCACGATGAGCAGGGACTGGTACTTTGAAGATAGTGAAATGCCCGTTGATAGTGCCCTAAGTGAGTGGTTTGATCCGTCAAAACATACCATTATCCTTGATGGTTGGAATTCATGTAATATTCCGCTGCCTTCAGCTGTGTCTTCCATGAAATTATTATTTTCAAGGCGATTAAATCCATGATCCCTTACATCTCATCAACAGAAGATATCACTGAGCCTTTTCGATGAGACATGTTGCCTGCAGTAATTGCCTCACGAGAATGCTCAGTAAATTGCAGGGAACGCAGTGAAGGAGGGCGGGAGAGTCATTATGTTGTACCATTCACCTCGAAAGTATGAACCGCATCAATATTTCCTTGTTGAGTATTAAGTAAATTCTCAAAAAGATTTGATTATACTGAAATAGAATACTCGTATTATGGGCTTGACCGGATTTGAACCGGTGACCTCCGCTGTGTGAGAGCGACGTCATAACCGCTAGACCACAAGCCCTGCAAGCCACTAAAACACAAGATTGTATTATTACTTTCCGCGTTTCCGCAGACGGAAAATTATTAACATTACCATTTCATGGATGAAAAGTGACCAGCAGAGTGCGCGCCAGAGATTTACTCAACAGGAAACACCCACTGTCAGTTATTTCAAATCGGGTCCTTATAACCATGGGGATATTCATTGTTTCAGTACTGGCTGCCACTGCTGTGATTGAATCAACAATGGGTGTAACTTTCATCAATGCATTCTACTTCATTGCCATGGTAACAACCACAAACGGTGCGCCATTCCCGCCATCTTCTCCTGCCATAACATTGTTCACTTCACTCTGGGCCTATTATTCCTTCATTCTGCTGGGAACGATTATTGCATTTGCCTTCGGCCCGCTTGTTGGCCTGATCATAAAGGAAGGCGCAACCTATCTCCACAAAGAGGAAGAGCACCTGGAAACCTTTCAAATGATCGAAAAATGATTAGATTTCTTCGAGAATCCGTTCCAGGATGGCTGCCCTTACTGGCATTTCGTTCACGTCAAGAACCTCCTGATCAGAGTGTGCACCATCTCCTACCGCACCGAGCCCGTCAAGAACAGGTACGCCAAGGGCAGCACAGAAGTTCCCGTCACTTCCACCGCCTGCTGAGGTCTCCTTGAGGTCCCTTCCAAACTCCTGCCCTATTCTCTTTGCCAGGCTGAAGAGCCTGTCAGTATCTGCAGTTTTGCGCATAGGCGGCCGGTTTACGCCGCCGCTCACCTCTATCCTGACCCGGCTGTCCTTAGGCCTGAATTTCTTCACTTCTTTCATGATCCGTTCTCCCTCTTCATCAGCAACGATCCTGAAGTCTACCTGCATGAATGCCTCACCTGGTATGACATTCCTGGCGGTTCCTCCCCTTATTGTTCCAACATTGACTGTAGTCTCTAATTCAGGGCGGTTAAGGGTCTGCAGGAATTGGATCATCCTTGCTGCCTCGCTGATTGCACTTGAGCCCTTTGAAGGGTCAAGGCCCGCGTGTGATGGTTTACCGATAAACCTGATATCTATATCTCCCACACCTTTCCTTTCCGTTTTGAGATTTCCATTCAGTGACGGTTCCAGCACAAGAACTGCTTCGGATTCCTTTGCCATACCCTCGATAACCTTTCTAGAAGAATTGCTTCCCGTCTCTTCGTCCGATGTGACCAGGAATGTAACCGGCCTCCTCGGTTTCCCATGTTTCTCCAGTGCCTTAAGTGCCCAGACAGCCTGGACAAGACCTGCCTTCATGTCGAATATCCCGGGTCCGCGTGCCATCTCCCCGTCCTCCGACACGGAAAATGGTATTCTTTTGATTGTGCCCTCAGGAAAAACGGTATCATAGTGGGCCAGCAGGAGAACAGGCTTTAGTTTGGAACCCAAATTGAACCTGACTAGCAGGTTGTTTCCCGCCGAATTGTTCTCGAGAACACTAACCTTACAGGTGATATTGTCCTGAAAGTAATCCTCAAGGTATCTCGCGCATCTGTCAAGAAGCATCTTGTCCCCTGAGGGTGTCTCCATGTTCACCAGCTTCTCAAGGTCGCTAATCATTGCGCCCTGGTGGTCAAACAGGTAATCAGAGGCGTTCATGATCAGATCAATGCCAGAGGGTTTTAAGAACTATTCCAATAAATCTGAATCTATTCATCAGGCGCTGCATTGCTTTATTCAATGAAACATAGATTAAGAAAATCAGTTATTTCACTTATTTTTTCGCGCTTCCTTCGCTTGCCAAAGGCGGGGAGAGCCACACAATTGCTTGTGGTATCATAACATACAGGCGTAAAGAATTATAACCTGAAGCTAATATGTATCCCGTCCCAAAAATTAGTATATGTGATTTGTGAGCATATATGACGACATGGGACTAAAACTCGTTTAGTCATGGGCCTCGGGTGAAGCATCTGGTGGGCCATCAGGCAATGACCTCCCGATCAGCGACAGACGAAAAATTCCCCATGGGTCAGTGGAATTATGAAACGTGAATAATTCCCGTTAAACTGGGGAAAAGTCTAAAAACAAGGAGAAAAGATGGAACAGCACGGTAATGTCGGCAGAGTCCAGAGCGATGACCTGAAATACGTAGTAGACACCGTATCAAGCCGGCTTAATACCTATGACATACAGGCGAATCCTGTGAGTGTCAGGTTCTATTATTTTAACAGCGACAATCCTCAGCTTTTTGAGGCGTTCGACGACATAAGGATTGAACTTATCCCAAAGGGCTACATCCCTTTCCTTTCACAGAACGGGGAGCATTTCCTGGAAGTGACAAGAAGGGTCAAGACCAAGTATTCCGGCGTGTACGTCAATGTGATCATGCTCGTCCTGACCTTAATTTCCACCATTTATGTGGGCTCAACATATGCTACTTATTTCATCCAGCCAGGATCAAGCGAGTACCTGAGCCTGTTCTATGGCTTCATATTCTTCTCCCTCCCGCTGATGCTCATTCTTGGCATCCACGAGACCGGCCATTACATTGTCGCAAAGAGGCACAAAGTCAGGGCCTCCCTGCCTTTCTTCATACCATTTCCCGTAACCATCGGGACATTTGGCGCCTTCATCTCCCTCAGGGATCCGGTACCTAACAAGAGGGCAATGGTTGAGATAGGGGTCGCAGGCCCCCTGTTTGGATTCCTGACAGCTTTGCCCCTTCTATTCGTGGCATCCTACCTGAGCCATGTCTTTGTGCCCATAGCCAATGCTCCAACAACCATATCACTCAATTTCCCCATTATCTACAGCCTTCTTCATCTCACAACACCGGCTAACCAGCCAGTTTTCCCAATGGTTCTTGCGGTCTGGGTGGGAATGTTTGCCACAGCCATGAACCTGCTGCCAGTGGGGCAGCTTGATGGCGGGCATGTCGTAAGGGGACTTTTCGGAAAGAAGGCGTCCATAGTAGACTACATTTTTGTTGCGTTCCTGTTCATCATAGGCTATTATTACACCGGCTGGTGGCTTCTTGCCATTTTCGTGGTCATAATGGGGCTCACCCATCCTCCAGCACTTGATGACTATTCACCCATCAAGGGAAGGCAAATTGCACTTGGCATCATTGGCCTGGTCATGTTTGCACTGACCTTCACCATAATCCCAATTAGGTAGCATTTTCTCATTTTCAGGGACTCAAAAGAACAATTTAATAGAAGATGGGTTCTTTGTCCTTAGGGAATGAAGGACACCTTTACCCTTTTCTTGGATTTTCTCAGGAGCAACAGGGAGGAAATTAAAAACAGCCTTGAAATGGCTGAGGATTCCTGGAGAAGGGAACTGTATGGGCCCGTTTTCAGGGATAATTTCATTGCTGCACCGCAGATAGTACCTGTAACGGGAAAGGCAGTTTCGTCCACAGACAGCACTGAATTCATAAGGGAACTCTACAACGGTAAGAAACTCATACTAATACGTGCCTATACTGTGCTGGGGAAGAAGATATACCCAAGCTTCATTTCTGAAGTCATTTCAGTTTCAAGGGATGACCTCCAGCAGTTCACAATCATGCTCATGGAGCATTCAGAGCATCTCAGCATAATAGAGATGCTCAGGGAGGAAACACCTGATTACATCCTGGTGGATGGATCACTCACAGGTAGGATTTTCAGGAAATTCAGGCCGCTCAATGCGGAAGGGTACCGGGAATTCAGCAGGAAGTATGTGGAGGCGCTTGGGAATATGCTGGATATGGCATCCACCAAAGGTATCCCAATAATATTCATGGCCAAGAGTTCTGAATCAAAATTATTCAGGACATTTCTTCTCAACCAGATAAAGCTGGGAAAGCATAGCGAAGAATTACTCAGGGAAGAGGAGCAGCTCGGTGCAAGCGATCACTTCCTCGTGAAGTCGCTTGCAAGGGATGCAGGATACACGGTTCCGCTGCTGCAGGCTGTCCCAAGAATCTGGGGCGAAGGCAGGTTTCCAGTCCTCACAACCCATATACTTCCGAGGGTAAACGATCTTCCCCTGAAAGTTGATGTTGTATTCTCAACGGAAGGCCAAACTCCGGATACCACTGAGGGTTCCCGCCTTCCGGAAGATGTGCTGAACCTCCTTTTCTGGGGATACGGGGACCTGAAGACATACAACATCTGGCTTGCGGACGTGGATCGCCTGGTCAAGTTCAGGAACAGCGAAGTGGAGAATATTTACATGAAAGCATTTGAACGGGAAATCGGAGTAAGCTTCTATGAAACAAGAGGTGAAAGGCGTGCAAGACTCAGGATCTGATGTTGTATGTCTTCAGGTC
>JAJZOK010000138.1 GCA_021811525.1 Thermoplasmata archaeon | reverse complement strand
AAGATTGGCCGGTACTACACAATGGAATCGCAAATTTTATTATCTGATGCGTCGATTGTATCTGTCGAGCTGAAAAAAAGATTGTAGGAGCTTATAATGGCCTATTTTGTCTATATTTGGTGGTTAAATGGCTAAGAAAGGGAAAAATAAGACTGAAAACAATGAATTGACGCAGTACACTTTTGAAGAAGAGAAAAGGCTTAACATACCACAAACTGGTTTAGTTTCAGCAGACACTGATCCCATCAACGGGAGGAAAACATACATGTTCGATCCGCATCTGGACCCGGAATTGCAATGGTCAGGAAAAACAGAAGGAACAAGTTTTGAAGTCGACACAGTGTCTTTGCATGTTCATGAAAGGATTGATCCTCTGACCATAATAGAGGCCGTAAGAAATAAAGAACCAGAGACCCAAAGAAGTCTTTTTTACTACTTTGAAAACCCTGAGAACAACTTACCCATTCGAGAAGCTATAGAGTTTTACAAACACTCAGAAGGATGGTCAAACCGTTTGATCGCTGGAGACTCTCTAATAGTTATGAACTCACTTCTTGAGAAAGAGGGAATGGCTGGCAAGGTCCAGATGGTATACATTGACCCGCCTTACGGGATAAAATATGGTTCGAATTTTCAACCTTTCATAAATAAACGAGATGTTAAAGACGGGAAAGATGAAGATTTGACGCAAGAGCCGGAGATGATAAAGGCTTTCAGAGACACATGGGAACTTGGAATTCATTCTTATTTGACTTACCTTAGAAATAGACTTCTTTTGGCCAGAGACATGCTTAATGAAAGTGGTAGCGTTTTCGTTCAAATCTCTGATGAGAATTTACATCATGTCAAGGAGCTACTTGACGAGATCTATGGTGCCGAGAATTTTGTGAGCATAATACCTTTCAGAAAAACAGTTGGAGCTACTACAAAACTCATACCCATTGTAAATGACTATATCGTATGGTATGCCAAGACCAAAAATTCCCTTAAATTTAGGAAGCTTTACCGTGAGAAAAACATTTCTGAAAGGGACACAAAGTTTTCTTGGTATGAGCTTGAAAATGGAGATATAGTCAATATTTCCAGAGTCAAGTCAGAAAATTTGGATGATAACAGAATTATTGCATTAGATGACCTTACTTCTCAAGATCCATCTAACACTGGAAGTTATGAGGTTGAGTTCCAAGGCAAGAAGTACTTTCCACCTTCAAACAGACACTGGAGAACTACAAAAGACGGTATGCTGAAGTTAATAGAACTTGGAAGAATATACAAATCCGGATCAAGATTGTTGTTTAAGCGATACCTTTCAGACCAACCCGTATCCGAAGAAACTAATTTTTGGTTTGACACCGTTAATTCGTTCGAAGCCAAAAAGTATGTAGTTCAAACAAACGAGATTGTTATCCAAAGATGCCTGCTCATGTCAACTGACCCAGGAGATCTAGTTTTTGATCCTACTTGTGGTTCTGGCACTACTGCTGCAGTAGCTGAAAGATGGGGGAGAAGGTGGATTACATGCGATACATCCAGAGTTTCCATTACATTGGCAAAACAAAGACTAATGACTTCAATATTCGATTTCTATGAACTCGCACACCCAGACGAGGGAGTTTCAAGCGGGTTAAAATGCGAAAGAGTACCACATACCACACTCAAATCTCTTGCTAATGACGATACTCCAGAGGAAGATATACTACATGACAAACCCATTGTTGACCGTACAAAGAGACGAGTTACCGGCCCATTTACTGTTGAAGCAGTCCCGTCACAGCGTGTGGTAAATCTGGAAGAAGTTGAAGAGAATCCCAGTGCCCAAGACCTTGATAATACAATTGCAAGATCTGGTGAGACGGTAAGGCAGAGTGACTGGATCGACGAAATTAGTAAAACTGGGATAAGAGCAAAAGGTGGGCAGAAAATAAAATTCATTCGATTTGAGGCTTTGCAAGCCACAAAGTGGCTACAAGCCCAGGGAGAGACGGCCGATGGTCAAAATACTGTGATTTCTTTTGGCCCTGCTTATGCTCCATTGGAACAAAGACAGGTTGAGTTGGCAATCGAGGAGGCACAGCAACTTGTTCCCAAGCCAAAGCTCGTAATATTTGCTTCATTCCAGTTTGATCCTGAGGCGGCAAAGGACATTGATGAACTAAAATGGCCCGGAGTTTCCGTTATAAAATGCCAGATGAATACAGACCTCTTGACAGAGGACCTCAAGAAAAAGAAGGCAAATGAGGAGTCTTCGTTCTGGCTCATAGGACAACCGGACATAGAGCTAAAGAAAGATGGTGAGAAATACGTTGTAATGGTCAATGGGTTTGACTATTACGACACAAGAAATGGCGAAATCAAGTCTGGAGACCATTCAAATATCGCAATGTGGGAACTGGACACAGATTACAATGGCAGGAGTCTCTATCCAAGACAGGTTTTCTTCCCCCTGGAAGGGGAGAAGGGTGGATGGAATAAACTCGCAAAAGCACTAAGGGCATACGTTGATGAGGACTTAATGTCCAACTATGAAGGAAATCGGTCTCTTCCATTCAAGGTTGGGAAAAACAAGCAGATAGCTGTAAAGATCATAGATGACCGTGGGATAGAGTCGCTGAGAGTCTTAAAGGTGGATTAATGGCAGATGATAAGAGTGTACAACATTTAATCATCAATAGTCCTTACGAGAAGCCCACAAAGCACCTCAAATACAGCCGTGAAGAGCGTAAATTCTCACTGGTAGAGGGAAGACGGCCAGCAGGATATACCATAGCCTCCGAGCATTCTGAAAAATTCGATGATCCTGGGTTCTTTGTTGAATTACCTGAAGTCAACAAAGTCAGGGAAAGAGTTGATAAGTGGAGGGAGTCCGGATATCCGGGAGTGACAAAAGTCACGAAGGAATTGCTGGAATACTGGAAAAAGGCGGACAGGGATAAAAAACTGTTCTTCTGTCAGTTGGAGGCAATTGAGACACTTATTTGGTTCATAGAAGCGCCTGATACTGAAAAGCAAGGCGTGAAGTTAGAAGGCGATGGCGGCAATATTGAAAGACTATGTTCCAAAATGGCCACAGGGACAGGAAAGACTGTTGTAATGGCTATGCTAATTGCATGGCAGATCATTAACAAGATGACCTATAGACAGGACACCAGATTCTCAAAGGACATTCTTGTGGTCTCTCCCGGTCTGACCGTAAGGAACAGACTTCAAGTTCTGAACCCTTCTGCTTCAGAGGAAAACAATTACTACGTAGAGTTTGACCTTATACCATCGGGAATGTTTGACAAGCTCAGAGGTGGGCGCGTCAAGATAATAAATTGGCACCTCCTCGAATGGGAGTCTGAGGATCAGGTCAAGAGAAAGAAGAGTGTTGATAAGCGTGGTGTGAAGAGTGATGAGGCCTACGCTAGAGAAGTGCTTGGCGAACTGAAAGATGCCAAGAACCTCATCGTCATAAATGACGAAGCCCACCACGCGTGGAGAATCAACCCTGAGGCTGAGGGAAAATACAAGAGACAAAGGGATTTGAAAGATAGCGCTTATGAGAGCACCGTATGGGTCGGAGGACTTGACAAGATAAACAAAGTACGAAACATAATGCGATGTTTTGATTTCACGGCCACTCCATTCTTTCCATCGGGAAAGAAAGCAAGTGAAGAATCCCTATTTGGTTGGATCGTAAGCGATTTTGGTCTTAATGAAGCAATTGAGTCTGGATTGGTGAAGACTCCAAGAGTAGTGGTCCGCGACGATGGTACGCCGGATGCCAAAACAATGAGATCAAAATTCTATCACATATACGCAGACGCAGAAGTGAAATCTGACATAAACAGAGCAGTAGGAAAAGAAGTTGCCCTGCCCGACCTTGTAACAAAGGCTTACTACTTCCTGGGTCTTGACTGGGCAGAAACCTTAAAATTGTGGGAGAAGAGTAACTCTGAAACTCCCCCGGTTATGATATCGGTATGCAATAGAACAGAAACAGCTGCCCGAGTTAAGTTCACGCTTGACAAAGGTAAGATCAGAATCAAGGAATTACAGAACCCTGAAGCAACACTCCAGATAGATACCAAAGTGCTCAACGAAGCGGAATCTGGTTTGAATGGAGGTTCTAAGAAAACTGTTGCCGAAGAACTGCGTGAAAAAGTTGATACTGTAGGACAAAAAGGAGAGCCCGGAGAAGGCATTCAGAATGTAATTTCTGTTGGAATGTTATCAGAAGGCTGGGATGCGAAAACAGTCACCCACATTATGGGCTTAAGAGCTTTTACAAGCCAGCTTCTTTGCGAACAGGTGGTAGGTAGAGGCTTAAGACGTACATCTTACGATGTTAACCCTGAGACAGGCCTTTTTGAGCCGGAATATGTCAACGTGTTTGGCGTGCCATTCACATTCCTGCCTCACGAAGGTGAGGGTATAGGTCCAGAAGGTGGCGTTCCCCCGCCTCCCCCCACACCAAAGACAAGAGTTCACGTTGATGATGAGAAAAAGGAATTTGAGATCACTTGGCCCAATGTCCTTAGAATAAATCACACATACACTCCAAAGCTAAGAATAGACCTGTCAAAGGTTCAGGAATTGCAATTGAATCCGGAAGATACACCATTAAAAGCTGAATTGGCCCAGATAATCGAGGGAAAACCAGACATTACCAAGAAACTGAAAGTAATAGACCTTTCAAATGACCAAATCGAGACATTGCTTACGAGCTTGAGAAAACAGAGACTGATATTTGAGACGGCAAGGGACGTCTTTGATCAAGTACAACCTTCCTGGCCAGGGAGCAAGGAATATCTGATAGCACAGTTAATCAAGATCGTCGAATCATTTCTGGACTCCGACAAACTAGTGATCCAAAGTGAGTCATACAGAGACGACTTGAAAAAAAGACTTCTCATCTTACTAAACCTTAACAAGATTGTTCAGCATCTATTCAGTGCCATCCGCGCTGAAAACACGGAGAAGCTGGTACCAATCTTTGACAAGGAGATGCCGATAAAGTCCACTGGAAAGATGGTTACATGGTATACAAGTAAGCCTTGCGAACTTACTGACAGGTCACACATCAGTCATGTAGTGTATGACAGTTCCTGGGAAGCTTCAGAATCATATGAGCTAGAACATAACGAAGCAGTGGATAGCTGGGCGAAGAACGACCACTTGGGCTTTGTCATCAGTTACCTCTACAAGGGAGTGGTTAGCAGCTATTATCCTGACTTTTTGATTAGATTAAAGAGTGGCAAGATGTTAGTACTTGAGGTCAAGGGAGTAGATGACGAAAAGAATCGAACAAAAAGAGCCGCTCTTAGAGAGTGGATAGATGCAGTAAACTCTGATAGCAGATTTGGAAGGTGGGAATCAGATGTTTCCTTTAGACCATCTGATATCAAAGATATTTTAAAACGACACTCGGAGAACTAGATGCCCTACATAGTGGAGACTACTGAAACCTTCGAAAAAGAGTTCAATAGGAACCATAAGGACAAGAAGGAGTGGCTGCTACGCATGATTGATAGATTGGAGAAAGATCCACAATCTGGTAAGCCACTGAGAGGGAAACTTCACGGATTGTGGCAGTTGAGAACTGGTCCATTCAGGGTGTGGTACGAGATAAACGAGGAAGGAAAGAAGGTAATACTGAGAGCTATCCTTCACAAAGATGATGCAAAGAAAAATTACTAAAGTTCTTTCAGGAACTCACGTGCGTCCCTTACCCTGCCCTTTTGTATGTCCTGTTCGCTCTTCTCAAGCTGATCCATGACATGCTTGTTTTCCAGAGTCTCTATGGTAGCCTCAAGGCTTTCGAGATCGGACTTAGGTATGCTTACTAGTCTTGATTTAGCAGTGGTCATTACTATACTCATATCTTTTTAGATTTTAATACCTTTTGGTATGCTCCGGCTCAAATTCACCCCTAACCCCTCTTTGAGCCTCCGCCAATTACTATGTGCCCTTCGCTCGCCTGCACGCCGAGCACAGGACCCCATGCTTCGCCTCCAATCAAAATTCACCCCGTCTTGCTTACGCAATCCACCCCTCTTTTGATTTCCGTCTCGCACTCTTCTTCGAAGAGCCCCTCATTCGCCATGCTCTTTCAGGGTGGTGTCCTGTGCTCGCCGCTCGTGGTGTATGTGTGGTGTTACACACCTTCGCTTCGCTTGGTGTTCCACACCACCCACCGCTAACGCTTACACCACTCGGTCTTGCTACGCAAGACTT
>JAJZOK010000027.1 GCA_021811525.1 Thermoplasmata archaeon | reverse complement strand
GCAAAAGAAGAGTTGGATTGAAGTCAAAGGAGATAGATATAGATGAATATACTTCCCAAGTTGAGAAATGGGCAAACACCAAGAAGAAATTATTGTTCGACTACGACGATAGTAAAATAGAGCTAGTAAATCTGGCATACCATTACTACCTGCCAATAATTTTGGCAGCCTCCGATAAGGCGGATTTCATTAACCACATAATAAAGGTCGATAGTGAGAAGAAATTCATCCATGACCTCGATTCATTCATATCAAGTGATGAGGGAAAGTACCTAAAATTAGACTGGTGGGTCTTTTCTAAGATTGATGAGACTCTAGACAGAGTCAATATCCCTTATTACGATGCAGAAAAAAACAGAATGAGGAATTACTCCCCAGATTTCATATTTTGGCTTAAGAAGGGAAATGATTATAAAATAGTGTTCGTCGATCCAAAGAGTACCAAATATACAGACTATCAACAAAAAGCTGACTATTTCAGTAAACTGTTTGAAGATAATGACTCTCAAAAAAAGTTTCAGTTTAGTAGCTTCTTCATAAAAGTGTACCTATTCATGAAAACGGACAACTTGAGTATGGTGGGTGAAAAGTACAGGAAATATTGGATAGATGATGTCAGCAAGATTTTTTCTGATCTGTAAAGTGAACAAAAACAGTACAACTTAGGTTCAAATTCACCCTTCACTCCTCTTTGAGCCTTCGCCTAGTGCAATATGCCCTTCGCTCGCCCACTCGCCGAACACAGCACCCCATGCTTAGACTTCAATCAAAATTCAACCCGTCTTGTTAACGCAATCCACCCCTCTTTTGATTTCCGGCTCACTTCGGGCACATTAGTCTCTCCTCCCGAGTGCAATTATAGGGGTGGTGACTTTTAACCGGACAAGGTAGCTCCGCTCAGTGTGGAATTACAAGCAATATGAGGAGTTCTCTTGCAGTGCTACCATTCAGCTATTCCAATTACAATAACCGCATGTTACTGTGTGGCCATGACTTTTGGAAAAAGGTAGGCTAAAGCTGATTTTGACAGCTTGCTACGTGATATTCGGAGGAAATCATTAAATTTTATCTGTTAATATGCTAAATCGATGTGGATTAAGAGTGTATCTGTTTATAATCACAAGTCGATTAAAGATAGTGGTGTCGTAAGACTGGAAAAGTGCCTGACATGCCTCGTTGGAATGACTGGTACTGGCAAAACCTCCTTCTTGGAGGGTGTTAGACTTCTGGACTCAAAAGTTATCCCTAAAGAGTCTGAACTCTTCCGGGGTTCTGACATCTCTCAGAAGATTACGAACGGATCTTTGGCGGCTTCTAGCGTTAAGGTTGTTGAGGCAAAGCTTAGGTTAGACGAAAGCGACGCTAAAGAACTATCCGGTGCAATTCAAAGTGACGGCGTAACTGAAATCACTCTTAACAGGTATCTGGACGGTCATTTTTCCGTATTTGCACGTGATAATGAAGTAAAGATTGCGCCGCTTGACCAGACTACCATACTGAAGGCCGTTGAAGAGTTGCGAAATAACTTCCGTAACGCCATGAACCGGAACTTCAATAACATACGTGTTCATGAAGGTGCTTTTAACGGTGCCCTTGACACATTTAAGAAAACTAATTTTGGAGACAATAAAGAGAGCGACTTGGCAGTTCAGTCCCTGAGAAACTCTTTGGCACCGATCCCAAAAGACCCTCAGTTTCAAGGGGAGCACGACCAGAGGCTCAAGGAGATTGAAGATAGAATAAGGGAGGAACGTTCTAAGTTAAGCAAATCACCGTTTAATCTCCTAATAAGCAATCTTCCAGCCATTTACTACATGGATCGCGTCTTCAACATAGAGGATAAAATATCAATGGACCAATACATAAGCGACCCAAGCAGTTCGGAAACCTTCAGTTCAATAGCTTTGCTTACTCAAGATTTGTTACCAAGCGGAGTCCAAAATGTGAGGACAAAAGATGCACAGTTAAGAAATTCATATTACGAAACGATTTCAAGAAAGCTGACAGAGGTATTAGGCAAACTCTGGAGCCAGCAAAAATATGAATTTAGAGTAAGTTCAGACAATACAAACTTGACGTTTTACGTAAAAGACCTTGAAACCGACTCCATAGTCTCCGTAGTCGAAGGAAGTGAAGGATTCAAATGGTGGCTGGCGTTCTATATGGAGATTTCTTCAAAATTATCCAAGTCTTCCAAACGAATAGTGATTTTGTTAGATAACCCGGCAACCAGCTTGCACGATAAGGGGAAGGGAGACATACTCCGATTATTGAAAGAGGTTAGCAACTCGGAAAAGCTCCAGCTCATCTATACTTCGCATGAGCGCGCACTTATTGATCCCTGGCGACCAGATATAATCAGGTTGGTGGAGAAAAAGACTGGTGATGGCACTAAGATAATCAGCTTAAGTGCTCCAACCGATGTGAGTGTTCTAACACGAATCAGAGAATACATAGGATCTCCTGCAAGGTATTCTCTATATGGGGCTTCCAGGACTCTCCTTTTTGAGGGAATAACCGACATGGATATCTTCTTGGCATTCAACGAGCACTTGGAGCGCACCGGTCAAAAGTACTTGAGCAGAGACCTATATTCTGTGGACGAGATAGGTGGAATTCCGAACATCTTGGATTACATCAAGTTCTACAAAAAAGCAGGAGTGGATTTCCTCGTTATAGTAGACAGCGCTCAAAAAACTGATCATGAAGTCCTTAACAGGATTCCAGAGGAAGACAAACAAAAGTATATCCTGCAAATAGGCGAAATTATAGGGAGAGAAGGGGACTCTGAAGACCTTATAGACCCAAGACTTTACTTCGCAACTTTTATGCGGACCATTGAGAAGGGAATTGATTTTCCAGAGCTGGATAACAAAGGCGAAAGAAAGAAAATCGTGAACTGGTGCAAAGAAATTGCTGAAAGTAACGGAGTGGATTACAACAAATCAATTGTGGCAAAACAGTTTTGGCCTATGTTGAATGGCACGCCAAACGGAGTTGACAACGCTGACGAAGAGCCATTGCATGCATCGGTAAGAAACATAATCGCTCTTGTTGAAAAGATAAATGATAGGTTTGATGGCAGATGAGATTCGTATTCTCTTAAAACTTTAATCTAATACCGAACTGTCCATGTCCAACTTATGTTCAGATTCTTGATTAGCAGGTCTGGGGTTCGCATCCCTGTCTTTTTTAATTCTTCCTCCATTTTAAGAAAGCCAGCAGACATCCGAGGGAGTCATTGAGCAATCTAACGACGTTGTCTTTTTTGCAAAACAAGAATCCTATCAACAGTGTTCTCGACATGGCTGGATTGCATATGCGATTTACTCCTCCCCTGCGCTGGCGCTTAGTGGGCATGGAGGCAAAATTGGCGCATCCTCCAGAATTTGGGACTTTTGATATTCTCAGGAATGAGTGCGACTTGGCAAAGATTTTGCAATAGAGCAAATAACCCGCACTACTCCAACTGTTATAAATCACATCTAGAAGATGATGGAGCCATGCGCCTCTCAAATTAAGTGTACCTAACGGAAACTATTGACAACCAACAAGGAAGCGTCAATAAATTGGAGGAAGAAGGCAGAGCACAGCGCGAGAAACCAGTACAAGTGTATTCTACGGTGCCGCTGTAGCTATACCCATATGACGGCCCGAGTAGTTCACGCCAAACCTGATTATCTGCTCATACAGGTACAAATACGGGTTACACCCGTATCATAATACGGAAGAAATAAATAACCGGCGCAAGATTCTGTGGTAAATGCCGGGGAACAAAGTCAAATTAACGTTGAGCGTCGATAAACAAGTTGTTGAGGCGGCAAAAAAACAAGGTCTTAATCTTTCAGACGTAACCGAGAACATATTGAGAGGATTTTCTTTCAGGCCGAGGCGTTCAGACAAGGAAGAGCTCGTTGAGAAGTATCGAAACCTATTTGATACAATGAAGCCACTGCTACGCGAATTCGGCGCCAGAGTTGCTGTGGGAAAGGATGTAGCATATTACAAAAGTGCCAAGGGACACTCAGAACCATTCGATTTTGAAATAATACTTCTATCAAATGGCCGATTCTTGATTGATGAACCCGACCACGTTGTTAACGACGTTTCAGATCTTAACATTGATTCGCTTCATACGCCGAAGAAGATACTCGAAAATCTCATTCAAGAACTCTCAAAGGGTGCAGACAAGCGCAGGGAAAAAATCAGAGAAATTGAAATTGCCAGAAGGATCATTGAAGCCCTGTCAGATTCGCTGACTAAAGACCGGATTGTTGACAAAGTTGTTAAGCATAAGTCGGTCGAGGGGGGAAAATGAGTGGTAAATGGTGAAGGGATTCTTGACTGATCGATCACACGGTGGAAAGGGAATGTTCTCCCCCTCACGTAGAGGGTTTGATTACGAGAAACATAGCGCTCCAAATGACCTACTTGATGAAAAGGTAATTTGCTTCAGACTGCAACGACCAAATGCAATATGGCGTGGTTCCACTAAAAAAGTCATAGATGTTTTCATTGATGAATCGGGAGATATAGGTTTCTCACGAAAGGCAACTGATACATTTGTTGTTGCATGCGTAATAGTTGAAGATCCAGTTCTCCTTTCGAGGAAAATTCGCAAACTCATGCGTAAAATAAATGGAAGAAGCAAGAAGGAAATATACGAATTCAAGTATAGCAATGACAGCCCTGAAGTCAGGAGTCAATTTATTGAATTGATCAACAGCAGCGATATCGGGTTTTCGGTAATCGGCATAAATAAGAGGCTCGTACGGTCAATAGAGAAAAGCAATGTCAATAAATTGTACAGTGAAATGGTGGTAAAATGTCTGCTAGAAACAAGCCTAAGAAATTATAGAAACGTGAACGCAACAGTTGACAGAAAAAGAGGCGAGAACGTCTTGAGAAACTTCGATGTACAGCTCAATGCCGCCATGAACTTTCCCAGGGGATCATTACACAGCTTGAAGATAACCGTAAGGTCGTCAAACAGAGATTCACGCGATGACAAATGCCTACAAGTTGCCGACTATGTTGCAGCCATTTGCTTTCAAAAGACTGAAAATGGATTAAATGACGATGTTACCAAGATCACACATCACTCAGTGCCGAGATAATAAAAAATAAGGGGACGGTGAACCTTATCCTAGATCCCAGGCCGTATCCACGACCGTCATTTCAGAGATAAGGCACCAGCAAAAGCTGATTTTAATTCACCTGATTGCTTATTCTTTAATCCAATATTTAAGACTAAGCTGCCGATTCACGAAAATCATCCAGTCACATATAATAGGGCCAACTTAGCATATCGTAAATTGGCGCCAGACGTCCATATTTGCCCGAGCTCTTTAAATACTCAGATTTACCACCTCCTATTGGAAGTTGCCATTTTCCCTTGAACGTAACAAGCGTAGAAGAGTGGGCCGAGCCAATTTCCTCCAAACCACTCTCTTTCTGACTTGCTTTCCCTGAGTCTTTATAAGCCAATAATGTCTCACTATTTAGGGGGGCAGACCAAGAGCATCCGCAGCGATCTCCAGAGAATAGACAGTGTACTGATCTTTCTGTAGATTCCTATGGGCCGGGTGTAATGGCCGTACACTCTTGTAAGATTTTTCCTGCTCTTACATCCTAAGACGACAAACGGGGTATTTGCGCATTGATCTGTATATTTTCTAAGCAACCTTCCCCCGAAAAATAATCCATCGCTCGCCAGTCCGTGCTGACAACATATTACATATGCAATGAAAACACACTCAATGGCTTAAATCTGTGAAATATCCGATATGAGCCATCCAGTCATTACAGAGAGCCGGTAACACCGCAATCAAGACTGGATTGTACGGGATTGATCCAAAGTTACTGCAAAATTCGTGAAGATACAACACACGTATCACTCATTGAAAGCTTGACTCGTTACAACGAATCTACATACCATCTTTCGTGAGATATATTATATCTGCGAGACTTACAGAATTGCGCTAGTGGCAGTTTAATTCGATTAAATGATTTGATCTAAACGGAGTGAGGGTGGGTGGCATCAGTTAGCAAAGAAGAATTCAGACACCGTGTTCAACAAATCATGTCCTTAAACTGGCATGAGGAACTAGGATATACCTCACCGAATGGCAATACCTATCCGCATTGCTGGCTTTGGGATTCATGTTTCCATTCACTGATATGGAACAAGTTGGGTGATTATAAGAAAGCACGAAGGGAGCTAT
>JAJZOK010000010.1 GCA_021811525.1 Thermoplasmata archaeon | reverse complement strand
GGGTCCTGTACGTGAACAGGAACGGGGGCGTAAGGGAAGAAACCAACCCAAGCCTGAAGCTGGAGGAGATCAAGACGCAGGTTAAGGAAGTGAAGAATGTCACAGAGGTGCATGGATATCTCCCTGATAACTCAGCAGATGTGCTTCTGAATGGTCTTGAAAAGGTTCCAGAGGACACGCTTGTCCAGATCGAATGGGATCCGATGTATGAGGAATTCAAGATATTTCCATACAGCCAGAGCGGCCCTGTCCTTACTGTGGAAGGGGCTACCATTTCAAGCAGCGAGAAACCCGTCTACACGTTCGTTAAGGCAAGGCAGCTCAAGCAGGCGTTGAAACTGTATGAAAAGTTCACGCCCCCAAACATCTCATTCATGTTTGGGGATGACAAGCCGTTGATACTTGATACGCCGGTGTACCAGCCGAGCGAATCGGGAGGTTACGCGGGCACTTTAACGGTGATGATCTCACCTGCCCGATAATTATTCGGGCAAATTGGAACAACAGTACCGGAATTTGGAAGAAAATAGGAGTGAAACGATGTTTGGAAAGAAGAAAAATACAAGATTTAAGGCAGTAAGAAAGGCTGGCGCGAAGAACATAGTCTCTAGGGGGAGAAAGTTAGTCAGGAACCAGCAGGAAAAAAGGGCCGAAAGGAAGGCGGAAAACGCAAAATACCTGCAGGACCCGTAGTTAAGCGGCATTGGAACTGGCGAAGGAGTGAAATAAATGAAACAAGAATTGGAGAACCCAGAAAACTGGGCAATGGATGGAACCGGGGAGTCCATAATCAAGCACCCAAACAGCCTGATTGTGTTCGGTTACCATCTTGATGAAACAGACCAGGTAAGAGAGAAGGCACTTAGGGAAGCCGTGAAAGCGTACGGCGTCAAGAAGGTTAGGGAGAAACTGTCGGCCCTGGTAGGTTTCAACAAGCATACCAGGTTCAATGGCATCCCCACGGAAGACAAGGCTTACGTCAACAGGTATGCCAAGAGGATGGGGATTCCCACAGATACTGACAAAAAGACCTTCACCCTGATGGAAGGCCCGTTAGTGGTAAAGAACAGGCTCAAAGGGAGGAAAAGCTGATGGGGCTGCTCAAAGACCTTGCAATTGTTGCGATAATACTGTTCCTGCTTATGGTGGGACTGGGAGCAATGGGGGTAAGCGCAGCACAACTCGCTGCAGACTGGCACACTTTTTGGCAGGGTTATCATCCGAATTTGCCGTTTGGGCTGTAGGTTGGAGCGGGAATGAACAAGACAGCCTTTACGGCACTGCTCTTAGCAGCTGCTTTCATCAGCATTGTCTATTTTCCTGTCGCAACCGCTTCAGGAATCAACACCTCCGCTTCGCAGAATTCAGGGGTATTTGTTACAACCGTCACTCCGGCACAGGATAACGTATCCCTCACCCTCCTGCCGGGAACCAATGGCTCCATAGTATTTCCCGAATGGACTTTCTGGATGTACGGTAACACCACCTACAAGATTTACATTGACGGCCTTCTGGTGCAGGAGGGGGTAAACCTCGGAACAGGGACGTTCCATTACAATTTTGCACCCGGAGAGCACAACGTAACTGTATTTCTGGGGCAGACTGCATACAACTTCAAGGACGTTCACATCATCTACGGAATTGCGACACAGCCCTACCAGACCGTATACGTTGAATCGACTTATCCGGGGGTAAATCAGCAACTCATCGTGTACAGCAATCAGACAGGCATTGTGACCTATGCCCACATGAAGATCCAGATGATCTCATCAACTCCAACTTCATACAAGATCTATGTGGACAGCCAATTCTACCAGAGCGGAAACATAAGCACCCCGACCTACTACGTCCCCCTATTCGAGAACACAACCTCCGTTTCCGTGACTGTGTACCTCGGGGGCAAGCTCTACAATTTCGACAATATGCCCATTGCCAAGGTTCCCCTGCAGCAGAAAAAGACCAGTCCGCAGCAGAAGCTGATCTACACGCAACTGGAGCAGGACATCCTCCAGGTCAGGCTGTACATTGCGGCGATAATGTCTCTCGCAGTGTCTCTCCTTGCGGTGGGTACGGTTGGGAAGTCGTACATCGACACCAGGATCAGGAGCTGACAATCTTGTTCGGCCGTGGAAATAAATTATCAAGGAAAGAGGAAAAGGAAGTTGAGAGCAAGGTCAGGGTGAATCTTGCAATAGAGGAGAGAACAAAGGCTGCCAAGGAAGAACTCACCCAGCAGGCAGAGGAAGAGGACACAAGGGGTAACATAAATTCCAGCGCCATCCGTGAAATGGCCTCCCTTAAGTACATACTCAGAAACAATGTTGGATTCGTGTTCATAGGTGTCCTGATACTCATTGCAGAGATCTTCATCGCGGGGCTGCTTTACACACTTGGAACGATGGCTGTAATGGTCCTGGCTCTCTATTTTTGGCTTACGAGGCTCTACACGCCTTCGTATATACACATACTTCTGGTCAAGATGAAGCCTTCAAAGACCGGCAGGGGCTCACCCGTGGTTTACGGCTATCTGCACATTCCTGTCAGCATGTTCCTGCACATAGAGACTGAGGGAGTTGCCCCCTCAATTCACGATCTGAGGTATGGCCCGGGAGTCTACATGGCAGAAGACGTTGAATACGACGGTTTTGGATACCCGTCAAGAATCAAGTTCACGTGGATGCAGTTTCCCGAACTCGAATTCATGCTGAAAAAGGAAATGTACAGCATAATGAAGGAGTACCTGGAGAGACTTGTAATCATATCCGACAAGCAGACAGAACTCGGCAAGTTCCTTTCTATTGCTGCAGCCAGGGAAATGACCAAGGAGAGGTTCAAGACCATAGACAAAGCCAAATCCCTGGAATATGAAGCACTGGAAGATGAGAAGCAGGCTATGATGGCGAACATCAGCAGGCTACTGAAGGACAATGACAACCTGCTGAAGGGACAGTCTGCCTCGTACAAGGAAGAGGAGGAAGAAGTTGAGGGACCCGAAGAATACGCCTAAACGCCCCTCAACCCCTTTTGGGGGCAACAGGCACATCCACAAGTCTTACAACATTGAACGCCCTGAATTCTGGCCCATCGAGAATCAACTGAGGGAATTGGAATACGAGAACCCTGAACTAAAGACAATGCCATATTTTCAGGAAATAAGGCAGAACTTCAGGGAACAGGCGGACAGGGATGAAAGGGAACCAAGGATATCCGTTGCAAGGTCGATCTCAATGGTTAGGGAACCTCCGCTTGAACGAGTTGAGGTAAAGGTAATCCCGACACATCGTAACAAAACCACAAGGTCATTTATTGAGGATGTGCTGAATGAAGGCACCCACAGGCTTCGATACTCACCAAGCAGGGGCAAGAAACCCATCCCCTGGACACTTAACACCTACAGAAAGGGAAAACTGTCTTATTCGAGGCTTGTGCCATCTCCAAACTCTTTTGGCTCAATGCCTGCCTATGACATGCAGATCCTCACGAGGCTTGGTAGGGAAACTTTGCCGCTATGGAACTACAAAGTTCTCCGCTATGAGCCCCTGATCACTGCAGTTTATCTGGCAAATGGCAGATGGGCAGTAATCAACCTGCAGACAAATGAATTGCTGCAATACGGGCCAGCTGAAGGACTCATTCCTGTTGGCTATGGCTTTGATCACCACCCTCCCGTAAGCCCTGAAGTTATGGACATGATTAAAGATAGGCTGCTGTGGGAGAAGAGGATAAAGAGCCTTGGGGAGCCTGGAACAACAAAGGAGCATACCGCATCCAACGACCATGCGGATAGCAAGCCCAAGGAAGAGAAGGGGAAAATCAAGAGGTTAGGAAAGTCCCTGAAAAACAGGAAAGTCAAGATAAGGCCTCTTGAAAAAAATGCACGCTGGAAAGGAAAGATCAAGCGATTCGGCATGAGAAGGAAGTGAACAATTGACGGAAAACATGACACAGGACCAGGGCAGTGGCGGCAAATGGATCGTCCTGCAGCGTTATGACCTTGCAGCAGGCCTTCTGTCTGAGGGCCACACCAGCATGGCCCACGTTAACAGCATCCTGAAGTCCCTTGCAACAGTGCACGGCCTCCTGAACGATGAATTCGATGAGATCTATCAGAATGAGTGCAAGGAACTTGAGGAATACGACCTACGACTCATGGAACTTGCCAGTGACGAGGATTACCTGGCCAACCGGTATGATTTCAGCTACAGGTGGTTTGGTTCTATCTCCTCCATGCTTTACAGGAAGAAGTGGGACATTGAGACCAAGGCGCTCCGGAGATTCTACAAAGTTGCAGGCCTATCCTCAAATGGCAGAGTCTCGAGGGTTCACGTAAACTATCTTCTCCGCAGCATTCAGACCATCCATGATATGCTGGGAGAGCTGTATGATACGCCTTACTTCAAGATGGTCGCGGAGCTCGTATCCGACGACAGGAAGATTATGGCAATGAGGGACGAGGAGCAGTATCTTGAAGCGAGATACAACTTTTGCCAGAAATGGCTTGCAGCCTTATCCGGGTTACTGAACAGGAAAGGGCTGGTGGCTCCGCCAAAGGTCGTAAGGCAGAATGAAACAATTGGGCCGGAGGATTCCATATGATAGAAGCAGAGAACGGCTTTAATCGCGGTTACAATCCCGACGCTTCAGCCCCGGATGTTGAGGTTCCGGCGAAAACTCACGTCATATGGTTCCTGCATTGGGTTGCAACAAGAATCAAGAACGGATGGCCGCTGATTATTGCCTTTGTGGGAGCAATGGGTTCAGGGAAATCCTATTCTGCAATCACCCTTGCCCAGGCAATTGACCCGAATTTCACCGCTGACAACATTGTCTTCACTGTCAGGGAATTTGCAAAGAAAATCACCTCAAGGCTGCCCAGAGGATCCGTCATTATTTTCGATGATGCAGGGGTGGATGCAAATTCAAGGGACTGGCACGAGAAGAGGGTGAAGCTGCTTGCAAAGGTTGCCCAGTCATTCAGGATCTTTGGGATCATCGTTATCATAACGACTCCCAAGATGGAATACCTGGACAGCCAGACAAGAAAACTCATGTCCGTGCTCTTCGAGTCACCAACCCCCAAGGTGGATTCTGACCAGGAGATGGAGCGCAAGGGGGTGATGAAGGTCTTCAGGGTTATCCCTCCCGCATTCAGGAACATGGATGGAAACTGGTACAGGCGTTTCCGGATTGTCAGGCACCAGAACTACAGGAAGATCATAATTGAGGAAAACATCATCTTCTTCAAGCACCCCTTCAGGCACATCACAAGGGTCTATGAGGAAAGGAAGGAAGTATGGCTCAGGGACGTTTATGTGAGCGAAACAAAGGCGGTTGAGGAACTTGACAGGATGGAAAAGAGCCTGACCAACGGCGGCCAGATATTGGGAGAGGACGATGAAGCCCCCGTCCAGCAGCCTCCAATGCCTCAATCCCAGAAAAGGACAGATGCTGAAGTGGTGCTGCAGAAAGAGTTTGGTGTAAAATTGTACTGCCCTGCCTGCCAGTATGTCTGGGATTACAGGAAGCCTTCCTGGAACAAGGCAAGGTGTCCAAGGTGCGGAGAGAAGATAGAGATACCAGAAGCACTGAAGAAGTACGTCGGAGTCTACCATCCCCCCATACAATATGACTACGACGAATTATAGGCACTGAAATGTGGTAGTACCACAATCAAGGGGAAAAACAATCCCTGATTTATTTATGATTTGTCCCAGTTCCTTGCTATTGTCTATATAATTATTATACGCACGCGGCGTTACGCCTGATCGCATGCAAACACCGGGGACAAATGTCCTGAAAAAATTTTCAGTCATGGTTTTTGTTTTAGAGGAGAACGAAAGGAAAAATGTTTGACCTGTCCTCAAGGACACCGATTTATTCCTGAAAAAGTGGCACTAACACAAATTGTTCTGGTTAGTCCCATTTCCTGAACATCTTTTCGAGATTATGCTTCAGCTTTCCAATGTCATCTGGGGCTTCCGGAGTCAGAAGATTCACCACTGTTTGCTCCGGAATCTCCTTGTAGAAATCGAGACATGCAGGACAGTAGTAGCCAACCTTAATCCAATGGAATTTCCCCTTTGTCCTGTCCTGGACATAGGCATTCTTGAGGTAAGTTCCGCAGGTGCAGATAGGGCGATGTCGCTGGGAACGCCTTAAAACGTATCTTCTGTTCCTTTCGCTGAACTTGCCCTTATTCATATGTATTACATGTTATGGTTTTGACCAGTGATATATCACCTGCAAATTTAGGTTAGGGAAAAGCTACTGCAGATGCACTTTTATGGCAATGTTTATGACTCCACGCTCTTTCCTAAACTGGGCTACCCGCTCCTTCAAGCCCGTGTGGTGTGTACGGAATCTCCCCGTACACCACT
>JAJZOK010000095.1 GCA_021811525.1 Thermoplasmata archaeon | reverse complement strand
GGGTCCTGTACGTGAACAGGAACGGGGGCGTAAGGGAAGAAACCAACCCAAGCCTGAAGCTGGAGGAGATCAAGACGCAGGTTAAGGAAGTGAAGAATGTCACAGAGGTGCATGGATATCTCCCTGACAACTCAGCAGATGTGCTTCTGAATGGTCTTGAAAAGGTTCCAGGGGACACGCTTGTCCAGATCGAATGGGATCCGATGTATGAGGAATTCAAGATATTTCCATACAGCCAGAGCGGCCCTGTCCTTACTGTGGAAGGGGCAACCATTTCAAGTGGCGAGAAACCCGTCTACACATTCGTTAAGGCAAGGCAGCTCAAGCAGGCGTTGAAACTCTATGAAAAGTTCACGCCCCCAAACATCTCATTCATGTTTGGGGATGACAAGCCGCTGATACTTGATACGCCGGTGTACCAGCCGAGCGAATCGGGAGGTTACGCAGGCACTTTAACGGTGATGATCTCACCCGCCCGATAATTATTCGGGCAAATTGGAACAGCAGTACTGAAATTTGGGAGAAAATAGGAGTGAAACGATGTTTGGAAAGAAGAAAAATACAAGATTTAAGGCAGTAAGAAAGGCTGGCGCGAAGAACATAGTCTCCAAGGGGAGAAAGTTTGTCAAGAAACAGCAGGAAAAGAGGGCTGAAAGGAATGCGGAAAACGCACAATACCTGCAGGACCCGTAGTTAAGCGGCATTGGAACTGGCGAAGGAGTGAAATAAATGAAACAAGAATTGGAGAACCCAGAAAACTGGGCAATGGATGGAACCGGGGAGTCCATAATCAAGCACCCAAACAGCCTGATTGTGTTCGGTTACCATCTTGATGAAACAGACCAGGTAAGAGAGAAGGCACTTAGGGAAGCCGTGAAAGCGTACGGCGTCAAGAAGGTTAGGGAGAAACTGTCGGCCCTGGTAGGTTTCAACAAGCATACCAGGTTCAATGGCATCCCTACAGAAGACAAAGCTTACGTCAACAGGTATGCCAAGAGGATGGGGATTCCCACAGATACTGACAAAAAGACCTTCACCTTGATGGAAGGTCCTTTAGTTGTAAAGAACAGGCTCAAAGGGAGGAAAAGCTGATGGGGCTGCTCAAAGACATTGCCATTGTTGCGATAATACTGTTCCTGCTTATGGTGGGATTGGGAGCAATGGGGGTTAGCGCAGCACAACTCGCTGCAGACTGGCACACTTTTTGGCAGGGTTATCATCCAAATTTGCCGTTTGGGCTGTAGGTTGGAGCGGGAATGAACAAGACAGCCTTTACGGCACTGCTCTTAGCAGCTGCTTTCATCAGTATTGTCTATTTTCCTGTCGCAACCGCTTCAGGAATCAACGCCTCCACTTCGCAGAATTCAGGGGTATTTGTTACAACCAGCACTCCGGCACAGGATAACGTATCCCTCACCCTCCTGCCGGGGACCAATGGTTCCATAGTATTTCCGGAATGGACTTTCTGGATTTATGGGAACACTACTTACAAGATTTACATTGACGGCCTTCTAGTGCAGGAAGGGGTAAACCTCGGGACAGGAACGTTCCATTATAATTTTGCACCTGGAGAGCACAACGTAACGGTATTCCTGGGACAGACTGCATACAACTTCAAGGACGTTCACATCATTTACGGAATTGCAACACAGCCCTACCAGACCGTATACGTTGAATCGACTTATCCGGGAGTAAATCAGCAGCTCATCGTGTACAGCAATCAGACAGGCATTGTAACCTATGCCCACATGAAGATCCAGATGATCTCATCCACTCCCACTTCATACAAGATCTATGTGGACAGCCAATTCTACCAGAGCGGAAACATAAGCACCCCGACCTACTACGTCCCCTTATTCGAGAACACAACCTCTGTTTCCGTGACTGTGTACCTCGGAGGTAAGCTCTACAATTTCGACAATATGCCCATTGCCAAGGTTCCCTTGCAGCAGAAAAAGACCAGTCCACAGCAGAAGCTGATCTACACGCAGCTGGAGCAGGACATACTTCAGGTCAGGCTGTACATTGCGGCGATAATGTCTCTCGCAGTGTCTCTCCTTGCGGTGGGAACGGTTGGGAAGTCGTACATCGACACCAGGATCAGGAGCTGACAATCTTGTTCGGGCGTGGAAATAAATTATCAAGGAAAGAGGAAAAGGAAGTTGAGAGCAAGGTCAGGGTGAATCTTGCAATAGAGGAGAGAACAAAGGCCGCCAGGGAAGAACTCACCCAGCAGACAGAGGAAGAGGACACAAGAGGTAACATAAATTCCAGCGCCATCCGTGAAATGGCCTCCCTCAAGTACATACTCAGGAACAATGTTGGATTCGTGTTCATAGGTGTCCTGATACTCATTGCAGAGATCTTCATCGCGGGGCTGCTTTACACACTTGGAACGATGGCTGTAATGATCCTGGCCCTTTATTTTTGGCTCACGAGGCTATACACACCCTCGTATATACACATACTTCTCGTCAAGATGAAGCCTTCAAAGACCGGCAGGGGATCACCTGTGGTTTACGGCTACCTGCACATTCCTGTCAGCATGTTCCTGCACATAGAGACTGAGGGAGTTGCACCTTCAATTCACGATCTGAGGTATGGCCCGGGAGTCTACATGGCTGAAGACGTTGCGTACGATGAATTTGGATACCCGTCAAGAATCAAGTTCACGTGGATGCAGTTTCCCGAACTCGAATTCATGCTGAAAAAGGAAATGTACAGCATAATGAAGGAGTATCTGGAGAGGCTTGTAATCATATCCGACAAGCAGACAGAACTCGGCAAGTTCCTTTCTATTGCTGCAGCCAGGGAAATGACCAAGGAGAGGTTCAAGACCATAGACAAAGCCAAGTCCCTGGAATATGAAGCACTGGAAGATGAGAAGCAGGCTATGATGGCAAACATCAGCAGGCTCCTGAAGGACAATGACAATCTGCTGAAGGGGCAGTCTGCCTCATACAAGGAAGAGGAGGAAGAAGTTGAGGGACCCGAAGAATACGCCTAAACGCCCCTCAACCCCTATTGGGGGCAACAGGCACATCCACAAGTCTTACAACATTGAACGCCCTGAATTCTGGCCCATCGAGAATCAACTGAGGGAATTGGAATATGAGAACCCTGAACTAAAGACAATGCCATATTTTCAGGAAATAAGGCAGAACTTCAGGGAACAGGCGGACAGGGATGAAAGGGAACCAAGGATATCCGTTGCAAGGTCGATCTCAATGGTTAGGGAACCTCCGCTTGAACGAGTTGAGGTAAAGGTAATCCCGACACATCGTAACAAAACCACAAGGTCATTTATTGAGGATGTGCTGAATGAAGGCACCCACAGGCTTCGATACTCACCAAGCAGGGGCAAGAAACCCATCCCCTGGACACTTAACACCTACAGAAAGGGAAAACTGTCTTATTCGAGGCTTGTGCCATCTCCAAACTCTTTTGGCTCAATGCCTGCCTATGACATGCAGATCCTCACGAGGCTTGGTAGGGAAACTTTGCCGCTATGGAACTACAAAGTTCTCCGCTATGAGCCCCTGATCACTGCAGTTTATCTGGCAAATGGCAGATGGGCAGTAATCAACCTGCAGACAAATGAATTGCTGCAATACGGGCCAGCTGAAGGACTCATTCCTGTTGGCTATGGATTCGATCACCACCCTCCCGTAAGCCCTGAAGTCATGGAAATGATCAAAAATAGGCTGCTGTGGGAGAAGAGGATAAAGAGCCTTGGGGAGCCTGGAACAACAAGGGAGCATACCGCATCCAACGACCATGCGGATGGCAAGCCCAAGGAAGAGAAGGGGAGAATCAAGAGGTTAGGAAAGTCCCTGAAAAACAGGAAAGCCAGGATAAGGCCTCTTGAAAAAAATGCACGCTGGAAAGGAAAGATCAAGCGATTCGGCATGAGAAGGAAGTGAACAATTGACGGAAAACATGACCCAGGACCAGGGCAGTGGCGGCAAATGGATCGTCCTGCAGCGTTACGACCTTGCAGCAGGGCTTCTGTCTGAGGGCCACACCAGCATGGCCCACGTTAACAGCATCCTGAAGTCCCTTGCAACAGTGCACGGCCTCCTGAATGATGAATTCGATGAGATCTATCAGAATGAGTGCAAGGAACTCGAGGAATACGACCTCCAACTCATGGAACTTGCCAGTGACGAGGATTACCTGGCCAACCGGTATGATTTCAGCCACAGGTGGTTTGGTTCTATCTCCTCCATGCTTTACAGGAAGAAGTGGGACATTGAGACTAAGGCGCTCCGGAGATTCTACAAGGTTGCAGGCATAGCCTCCAATGGCAGAGTCTCGAGGGTTCACGTAAACTATCTTCTCCGCAGCATTCAGACCATCCATGATATGCTGGGAGAGCTGTATGACACGCCTTACTTCAAGATGACCGCGGAGCTCGTATCCGATGATAGGAAGATTATGGCAATGAGGGACGAGGAACAGTATCTTGAAGCGAGATACAACTTCTGCCAGAAATGGCTTGCAGCAATTTCAGGGCTCCTTAACAGGAAAGGTCTGGTGGCTCCACCTAAGGTCGTAAGGCAGAATGAAACAATTGGGCCAGAGGATTCCATATGATAGAAGCAGATAACGGCTTTAATCGCGGTTACAATCCCGATGCGTCAGCCCCGGACGTGGAGGTTCCGGCGAAAACTCACGTCATATGGTTCCTGCATTGGGTTGCAACAAGAATCAAGAACGGATGGCCGCTGATTATTGCATTTGTGGGGGCAATGGGTTCGGGGAAATCCTATTCTGCAATCACCCTCGCCCAGGCAATCGACCCGAATTTCACTGCTGACAACATTGTCTTCACTGTCAGGGAATTTGCAAAGAAAATCACCTCGAGGCTGCCCAGAGGATCCGTCATTATTTTCGATGATGCAGGGGTGGATGCAAACTCAAGGGACTGGCATGAAAAGAGAGTGAAGCTGCTTGCAAAGGTGGCCCAGTCATTTAGGATCTTTGGGATCATCGTTATCATAACGACTCCCAAGATGGAATACCTGGACAGTCAGACAAGAAAACTCATGTCGGTTCTCTTCGAATCACCAACCCCCAAGGTGGATTCTGACCAGGAGATGGAGCGCAAAGGCGTGATGAAAGTCTTCAGGGTCATTCCTCCTGCATTCAGGAACATGGATGGAAACTGGTACAGGCGTTTCAGGATTGTCAGGCACCAGAACTACAGGAAGATCATAATTGAGGAAAACATCATCTTCTTTAAGCACCCCTTCAGGCACATCACAAGGGTCTATGAGGAAAGGAAGGAAGTATGGCTCAGGGACGTTTATGTGAGCGAAACAAGGGCGGTCGAGGAACTTGACAGGATGGAAAAGAGCCTGACCAACGGCGGCCAGATTTTGGGAGAGGACGATGAAGCTCCCGTCCAGCAGCCTCCAATGCCTCAATCCCAGAAAAGGTCAGATGCTGAAGTTGTGCTTCAGAAGGAATTCGGAGTGAAGCTCTACTGCCCAACCTGCCAGTATGTCTGGGATTACAAGAAGCCCTCCTGGCATAAGGCAAGGTGTCCAAGATGCGGAGAGAGGATAGAGATACCAGAAGCAATGAAGAAATATGTCGGAGTCTACCATCCTCCCATACAGTATGACTATGATGAATTATAGGCTCTGAAATGTGTCAGTACCGCAATCAAGGGGAAAAATAACCCCTGATTTATTTACGATTTGACAGGGTTCCTTGCTATTGTCTATATAATTATTATACGCACGCGGCGTTACGCCTGATCGCATGCAAACACCGGGGACCGGGGACAAATGTCCTGAAAAAATTTTCAGTCGTGGTTCTTGTTTTAGAGGGGAATGAAAGGAAAAATGTTTGACCTGTCCTCAAGGACACCGATTTATTCCTGAAAATGTGGCACTAACACAAATTGTTCTGGTTAGTCCCATTTGCTGAACAACTTTTCGAGATTATGCTTCAGCTTTCCAATGTCATCCGGGGCTTCAGGAGTCAGAAGATTCACCACTGTTTGCTCCGGAATCTCCTTGTAGAAATCCAGACAGGCCGGACAGTAGTAGCCAACCTTAATCCAATGGAATTTCCCCTTTGTCCTGTCCTGGACATAGGCATTCTTGAGGTAAGTTCCGCAGGTGCAGATAGGGCGATGTCGCTGGGAACGCCTCAAAACGTATCTTCTGTTCCTTTCGCTGAACTTGCCCTTATTCATATGTATTACATGTTATGGTTTTGACAAGTGATATATCACCTGCAAATTGAGGTTAGGGAAAAGCTACTGCAGATGCACTTTTATGGCAATGTTTATGACTCCACGCTCTTTCCTAAACTGGGCTACCCGCTCCTTCAAGCCCGTGTGGTGTGTACGGAATCTCCCCGTACACCACT
>JAJZOK010000148.1 GCA_021811525.1 Thermoplasmata archaeon | reverse complement strand
AAATGTCTGACTAAGAAAAGATAACCCTCATCTGTATATAAATATATTTAATGATTATTCATACATTTATTTCGCTTCCACATTGGGATTTGCAAGGTTCCCTGATATTGAAATTTGACTATATATAAAGATATATATTTGAAATAAAATGGTATAAAATTACCTCTTTCAGACCAATATCGTCTCCAGGCCAAACTGGTCAGAGATGCTGGAGATTAGTTGTTTTGCCTGTGACTTGACTCCCTTCCTGTCCACAATGAAACCTTTGCAGTTTGGGGTTTTTTCAATGCTCTGCAATAACATGGACTCACTGATTTCCTCAAGAGCGTGCTTGGATATCATGTGACCCACGTCAACATCGTTCTCAAGGGCATATCTGGTAACCTTTGGCATATAGTGCCCTCCTCCTGCCCCCACGTATGATGGAAGGCCCTGTTTCTCTGGAGACATTATTGACTGCACAACAGCGTCCAGAGCCTCACTGTCTTTCCACTGAGTTTCTGTTGTTCCAATCTCGATGAAGAAATTTGGTATATCCAACAGAGGGCCATGATGTGTTGCTTCAAAGGTAACGCTGAAAGCGCTTCCACTGTATTTCTGGTTCATTGCCCTCAGGGTGGATGTCATCTTTCCGGGATCACTCATGGAAAGCCTCTTCTCCCTTCCACCCAGGATAGCCCCGTTGAAGTTTCCGGTTGGATGTACAGTTAGGGATTTGATGTCAGCCTTGGATGAATGCCTTGATAAGAATATAACGTCACTTACCCTTTCCCTGAGCGACCCGAACAACTGGTCAAAATTCTCAAGGAAAAGGTGCTTCACCTCAATGTACGAAAACAGGAAATTCCCATGGGCAAGCAAGCCATCATAATCAGGATAACCCCTAAAGTCAACTGTATCCAGCAATCTGCCTGCCATTGACATGCTCGCCTCGTCTTCCCTGGAGGCCAATATTAAATGCATCCCTGGTTAATCCATTCAGGATATTTTAGATTCGATCATGTCATGGTAGAGCCGGTCAGCCTGAGTGGTCATTGAGACCTTTTCATTCATTACCTTCTCAAGGAATTCATGTGCATTCATGTCCTTTACTTCGGCCATCAGGACAGAGAATTCCCCAACTGACTGCTCTTCTGCCTTTGCAATGTGCAGAAGCACGCTCTGCAGGCTGTTCACATCAATGGGCTCCTCCATCACAAGGTGCTGTGTTGCCTCAATGGCCAATGGCATTTCATGCTGCATGAATTGGGTTCCGCCCTCGGCACCATATGATTTCAGCATCCTGATAATCTGCTGGTGCCCTTTGATGAAGAGGTTCAGGAAGTACTGTATATTTGACTGGGCGGCATGTTCTGAAATTTCCCTGTATGCCCCGATCAGGTTGTTCTCTAGCTTTACCAGGGGAGCAAAAATTTGGCTTTGCTCTTTCATTATATCACTAATATCCACTCAAGTGTAATAACCTTGCTATTCTGATAGACGCAAAACTGTTGCAGGAAGAGGGCGCCAGAACTGCACTCATTCCTTGCTCCGCCTTTTGATTGAAAGGTTTCCTGTAGCTATTGCAACCGCTAGAAGTATTGCTGCTCCCCCTGCAACAGTATACACGCTAATGGATTCCCCTAGCAGCAACACCCCACCTATTACACCAACAAGTGGTATGAGGTATAGCTGAACTGCAAGCCTGGAAACTGCACCCCTGTTCACAAGCGTATAAAATATCATGTAACCCAGAACCGTGCTGGCCAGTGAAAGGTAGAGCATTGAAATCCATCCCTCAGCAGGAAGAGCTGAAACCTGGGAGATAAAACTGCCAGAAACCAGCGGGATCAACATGAGAGTGCCTAAAAGGCCTGCCCATATTGTAACTGTAACAGCTCCGTATTTCATGACAAGAGGTTTTGAAAATACTGCGAAAACTGAATAAGACAATGCTGTGCCCATTGCCTCCAGAATTCCGTAAAGTGAGGAACCGCCAGCACTCAAGTCACTTCCCACAGAAAGGATAACCATGCCTGCAAATGCAACAGATACTGCAATAAGGACATTTTTTCCATGCCTTTCTGCAAGGAACAGCCATGAAAGCAACAATATGAATACCGGCCCCATGGAAGTTATGAGAACTGCAAGCCCTGCTGATATGGAACTCTCGGAAAAATTCAATGTAAGGTGGTAGCTAACCACGTTTGCAAAAGATACCAGGGCAAGCCTGGGCAAATCTTTCAACTGAAAATTACCCTTCCATCTCCCCAGGAACGGCGCAAGAGCGAGAAGGGCGCAGCTGGCAAGGAACCATCTGAGAAGCGTGAGATTTACGGGGCTCAGAAAAGTCACTGAGTATTTGATGGCAACGAAGGCCATCCCCCAGATGATGCTCAGAATTGCGAGAATTGCTACTGACCAATTTCTTGCCATAGGACTGCCTCCCTTTGCAGCAGTCATGCCGCCTGCTGAATTCACCATGCGATCAGTCCTTTATCTTTTGGCAGAGTTCCTCTTCTCCATTTCAAGCAGATATTTCTTGCGGTCCAACCCAAGTGCATAACCCCCAAGTGAGCCGTCCTTCCTTACTACCCTGTGGCAAGGAATTATAAGTGGCACATGGTTGGCCCCACAGGCATTTGCCACGGCCCTGAAAGCCTTTGGCTTCCCTATCATGCTTGCAATTTCATCGTAAGATCTTGTTTCCCCGTAAGGGATGGAGGCGATTGCAGCCCATACCTTCTGCTGGAAATCCGTTCCCTGGATAGCAACAGGAAGATTCAGCCTCTGGCCGTTGAAATAATCCAGCAGGGAATTCAGCCTATCTCTTGCCTTCTCGGAGTGTTGAAGATCTGCCCTGTTGAATTCTTTCTTAAGGGATTGCACTAGCGCCTCTTCGCTGTCGCCCATGCTTACTGCGCAAATTCCCTGTTCTGTCTCAGCAACAATAATTGCACCAAGGGCGCATTTCCCAGTGAGGAAGTAAATGGTCTCTCCGGCGCCTCCTTTCCTGTAAGCGCTGGGAACCATGCCAAGTTTTGACAGGGAGTCTTCATAAAGCCAACTTTGTGATTTGTATCCAGTATTGTATATTGCCATGGGCATTGGTTCACCATTTTTCAGGTTAGTCTTTAGCTTGTGTATCCTCAGTTCCTCCATGTACTTCCTCGGGGTGATGCCCATTATGCCCTTGAACCACCTTTGAATAGAGTGCCCCCGTACACCGAATTTCTTCTCCAGGTCTTCCAGCGTCAGGCTGGAGCTGATGTTCTCCCTGATGTAATCGCATACCTGCTCGACCAGCCTGGCCTTCTCCATGCTGCTATCACCTGTTGATTTGTACTGCACGCCTGATCCTGAGTTGGTGGCCCTGTTCACAACAGCATTAGAAATAGGGGGGTAAAAGATATTTTGTCGGTTTTTTGCAACTCCACTAACAGAAACACGATCTAGCCTAAAGCAAACGGTTTTAATGCAGCGAAAATTAACCTTTCCTATGGAACTGGACCTTCCCTCGATTGAAGAGAAATGGACGAAATACTGGCTGGAGAATGACATATACAGGTATGATGCCAGCGTCAGGGACCGCTCCAGATGGTTTGCCATAGACACGCCACCCCCCACAATATCAGGAAAGATGCATATGGGACATGCATTCTCTTACCCTCACCAGGATTTCATTGCAAGATACAAGAGGATGAGGGGTTTCCAGGTTTACTATCCATGGGGATTTGATGACAACGGTCTCCCCACAGAGAGATACACCGAGAAAAAACTGGGCATAAAAGGAGAACAGACAGATCTTGTTGAATTTATAAGGCTGTGCACAGAGGAGAGCAATAAGGCTGAAGCTGAATTGCTTAAAAACTGGATGTCCCTCGGCATGAGTGCCAACTTCAGCAACTCAATCCGAACTTCCTCGGATGAATCCAAGAGGATTTCCCAGAAGATGTTCCTCGACCTGGTGAAGAAAAACAGGGTGTACAGGGAAGAAGCCCCCACTATCCGATGCCCAACCTGCAGGACTGCCATCTCGCAGATAGAGCTCAAGGATCAGGTGCTTTCAGCGGATTTTGTCTACCTTAGATTCGGAACACCTGATCATCATATTTTAATAGCCACGACAAGGCCGGAACTCATCGGGGCTTGCATTGCCATAATCGTTAACCCGGCAGACGAAAGATATCGTGCACTAATAGGAAGCAAAGTCAGGGTTCCCATTTATGGCCACGAGGTCCCAGTGATTTCGGATGAATATGCACAGATGGACAAGGGAACAGGCGCTGAAATGCTATGTACATTCGGTGACCAGAACGACCTTGCGCTATGGCGAAAATACAGCAACCTTGGTCTCAGGGTAATTATTGACGACAGGGGAAGAATGAATGAGCTTTCAGGTGACCTCAAAGGCATGAGCATCCAGGAAGCCAAAAAAGTCATGGGCCAGAAGCTCAGGGACGCAGGATTCGTGGAAAAGACTGAAAGGATAAAGCACTCTGTTAACACACACGAGCGCTGCGACACCCCCATTGAGATAAGCATCAGCAAGCAGTGGTCTGTAAAGTACCTGGACCTCAGGGAAGGTTTGAAATCAACTGCTGCAGAGGTAAATTGGATCCCTGAGCATATGAGGGTCAGGCTCGACAACTGGATAGATGGCCTGAAATGGGACTGGCTCATTTCAAGGCAGAGGTTCTTTGGTGTCCCATTCCCTGTTTGGCACTGCAGAAAGTGCGGCAAACCGGTATTCGCCAGTGAAGACCAGCTCCCTGTGGACCCGAGGCTGGACAAAGTTGATTTGAAGTGCACCGGATGCGGATCATCGGATCTTGAACCGGACACTGACATAATGGATACATGGGCAACATCATCACTCACCCCCAGGCTGTACCTGCTTCATGACAGGCTATTCGATTTCCTGTATCCTATGGATATCAGGTTCCAGGGTCATGACATAATCAACTTCTGGGCATTCACGACCATAGTGCGATCCCATATTCACGATGGCCTTGCTCCGTGGGATACCATTGCAATCAGTGGCAATGTATATGATCCGCTTGGGCAGAAAATGAGCAAGAGCAAGGGTAACATAGTGGAGCCACAAGACCTAATAAAACAGTACGGCGCAGACTCGGTAAGATACTGGGCTTCCACTACTATCCCGGGCGATGACATAAAGGTGAAGGAGCAGGATTTTGTCAGGGGACGCAGGACCCTCATAAAGATGTCCAATGCAGCCAACCTGGTGAAGATCATCACAGGCACTGAGAAGGCTCCCTCCAATCCCGGGATAATAAAATACCCGGTTAACAGGTGGATACTGGGAAAGCTTAACATGGTCATTGGAGCCTGCACAGCCAACATGGAACAGAACCAGGTTTCACGAGCACGGGCTGATCTGGACAATTTCTTCTGGAACGTGTTCTGCGACAACTATCTCGAAATAGCAAAGAGCGTCAACAACAGGAAGGAGACCGTGGCCAGCGACCTGCTTGAGGAGGTTGCCCTGACTCTCAATTATGTCCTTGCGCAGACAATGAAAATGTATGCGCCTGTCCTTCCATTCATTACAGAGGAGATTTACCACATGCACAACCTCGGCACTGGGAAGAGCATCCACCTTGAGCAGTGGCCAGTACCACTGGAACTGGGAATATCTGAGAACGACGTTTCCGACTTTGACTATGTGATCTCAGTGATTTCGGCAATTAGGGCCTTCAAGACTGAAAGGAAGCTTTCAATGAATGCCGAAATTGGTGGCATAACCATTGGAGGGAATGAGGAAATAATAAGGTCCAATGCAGAAATTATCAGAATTTCCATGAATTCAGGAAGCATAACCGCTGTCGGTTCCCAGGCTGTCGAAGTGAGGGAAACAAAATAATTATCTCTTACAAAAGCGATAGAAGGTTGAGTGTGAAATGTTGGAAAGGCCGAGAAGAAACCGTATTGCCAAAATAGGGGCAGTTTTTATAATTGCCTCCATGGTCTTGTTTTCACTCTCAGTTTACTTAGTAACTATCAATACATCTTCAGCTAACAACGTGGCAATTGCTCCGGGAAGTTCATACACTCTTTCTGACGGCTATGTCAGTGCCGGGGATGATATTGACTACACAATTTCTACTAACCTCGCTTCATTCAACATAACCACACACCTTGTTGTCTCATCCGGCAACCCATTTGGAAACGGTAGTGCCACCCAGAAGTCTATCCTTACCGGAGTGGTTGTTTCTCCCAGCTCCGGCAATGTGTCCCTTGTGATCAAGAACACCGGGGGCCAGTCAATAAACGTTGACGCCACCGTCGGGAAGATAGTTTATACCACGCTCCTGACAGTAGTGACAGGATTAGTGCTATTGCCGAGCGGAATCGTCCTAGTTGGCCTTTATTACTATTCAAGGCACGTGGAAAAAAGAAAGGAAAGACTTCTG
>JAJZOK010000039.1 GCA_021811525.1 Thermoplasmata archaeon | reverse complement strand
TTCCAGTGGGTTCGCATCTCATCCCCTATGGCTTTCAGGCTCCTGTTTACCTGGATCTGTTCGTAGGCTGGTTTTTTCATGTTAAACAAATAACGAGAATTTAAAGTGATATATTGTTTTTAGTGTTAGCTGGGTGAAAATTGGTTTATAGAGCAGATATAGGTCCTGCTAAATTTTTTGGAATAACTACAGTGCCAGGCAATTCCGGCCATTTGTCATACTTCTTTATGTATTTCCTGATCAAAGAGTTCTCCTTCTTTATTAGCCAAGAAAAGTAATAGCCGTAAAGTTCAGTGTTATGTTTTCTCAGCTCTCTGATCCCAATTCTCTCAGCATCAAGCTTTCTTATCTCTTCAAGCATCTTAATTTCATCTGTCTTAATCATTTATTTTCAAGTATGTAGTATTTTTCAACCTCAAATCCCTTTCTGCTATCCTGAAAAATGAGCAAATGGTGCATTTTAGCTGTTCGTCCGACTATTGGCAGACAAATACGTAATATGAAATTAAAATTGATGCGAAATATTTTCACGCAAAGATATAACGAAAAATATTTATACGGTGTATGTACATAATATGGTATGATAAAACAGCGGCTTCACAAATATAGGGAAGAGTTGAGAGACGAGGCCTTGAGATTGAGAAACAGGTTGAAGGAAGAACTGAAAGAACCTGAAGCGGAATCCAAAAAGGACGATAAGAATTTCGTCCCAAACTAAACTTTTTATCATTAGGAAAACGGTCTTTTGCTAAAGTGCTCATACCCTTTGTTTGTTATATCTGTCCAGTTTTTCCCGTTGTAAATGATGTTCTTTCCTTCCCATACGTCTCCAATGAAAGTAACATTGACTCCCTCCGATTCCATTGCGTCCATGAATGACTTGTAATTCTGGTTTTCAACGGTGAAAAGCAGTTCATACTCTCCCCCAAAACCAGCCATAATTTCTGTTTCAGATATTCCTGATATATCGGATGCCTTCTTGACATTCCTGTCAGCAGGCAGTTCATCCTCCACTATCCTGAAACCATACCCGTAATCATCTTTCATTTGGGATATGCTGGAGAAAAGCCCGTCAGATAGGTCCATCATGAATTTGCCGCCATTCCTGCTGATTGCCTGTGCCTCCCTTATTCTTGGTGTGATATTGAGGATGAGGTCAGGTGCCCTTGATTTTTGGTAACCATGCTTCTGGAAAAGGTATCCGGCGGCTGCTCTTCCGAGATTGTTTGTGATTGCAAGTATCTGTCCCTTGGAGATATCGGACCTCCTCCTCACAATTGATTTCTGCTGTTTTCCAAGAACTGTTCCAGAAATGACTGTCTCATACCCTTCCTTGGTATCACCACCGAGAATTTCGGCATCAAATGCCTTCAGGGCTTCATTGATGCCCGACACTATTTCCCTGAATTCAGTCTCGTCCATTTCTGGGCTGAGAAGGTAGGATACAAGCATTCCAATAGGCTGCCCAGCCATGGCTGCAATGTCGCTCAAATTGATATTTGCTGCAAATTTTCCTATCTGTCTTGGCTTCGCACCCTTAGGGATGTGAGTAGTTTCCCTTATTATGTCAGTGCTGAGGAGATAAACCTCTTCCCCAGAATCAATAATGGCGCAGTCGTCTTTCTTCTGGGAAATGTTGAAATCCTTAAAAATGCCCTGAATTAAGTTTCTCTCTCCAATATCCTTGAGTTTCACTGCTATACATTATGCCTCAAAGTCATATTTAAATTGGGATATGGGGGAGCCAATTATGTGGTAGAAATGTTGGCATGCAGTTAATCTCTAATCAGCCTTTTAACCTTTAACATTATTTGGTCATGGACATGGAGCGAAGGGACCAGATCGAGGCATTATTCAAAGGGCTTGTGGAAGGGAAACCATACACTAAAAAGATACCATTAAACAGGTTGAGCATCAGTGGGCTTTCTTTTAGCGCTGAACAGGAAATCAAGAGAAAACTTGGCGAGAAGGAAGAGACCCTGAAAGATAAACTGAACATGTTTCGGGGAACTGCCCTGCACGCCCACATTCAGAATCTCGTAAAGGATCAGGGGTACAGGGCGGAATACAGGCTATATTATTCCATACCACACACTTGGCATTACATGGGTTTTGACACAATAGACTTTGTTGGCGTTATTGACTTGCTCCATGATGAAAGGAACGAAGCCATAGAACTCAAGAGTTCCATGAATTCAGACAAGATTGAGGAATATCATAAAACCCAACTGGCTTCATACCTTAAAATGCTGCAGGAGAAGACTGGCAGGGAGTACTCCGGTCTGGTCGTGAAATTTGGCGGCAGTGATGTTGTTGCGGAGGAAATCCCAAAGGATGATGTGCCCAAATACTGGGATACCATTGTGAGAAGGGCAATAATGGTTGCGGATAAGCTTGACCAGGAAATGGAGAGACGGGACATCCTGGCTTCCACTTCAGGCAGCAATTCCGGAGGCTTGTACAAATTCGAGAATTCAGATCAGGACTGAAGAGCCTGAAGTCCTGCTGAGCAGCTTTTCAAAATCTGGTTGTGAAAGGTTTACTCTTTCTGCCGCTAGTGCCGTGAAATAGGCTGACTTGTCAACCGAATTGTAGTATTCCTCAAGTTCTCTGAAATCCTGATTTAGTGAAGCATCATAGATTAGCTGCAGCAGTTTTGGATCGGGAGAATCATTATGGATGCCCCTCTCCTTATTTCCGCCTGTCGGGTAAGAGACTACCTGTGTTCCGAAGTCCTTGGATTCAAGGAGGATTCTCGCTAGGCTCCAGAGTCTTGGAAGCCTGTAAAGTCCCCTTTTCCACAAATGTTCCACCATGGTGTTTTTCTGTATATTCATGGGATTCACAGAAACATCAGTAGAATACTGGGCAGATTTATGCACCGATTCTATCATGTCGGTTATGGAAGCCTCCTCTGAGAGAAAGAGAGGCTTGAACAGCAGATAAGTGCGTAGTTCATAGCCCATTCTATTTACAGCTTCTGCAGCTTTCACATATTTTGCGAAAGTGCTGCCTTTGTTGATAGAATTCCTCATGATTTCATCGTTTGCACTTTCAAGGCCAATTGCAATTCTTATTGGAATACCAAAGTCTCTTAGGTATGAAATATTGGCTTCGGTGATATATTCTGTCCTGGATTCAACCAGCAGTTTTTCCACTTTCCCTTCCATCTTCTGGAAAAAGTAATCACGCGCATCAACCGGGAATTCCTGTGGGTCAAGGAAACTGCCTGAAGTAAAGATCTTCAGAACCTTTACATCTTCCAGTGAATCTGCGACAATGTCAATCTGCTTCTTCAGGTTGCCTGACCTGATCTCGCTGGATACATCGTTAAAGTAGCCACACATGGAACATGACGAAAAGCGGTACCAGGAACAGCCTGTTGTTTTGAAAATGGCAACCATAGTAGTTTCAGGATATCCTCTGAGGCGATCCTTTTCTTTCCAGACAGAGACCGGCCTGTCCGGATCGGTTTTCCTCTGTGTAGCAGGCATCAGTTCCTTTATAGAGGCAGCAAATTCACGGTTAATCATCATGTTTAGCTTTCCTGATATGGCAGTCGCTCATTCAAAATGCATAAGTAATATTTGAATGGAGCAGGGTGATCTTTATTCATAGGCATATGCAACTAAATGGAATGCATCCGGCAAAAGCATGAAATCTTTATCTGCTTCGGGCATTGCCTACTGAATGTTAGCATCCAGGTTGTCATCCATTTCAGAATCAAAGACTGTGGCCACCAGCAATAAGGCGGCCGAACTTGTCAAGGCAGGTAAGAAAGTCTATAACTTCGGTATCGGGGAACCGGACTTTACAACACCTGAACACATAATAAAGGCAGGTTACGAAGCCTCATTGAATGGCAAGACCCACTACACTTCTTCTTACGGGATATTGGAACTGAGGGAGGCTATTGCAAAGAAAATGAGCAACGTCAACCATGTAAAGTCTACATTCAAGAATGTTCTTGTAACACCTACAAAGTTCTCCCTGAATCTTGCTGTAATGTCACTTATGAACCCTGGTGATGAAGCCATCCTTCCGGAGCCATATTATCTCTCATATCCAGATATTGTGAGGCTCCATGGTGGTAAGGTATTATCATCGCCCACTGACGGGAATTATTCATTTGATCTTGATGACATGAGAAAACTTGTCTCCCCAAGAACCAAGATGGTGATAATCAGCAATCCTACCAATCCCACTGGAAAGGTGTACTCAGAAAAAGAATTGAGGGAACTTTGCGATTTTGTTCTAGAAAACAATCTTTACCTGTTGAGCGATGAAATTTATGAGGACCTCATATTCGAAGGCAAGATGTTTTCACCAGCATCTATTCCGGAGATGTTCGATAGGACAATTACTGCAGGCGGTTTCTCCAAGAGTTATGCAATGACAGGCTGGAGAATAGGATACATGGTTGCACCAGAAGAGATCATTAAGGCCTCAAACAAGATTCAGCAGCAGACAATCACCTGCGCTCCGGCCATTTCACAGTATGCTTCTCTCGCTGCCATAAGTGACACGGAGACACCTGTCAGGTTCAATGAAATTTTCAGGAAGAGAAGGGACATGGTTTACGAACTGATATCCAGTTCCGCCAACCTTGAGATGAGAAAACCTGAGGGAACTTTCTATGCATTTGTGAAGTATAAGGGAAATATTCCCAGCGATGAATTTGCAGAGAGGCTTCTTAACGAGAAATTGGTGGTGGTTACCCCCGGCTCTGCCTTTGGCAATCAGGGAGAAGACCATTTCAGGCTGTCTTTTGCAACAGACGATGAAACCATAAAGGCAGGGATTTCCAGAATCAGTGATTTTGCAGATACCCTCTCCTGATCTTACGCTGGATTTTCAATATCTTCAATTTCTAAGATGGCCTGCCAATATCTTATGATGTGGCGGGCCGCTATTATGCACTCTATCGCCCAGGCACATATTGCGGCCACAAAGGCTGCATAAGATATAACGTTGAAGATCCCGTAAAAATGGAAGAATTCTGAAAGGTAATGTGTTGTGACTGAATACATGCCCAGAGGGAAAATAATTGCCCACTGGGAAACTCTGTATCTGATCCCCTTTATATTGAAAAGTGCAGAGAAATACCTGAAAAGAACAACCGGCAGCCAGATAGTTGCATATATCCCTCCAGCTGCAAAAAGAAAATCCAGGATTTGCTGGTTTATTAAAGCCGGAAAATGGATGGGAACCATAAGCAGTTCGAATGAAGCAAGGGAAAGTATGGCCCCGGCACCCATGTTTATAAAGAACATGCCGTTAAATTCCATTTCCCTAGCAGGTTTAACTAGATTGGATCCTTCAATGAAATTAATCGATGCGTAGGAGATGAGGCCCATTAGAATGAGGGTGAATATGAATAGATATACAATCTCCGGTGGGGGCGAAGTTTCCAGATAATACACAGCCATGGAGATTGCTGAAGCCTCTAGGGCAACAGTCAGGTTGAGCCAGTCTGAATATACCTTGTCCCTTCTGAAAATTAACTTCTTGCTTAAAAGTTTAATAAGGAACATTATGGTAAAAGTTAACAGAAATATAACCGATATTATGAAAAATGCGTAATCATAGGTGCTTATATCGGTAAGCATCAACCGTGTTGCAATGACGTCTATGCCGGCCGAAATGGTGAAAAAACCAAAGAATCTCCTGTTATCATGGTACTCTTCAATGATTGTCCCGTGATCTGTGGCTGCCTTTAGTGCGTAAAGGAACATTATGCAAAAAAGGGATGCTATTCCAATAAGGAGAAGGACACTGGATATCAGCGGCTCATGATGTATTATGGCGCTTATGGAAATAATTCCAGTTGACATTGTGAAGGAGAATGAGGACACAGGTAACTTTACAAGAAAATTCGCTGACCTATTTTCCATGAATTCCTACCTATTGCTATTCCCTGATACAAATAAATGTTCCTAGAAACTTGTTTAATAATCCGGTAGCATGCAAAGTCATGGAAGACCTGATTGATACAGTCTCTAAGGAAGATGTTCTCAAGTTTCTGGAGAAGGGCACAGCTGTCATTGTGAACGTCCTGGCACGCCATTCATATGATGAAATTCATATCAAGGGGTCCATTTCAATCCCCTTTGATCTGGTGGAAGATGGCAGGCTAGATGCCCTTGGGGACCAAATCAATGTTGTCACTTACTGCAAGAATTATACCTGTCTGGCATCTAAACGCGCTGCAAGTATATTGAAGCATAAGGGCTACAATGCATCAGCTTATGAAGGGGGCATCGAGGAATGGGAGAAAGCGGGGCTCCCTGTAGAGGGGTCGAGAGCACCCAAAAACTGATCTTATTCATGGGAAATGGACTCTAGAGCCAGTTTTCCCCCGTTACAATGTAAACTTTATACATTATCAAGGCAATTGGGATTGGATGAGTTCCCGGGGACCAACCGTAGGCAAAGAGACTCTAAAAGCAATTGGAATAATTTCCCTGGGTATCTTCATACTTGTTTTTTTCCAGTATTTTCTGTATCCAAGAGTAGAGACGGTCTATCCGTTCCTTAAGACATATGATCGATACATCAAGGATGCAATTGCTGCCTCTGTGATCTTCGGGTTCGCTTTCTTAATACTGCGCGGCATCAGGCAGACAATAGAAATTACATCCCAGAAAAGGACGAAGCGCAATATCCGGGGGGTCTACACAATTCTCAGGGCCGTTGTATACGGCATCGCCATAGCAGTATTTCTAGAATACATCGGAGTCAGCCTTACAGGGGCACTGATTGGCGGCACCGTTGGCGGCCTTATTCTATCGTTTGCCCTTCAGAATACGGTATCCAGCCTGTTGTCGGGGTTACTTCTTGCCAGTGCAGGGATTGTTAAACCGAAGGACAAAGTTTCCTACTTTTCATGGCTGTTCGATAACCCGGTAATGGGAGAGGTTGTTGATGTCAAGCTGCTTACTGTCCAGGTGAAAGACATTGATGGTTATGTTGTGGAACTCCCTAATACAGCCCTTCTCTCACAGTCTGAGTTCAAGATACTGGGCTACAATGCAAACATAAGGGCAACAGTTTCTGCTGCTCTCCCGGTTGATGCCCAGATCAGGGGAATTATAGATATTGCAAGGGAAAGGATAGAAAAGAGGAAAGACGACATTGGCCTAGTTAATTTCCAGATGTTCTTCTTTGCCAAGGCATTCAATTCAAACACAGTAAAAGTGCTAATAGATTTCAGGAGAATGGATGATTACAATTCGATTGCCCACGCCATAAACGTGGCTCTGGAGGAAGGTTACTGGGAAATGAAAAACAGGGCGCCTCAGGGCAATAACATAATTATGGGCTTTCCGGTGGATGTCCCCATCAAGGACATTATGAAGGAGGGTGACAACCTGCTTGGCCAGAAATTGGGTGAGGCGGGCATCCTTGAATTCAAAAGTTTCTTTTTCACCAAGACCTACCTTACCAACAGCATCAAGGTTACCTTCAAACTTCAGAGGGGAACTTCTTACGATGGTGTGGCCGATGCCATAAACAAATCATATGAGGAAGCCTACCTGAACCTCAAGAATAAAATAAATACGGGCCAGTAAGGGCCCATGATTAATTCTTTCGCAATATGGCTATTTCTGGTAGGTTGCTTTGTTAATTACGACTTTTGAAACCGGCCTGTCTCCACGGTCTCTCTTAACCTTGCTGATCTTGTCTGCAACATCCATCCCTTCCACCACTTTCCCGAAGACAGGATGTTTTGAATCGAGATAGTGGTTGTCCACGACATTAATGAAGAACTGTGAACCGCCAGTATTTGGCCCTGCATTAGCCATGGAAATGGTGCCTCTTGAATTCCGATTGTTCTTTGTGAATTCATCCTTTATGTTATATCCGGGCCCTCCCATGCCTGTGCCAGTGGGATCTCCTCCCTGTATCATGAAATCCGGTATGACCCTGTGGAAAATCACTCCGTTGTAAAATCCCTGTTCCACAAGTTTCCTGAAATTGCCCGCAGTAACGGGCATTTCCTTTTCAAAGAGCTCGATCTTGATGTTTCCCATGTTTGTCTCAAGTGTGACATGCGACATTGTGATCTGGCAATAATAGGTTCAAGGTATCTAAATTCTATTCTTTCCCTTAAAAAATGTGTGTTTGTTGTTCAGTCAACAAACAGTGGATTCTTTTCCCTGACAAAATTTCCAGTTTGAAGGTCTTGCACAGCCTCATTAATCTGTTCCCTGGAATTCATGACTATGGGGCCGTGCCACCAGATGGGCTCATTGAGTGGCTTTCCCGACAGCAATATAAATCTGAGATGAGAATCATCAGTATGCACTCTAACGTGATCTCCTTCCTGAGAGTACACCAATGCCTGCCCCGGGAAATATGAATTGCTGCCATTAGAGTCAAAATGGCCGTTTCCCCCTACCACATAAAGCATGGAAGTATAACCGGCCTTAACTGGAAAGGTGAATTCTGATTCCTCCTTCAGGGAAATATCAAGGTACGTGGGGTCAACACCATATCCCCCTTTGAACGGCCCTTCATTGTTACCATATGAACCTGCTATGATCTTCACCCTGGCCCCTCCATCAGGTTCCACAACCGGTACACCATTTCCCTTAATGTCCCTGTAAGTCGGCATTGTCATCTTATGTTTGGCGGGGAGATTGATCCAAAGCTGTAAGCCAGATAAATTTGTAGGCAGCCCAACTGCCTTGAGCAACTCATCAGGGTCTGTCTCATCCAGTGGCCTGGGCATCTCCTGGTGGAAGATACCGCTTCCTGCGGTCATCCATTGCAGGTCATTGGTATGTATTACGCCCTTGTTACCCTCGCTGTCTTCATGCAACACCTTTCCTGAAAGCAGGTAGGTCACTGTTTCTATACCCCTATGGGGGTGCCAGGGGAAACCCTTTATATAATCTTCAACCTTTGAAGAACCAAAGTGATCCAGCATCAGGAACGGATCCGTTATTTGGGCTGAAAGGTGCCCACCAAGTATCCGGTTGAGTTTTACTCCTGCTCCATCATAAGTTTCCTGGCCAGTAAATATGTGCATAATCTGTTTCTCGTGATTCATTTTTCACCTTTTGCATGGGATATTTGGAATTTTCCTGTGCTAACCTGCTGAGTAAATCCGCTTGGAATTTAGTTCAATCTCAGTTAGTCAGTTTCTCATGTAAAGTAGATATACTAATTACATTTATATCCTTTAAGAGGGAAAAGAGATATCTGATAACCATGAGGTAAGCACCAAAAATATGATAAGACACACAGAGCTTGATAAATGCCCAATAGTTTCAGCAATCAGGGAAATTGGCAGTGAATGGAACTTTATCCTAATAAGGTACCTCATGACAAGAAGCATGGGCTTCAATGAACTTCTTAGGGAAGCTAAGGGAATAAGTTCAAAGACCCTCTCCAACAACCTTAAAACACTTGCCAGCAGAGGGATCGTCAAACGTGATGTTGTTGCCACTCAACCGTTCAATGTCTCTTATTCTCTCACAGAGAAAGGGCTAGCATTGAAGGAAGTCCTAGATCTCCTTGGAAAATGGGGCAATAGGTGGACTTCCGTTTCAGAAAGAAATAACCATGAAATACAATGAATATATAATCCTAGAAATTAGACAGGATTTCTTCTTAGTGCCTTAAACTCACTCAGTGCTTCAGTTTTTCAAGCGTAATTTTGCCAAGTTCTTCCTGGTAGAATACTATTATATCATCTTCACTGGAAAGGTTCAACTGTGCCGCCACTTTTTTAGGCAGGGTTATTCTGTAAGAAGATCCCCTTGAGGAAATGTGAGTGACATCCAGTATTTTTCGGCCATTTTCTTGTGCCATTTATTCATTTATTTATAGTAATTATAATTAAGGAGACACTAAGATGTAAGGCATTCATATTTATATTTACAACACGATCTTGAAGGCCAATTCGGATTAACCTTTCGTTATGGCTAATATCTGGATTATTAAAATTAAAAACGATATAGATCTATACCTACTTTAAGGACAAATTTACCAAAGTGCATTGGCCGGAGAAATGACTGCTCCTTCTTTTTCATTAGGGAAATGAAGCCGAAACTGAAAGTGCCATCTTCCGGCCATTGAATGTATTTGTAGTTTTGAAAAGTACCTATTAATGAATTATGCTCCATTATGCAATTTAATACCATTATTGCATAAGTATAAGTTTAGATCAGTGCTCACTAACCTAAATGGGAACCTTTCACCCAAAAATATTCCTTCGGTCTCTGGAGGAGCAATTGCGGAAGGTTAAAGCACAGTACCTGGAGGCAAGAATGGAACCAAAATACTTTGAACTGCCTCCGGAGGAACTTCTGAAAAATTCATCAATGTGGTTTCTAAGCGTGGTACAGAACACTGTGCTGGAATCTGAAGGAATGACATTCCCTGCTCAGGATTTTATTCCCGACGAGTCAATTTCTCGCCAGAAAAACCCTCCATTCGGATTGCAGTATCCGTCACTTGTATGGTTCTTGTGCAATCTTGGAAGGCAAAGGCTGGAATATCTTTTCGGAGCCAGTTTCTGCAACAGGCTTGATGACATCAGGAAAGAGTTCAAAATTGATGGAGGTATCTTCAGTGTTTAGCAAAGAGGTCTTAGACTGCTGTTCGGTGATCAAGATAGCAAATCTCATGCCGAGGAAGCTGAATCTGGCTGATTCAAACTCAGTTGTGAGAGACGGATTCCTGTTTATAACAAGAGACAGTACTGGTTTGAAAGCCTACATGAACTTAGGGTTTGAACCTACCCAGGCAGAAAAAGACTCCCTCCACAACTTTCTTGCATCATGGGGCGGAGGTGAAAAATCAGACGTCCATAATACAATCCTGGAAATGGAGTTTCCAGGATTTGTAATTCCGTTTTACGAGCGCATAAATTCAATCCCCGGGTGCCGGGTTGATCCAAATGTATTCCACAGCAAGGGTGATGTTTACGTTAGCGTTGAATACCACAGGTCGGTTGCAAAAGAAGTCAATGACATAATTATAGATTTTCTAACCAAGGATCACATATTCTCTAAAAACTTCATCTATTCTGGCCCCCAACCCAAGGGACTCCCGTATCTGCTTGAGCTATATGCCAAGAATGGGAACAGCCTTGAGCAATTCCTGTTGGTGAGTACAGCTTGGAAATATCATCCCGAAGAAATTAGGAAGCAGAATGAGGGTGTGATGCAAAACTTAGGTAAATACGTCCCGAAAGAGTTTTCTGATGGCGGGAGCCAGAAGCTCATCTTTAAGACCGAGGTTCCCTCAATTAAAGGAAACGCAAAAAGTGAAGTGGTCAGCCAAGAAGACAATCTGGTGGAATTCCAGATTAAATCGAAATTCTTCATGGACTTTTCTAATGAAGTGATAAAACGCTATACCGGGCCAATTTTTCTTCAACTGGAAATAACTCTCGAAAAACAAATCTCATACTACATAGTGGAAAACAGCCTCCATATCCAGTTTCTCAAAGGAATCAGCGAAAATTGGAAGAGGCCTGCCAGATCTGACCATATAAATTACGTTGAGTCACTTGTAAGCCTCAATGATGCCTTGTCCAATGAGAATCCATAACAAAGCGCTGTATCGACCTAAGTATGGGAATTAATTCATGATTGCATAATTCAAAAAAGCAAAATGGACTTTTTATAAAATATCAAAATCAATTAATCTTAAAAAATTCAGGATTAAAAGAGGCGGGATGAATTACACGCCCTGGCCGGGATTTGAACCCGAGTCACGAGCTCGACAGGCTCGTATGATAGGCCGCTACACTACCAGGGCTTTACCGTTGATTGCACGGTTTTATTAAAAGTATTAGGTGATATGGCAGGTCTTTAAGCATTTTGTTCTTTATTTCGGGGAGTAAATGAATGCATTAAGGGCAATAAATTTCCTATTGCCTGGTGGCCTGTATGTCCTTGAGGTAACCAAAGTCCACAAGACCGAATTCCTCGGTAACCCCATACACCCGGAACTTGCTGGAATCTGTGTGTCTAAGAACCGGTGTAAAGTGTTCCTCACTTAAAAGGCTCTGTGCAACATCTGTGCCAGAAGAGAAAAAGCTCATTGCTGGAGTAATGAGGATCTTTGATTCTTCGTTGAACACGAACGCAGGAATCTTGAACATTCCTCCGACTCTGTCCCTGAGAACAAGTGAGGGATGCTCGTGGCCAAGAATTGTAATTTTCCTGAATTTCTGGTCCCGATCCCCATGGTAGATATAATATCGGTCATCCTCAAACGTTTCGGTGATCTCTATGTTTTTTCTCTTCAGGATAGTGATAAGGTAATTGTCATGGTTCCCTCTTATAAAATGGAGTTTCAACTGTTTCTCATAGCGGGATATGAAATGCATGATATCATCCCATTCCTGAGGAAGGTTCTTAGAGAATTCGTGCTTGAAATCCCCGTTTATTATGAGCCTATCGGGGTTGTACCTTTCAATGATCCGGTCAATCATGCCTTCGACATGTTCCCTCTGGAGTTTTGGAAGGAAGAGGCCATGCAGGTTCATTTCTTCCTCAAAGCCAAGGTGCAGATCGGAAACAACAGCGGTTGATATATCCCTCAGATAGATGCAGTGGAGTTCTGATATGAATACATCATCCAAGACCTGAATTTCTTTCAACATCCCAGTAGGGGCAAATGAAAATTAAGGTTAGCGATTTGCAGTATGCTTGGGTATTAGACTTGCCTTGGGTTGAGTGCACTGGGCGAAGGCCAATCGGAAAAAAGTTAAGAGAGCTAAACTCCTATTCAATACAGGAGAGATAAATCTTGATCCTTGCAGATGGCAGAAGCTCAGTGGAAATAATGGAAAAAGGCGCTTATGTAAAATCCCTTGTTCTGGATGGCCTTGAAATTCTGAAACCCAGTGAGGACGGAGTGCAGACCCATGGTGGAATGGCCATTATGCTTCCTTATGCGGGAAGGGTCAGAAACGCAATGTATGTATGGGAAGGCAAGCAATACCTGCTACCAAAGAACAGCGGGGAGCACAGCATCCATGGCCTAACGAGAGAACTTGACTGGGCTACAGAGAAGGCAGGGGAGAACAGAGGAATTTTCACCATCAAGCTCTCAACTACAAATTATCCTACAGAACTGTCCCTGAAATTGGAATTTGAAATTAATTCCAATTCATTCTCCATACATATCGAAGCTGAGAACAAGGGCAGCGTTAACGGGCCATTCATGGCAGGAATGCACCCATATTTCAGGTTTAAGGATTCCTGGGCCATAGAGTCAACACAGAACCTCCTTCGGCTCAACTTCGAATCGGGTTTTTTCCCTGATGGCACCATAACAGCCATAAAACCCAAGGCCCTCAGTTCCAAAGGCGGTTTGCCATTTGACAACACATATATCACAAACAGCACGCCAGTGCTTTTTGCTGGGGACAGGCGAATAGTCTTAGAAAATAACAACATGCCATATCTGGTATTGTACAATGGGCAATTTGCCGGCAAGGGGTCAATTGCAGCAGAGCCCATGAGTGCCGCCCCGGATGCATTCAACAACGGAATTGGCATAGTATCTATTCCGCCAGGGGAAAAATTCCGCTGTTCCGCAACATTCAGGTTATCAAGAGTTCCAAAAATTGAAAATACAAAGGATCACATCATGTAATATGAAGTATGTAAAAGCTGCAACCCTGTACAATAATGGGAAGATCCTGAAGGATGTTTACATAGGCTTCGAGAAAGACATAGTTGAAATAAGCACGACTAAGCCCAAAGGTGAAATCCTTACAGAGGGTGTCGTGACTCCAGCATTCATAGATGCACATGCACATATTGGCATGGCCAGGGCAGGAGAACCTTCAGGAGAGGATGAGGCAAATGAACACATGGATCCAATATACCCACTTGTGAACGCCCTTCACAGCGTTTACATGGACGATACCGCCTTCAGGGAATCTGTGGAAAGCAATGTACTTTACACTGTGGTCCTGCCAGGCAGCGGAAACCCCATAGGCGGGAAAGCTGTGTTACTTAGGACGTTTGCTTCAAACATCAAGGAGGCTTTTGTCCAGGACATAGGCATAAAGACGGCGCTTGGATACAATCCCCGAAGTACCAAGGAATGGGAAGGCAGGCGCCCATCAACGCGGATGGGGGCCATAGCACTTCTGAGGGAGCGCCTCATTAAAGCTCGGAAACTTCTCTCAATGATAGAGGCTGGAAAGAAGGTCCAGGACGAGATTGAGCCTCTGGATGAAGTCTTTATGAGAATCCTAAAGGGAGAAGAGAGGCTTATGACACATCTTCACAGGGAGGATGATGCCTATGTCCTCATGAGCCTGATTGACGAATTCGGGTTCAAGGCCATAATAAATCACGGCATGGACTTCTACAGGCCTGAAGTTCTGAAAGAAATGAAGGCAAGGGGTATTCCTCTGGTATACGGCCCTCTTGATTCCCACCCGTACAAGGTGGAGTTGAAGCATGAAAGCTGGAGAAACTGCAAGCTCATTATGGATTCTGGAGTGAAGTTCTGCATGATGTCAGACCACCCCGTCATTCTGCAAAGAAACCTATTCCTCACAATGAGGCACTTCCTCAAGTTTGGAATGACCAGGGAAGAGGCAATTGCAAAACTCACCAGGGAACCAGCTGAAATTCTCGGAATAAACAACCTTGGAACCATTGAGAAGGGAAAACTTGCTTCCTTTACCGTTTGGGACAAGGATCCGTTTGAGCTAGATTCTCAACCCAGGCTCATTGTCGCAGAAGGTAACCTGCTGAACCCTTAAAGGGCGTAGCCATTGAAACAGGTGAAGTATGTCATCTCTAACGCCAATTCAAGCCAGGTATGAAGAAATCATGCGAGACAACGTCTCCGGCTCTAGTGATTTGGCTGTTAAGGTATGCAGGTTCTTTGAGGATTTCTCTAAATCAGATTATATAAAACTGAAATCTTACGCAAAAAGAATTTACGCATATTTCACTGGAATGGGGGTTGTAAGAAACACGGCCCTAGAGCTCATTAGTACCATGGATGATGGAGAAGATATTGCAGTTAAATGCCAGGAAATCCAGCTCAGGATGAATCATCAGAGTTCAATGGCACTTAAAAAAATCAGTTCCTTATTCAGTAAGGAGGTAAGCGTGGCAACAATTAGCAGAAGTTCCCAGGTTTCTGCGGCATTCTTGAGGTATTCAGGCAGGATCCGTGAGGTATATGTGCTGGAGAGCAGGCCTATGTTTGAGGGGGTTTATCTCCACAAGGAATTGCTGAAGAACGGGCTCAGGTCAATACTACTCACAGATGCCTCAATGGGGGAAGCATGCAGAAAGGCAGATTTATGCCTCGCAGGTTGTGATTCCCTGCTTGGCGATGGCACCTTGATACACAAGGCTGGCACCCTCCCACTCTTTTCCACAATGCACTACTATTCGAAGTGCAACTATGCCATTGGCCTAGGAATGAAGGAAGAGCAAAATTGGACAATGGACACCTATCCTGAATTTAGAGAACATCCATGCAAAGAACTGGGATTGGATGACGGCAGTTGCAGGAACAGGTATTTTGAAAAGGTTCCCCATGACCTCATAGATGGGATCTGCACAGAAACTGGCATAAGGAAATTCAATCCACAGTAATCCGGGTTCCAAAGGCATTTATGCACAAAATTCTGCAAGCTTAGATACATCCTACCATACATATACTGGAAATTCCCCATGGTATTGGCCAGGCGCCACTCTATTATGTAGGTCTTAGGGCGAATTTTTCGTATTAACTGTGATAAGTTTTAAGTATGGAGCTAAGGTATAGATTTTACTCTATAGTGTGGTGCAAATGAAAAAAGTCATACTCAAAGATGACAAGGCAGTTTCTCCAATCATAGCGACAATTTTGCTCGTAGCAATAACCGTAGTGCTCGCTGCCACTCTTTATACAATCTTGGGCGGCTATACTACTTTCCTTGGAATTTCAACACCGCAGGCTTCAATTCAAGTCAATGAAGTGGCCAATAGCCCGCCGGTTTACCAGATGTACGTCGTGCAGTACGGTGGCAACATTAGCCTTTCTGAGGTGCAGATGGTCATTACAACTACCAATAACAGCGTATATTACGACCTGCTATCAGCAGATCAGCCAAACGCTTCAAATGTTGGAGGGTTATGGAATATAACTGTTAAGGGCCCGCAATACTTCGGTGTTTCCACAGTAGCACTGATTTCGGGCGTACCTAATGTTCATGGAGACCAGAACATCAGCCAGGTAAGGATAGTGGACCTCAAGACCCAGGGAACAATCGCCACATTCACCATGAACCAGCAAATATAATTTTCAATTAAAATTTAAATTTTAATAATATCTCAATTCTTGATTAGTTCCTTGAGCTTCTCAATGTTTTCCGCAGGTGGGAAACAGTTCTTATCTATGCAGACGAGTATTTTGCTGTGTGCATCTCCTGCAGAAGAAGTCTCTCCCAATATCTCAACCAGTCTTGAATTATCATCGCTTAGAAACAGCGGTTCAGCAAAGGGTTCGTATTTCTGCTGCATGTACTTCAGGGCTTTCCTGGAAAGGGGATGTTTCTCCCCGATCTTCACCAGATAATTTGAATTTAAGGAGTACATGATTCCTATACCCATGAAACAGTGGTACATGGCTCCCCTTTGAATATCCGATGAAAATGCATCTGCAACTGAATCTGCTGCTTCCTTCAACCTGAGGTCAGAGAGAATTGTCCCCATTCTCAGTAGATTCAACATCTGGACGGAGTTCCCGGATGGGATTGCTCCGTCGTGCCCCTCTTTCATCCTCACCGGCAGGACTTCCCCGTCAGAAGGTGAACCAAAATACCCTCCCTCTTTCTCGTCCTTGAACAGTAAATCTGCCGTCTCTGAGAGTTTCCTGGCCACCTCGATGTATTTCACATCCATTGTGCTCTCGAACAGTTCTATGAGGCCGAATGCAAAAAAGGCATAGTCATCCAGATATCCGTTGATGGCGCTTTCCCCATCCCTGTACCTGTGCAGCAAGCGCCCATCACGGTACATCTTTTCGAGAAGGAAATCAGCGGCCTTCTTCGCCGAAGAAAGGAAGGCCTCTTCTCCAAATGCCTTATGTGCTTTGGACAGAGCTGCAACCATCAGGCCATTATTATCGGTGAGTATCTTGTCATCTAGATGTGGGCGTGTCCTTCCTGCTCTGTACTGGAACAGTTTCTCCCTGCTCCTGTCTAGCAATTGCTTTAAGTCTTCAGCAGGCAGACCAAGCCTGCCAGCTTCACTTTCAAGGGTACGGTTCAGGAAAAGTATATTTTTGCCAGTATTCCTTCCGGTTGCCTCCTCAATATAGTTTCCGGAGAGATCGCAATTATAAACCGACATGAAGATATCAGCTTCCTCTTTCCCAAGAAGCTGGAGGATCTCTGTCCCTCTCCACGTGTAGAACTTTCCCTCCTCGTTTTCACTGTCTGCATCGATTGCGCTGTAGAATCCACCCTCCGGGGAAGTCATTTCTCTCTCCATGAAGGATGCAATCTCGTAAACCACATCCCTGAACAGCTTCTCACCTGTAACCTGATATGCTTCAGTATAGGCCATCATCTGAAGTGCCTGGTCGTAGAGCATTTTCTCGAAATGGGGAAGGAACCATCCGGCATCGGTTGAATATCTGTGGAACCCGAATCCAAGGTGGTCATAAATGCCCCCCATTCTCATTGAAATTAGGGTCTTCTTAACCATTTCAAGGAGTTCTCTGTCCCCGGATTTCCTGTATGCCCTCAGGAGAAACATGAGATTTTGTGGCGACGGAAACTTAGGGGCATTCCCGAAACCGCCATATTCACTGTCATAGCTCTGTTTAAGCTGTGAAATCATGGCATCGATGGTTTCCTGGTTCACAGATTCCCCCTTTCTGCTTTGTGTAACTCTCCTCAGGTTATTCATGACTTCTTCAGCCCTTCTCTCCACTTCCTCCCTGCCCTGCGTCCAGAGCTCCTTAAGTTGCCTGGTGAGGTCAATGATTCCCACCATTCCTCTCCGGCTCTCCCTGGGTATGTATGTTAGTGCAAACACCGGGACCTTTTCCGGCGTCATGATAATATTGAGTGGCCACCCTCCAGTGCCTGTCATCATCTGGCTTACTGTCATATATGCGCTGTCAATGTCAGGCCTTTCCTCCCTGTCAACCTTGATGCAAACAAAAAGGTCGTTCAGTTCCCTTGCCACGTACTCATTTTCAAAACTTTCCTTCTCCATGACATGGCACCAGTGGCAGGTGGAATATCCTATGCTCAGGAAAACAAGCTTGTTCTCTTCCTTTGCCCTTCTGAAAGCTTCTTCAGACCATGGATACCAGTCTACGGGATTATGTGCATGCTGAAGCAGATAGGGGCTTTTCTCATTAATGAGCCTGTTTGTATGTTCATTGTCAACCATGATTTACACCGCAATATTGGGTTTCCAGTTTATGGAAAAGTCATGATCCCCTTATAATCATTATTGAAGCAAGGCTGAAATGCTGGAAATCTCCAGATAATGGGAGCAGTATTGAGGTAATTTAAATATCAGGTCTTTAATATGTATATGTGGGTGTTGCCATTCTTGTCAGGCACGGAGAAAGTGAGACAAACGTAAGGAACATAATATCTGCAGATTACACCGGCTATCCACTTACTCAGGAAGGGAGAAACCAGGCAAGGAAAGCAGCTCAGGAACTTGCCCCCATAAGAGTTAATTTCATCGCAACAAGCCCTGTGCAGAGAGCCAGGGAAACTGCCGGAATCATAGCTTCAACCATCGGGATATCTGAATTCGTGGAACCGCGCATTGTTGAATCAGGCATGGGCCGGTTCAACAACACCCCTATGCACCAAATACCTAGGCTCAGCAGGAAGGAACTTGGCATGGAAACCTGGGAATCACACCAGAAAAGGTTCAGGGAAGTATTCAGCGAAGTTGAAGGGAACTGGATCTTGGTTAGCCATGAATTTCCCATCAGGTCTGCTATTTCCATGTATCTTGGCCTTGATGAACTGGAAAGCTATGGCCTGAAAATAAGGAATGCAACCATTTCCGTGATCGACATTGAAAAGGAGGAGGTTCTCTGCATTGGCTCCAAAACTCTTTCTGACAGGGTAAAAACGCTTTTGAATGCAAATCATGATGCCATTTTCGGATCCCAGAAGTGAACTTTTTGAAAAGGACAAATTTTTAGCAAAGCCTCAATATATACCAGCATAAATGTTGGCTTATGATACTCTGTCCAGGAAGGAAAAAAAGCTGGAGCTTGACCCCGGTGCCGTTATTAAGGTATTTGTGTGCGGCCCCACTGTTCAGGATAGTTTCCACTTAGGCCATGCGAGAACATATACATTTTTTGACTCTGTAGTGAAATACCTCAGGGTCAAGGGTTACAGTGTATTCTATCTCCAGAATATCACGGACATAGACGACAAGATCATCAACAGGGCAAATGAGGAGAATGTTCCTTATGATGTCATTTCAAATCGATATTCTGAAGAATATATGGATATCATGAAGACTCTGAAGATAGACAGTGTCAATTTTTATGCAAAAGCTACCAGCCATATATCTGAGATTTTACGGCAGATCAGGATCCTCGTTGAAAAGGGCCTTGCATATGAAACATCTGATGGGGTATATTTCAGTGTTGTAAAGTTCCCCGACTATGGGAAACTCTCTGGCCAGGATCCGGAATCTCTCAGGGCAGGTGCCCGGGTGGAATCCACTGAAGAGAAGCATGATCCAAGGGACTTTGTCATATGGAAGAAGATGAAGCCGGGAGAACCTTACTGGGAATCCCCCTGGGGCAGAGGGAGGCCAGGGTGGCACATAGAAGATACGGCTATTACTGAGAAGTACTTCGGGCCAACATACGACATCCATGGTGGTGGAACTGACCTGATTTTTCCTCATCACGAAGCGGAGATCGCACTTGAAAGGTCCATCAGTGGGCAGCCACTTCTGGCCAGATACTGGATACACAGTGCAATGCTCAATGTCAACGAGGAAAAAATGTCCAAGTCCCTGAAAAACTACATCACCATCAGGAGCGTCCTGAAGGATTACCTCCCTGAAGAACTTAGGTATGCCCTCCTCAATGTCCAGTTCAGGACCACTGTTAGCTTTTCCCCTGAGCTGATGAATGAAGCCAGGGCAAATATTAGCACAATAAAAACTATTTATGAAAAACTGAAATTTGAAATGAAACATAGAGTAAAAAGAGGGGAAAATCCATATATAGAACAACTAAAGACTGTTTTTGAATACGGTTTTGAGTTTAGGAACCTTTTCAAGACTTTACTAATGAATATAAATGACTGGAATTCCAAATTAGAAAATTTAACAATTGTTGAAAAGGAATTCGCTCTAGAAGCGATCGAATGGCTTGATAGCTTCACAGGGATAATCCCTGAAAAGAAAGGGGATTCCACCAGTGAATCTCTAGTTGGCCTTCTCCTTAAACTGAGGCGTTCAATGAGGGAAAAGAAGGATTTTGCTGGTGCAGATGAAATTAGGAAGAACCTTAGGGAAATGGGCATAACAATTGAGGATCGTGGAGAGGAAACTATCTGGTGGAAGGATTAGGTGTTGTGATGAAAAGCGCTGTTCTTGTTATTGACATAGTAAATGACTTTGTATCTGGGATATTTGGCTCTGAAAACTCGGTCGCAGTTTCAGGAAAGATTGCAACCTTCCTGAAGAAGCTGGAAGGAAAGGCAGAAATCGTGTTCACCCTTGATACCCACATTCCCAATGACCCCGAATTCAAGGTATGGGGAGAACACTGCATTATGGGGACCTGGGGTTGCCAGCAGGTGGATTCTCTCAAAAATATTCTTGGTTACAGAATAACAAAGAGGCACTTTGATGCCTTCCACGACACCGACCTGGATGGTTATTTGCGCGCACTGGGCATTGGTACGCTATATGTTTTTGGAATCAGCACTGACATTTGCGTGCAGCATACGGTGGCTGGTGCATTTTACAGGTACTATGAACTGAACGTAATTTCAGATCTTTGCGGGGCTATATCTCCAGACAGACACCTGGAGGCAATATCATCCATGAAGAGAAACTACGGGGCCAGACTTCTAACATCCGCTGAAGCCCTGGAGGAATTAAAGCATGGCATCTAAGACATCGGTGGAGAAGGATCGGCATTTGGGGCTGAGTTCAGCAACTTATGAAGAGATAATGGCAGGTCAGGCATCAGACGTATACTTTGAAAGGAGCCTCAATGCAGCCTCTAGAGTCAAGCATGATGCACATGTAGTTGCAGAGGTAACTCTTTCAGGACCCCTGGACCCTTGGGTCAATTTCACTGGCCTGAATGAAGTCCTTGGGATTCTCAGTGGAAAAAATGTGGATGTATATGCCATACCGGAGGGCACTATCCTAAGTCCAAGGGATATGGCTGGAAATCCCGTGCCGGTCATCAGGATTGAAGGCAGCTATGACGATTTCGGGGAATTCGAGACTTCCATCCTTGGCTTTATCTGCCAGTCTACGGGCATTTCCACTTATTCATCAAGAATAAGGGATGTCCTTGGCGAGACACCATTCTTTTCTTTCGGCATCAGGAGAATGCATCCCGCAATTTCGCCTATGATTGACAGGGCGGCCTACATTGGCGGTGCGGATGGAGTATCCGGAATTCTGGGAGGAAAACTCATCGACCAGAAGCCAGTGGGAACCATGCCTCACGCGCTGTCCCTTATTTTTGGCGATGACAAGGCGTGGGAAATGACTATAAAAGCTGCCGGCCCGAAAGGTGTGAGGACTGTCTTAATTGACACTTACATGGATGAGAAGTTTGCAGCCATCAAGGCTGCTACAATGTTTCCAGACCTCAACTTCATCAGGTTAGACACCCCGTCCTCCAGGAGAGGCAACTTCGCCAATATTGTCAGGGAAGTAAGATGGGAACTTGACCTTAGGGGATTCGGCAATGTTAAAATCATGGTCTCAGGGGGCCTCAAGCTTGAGAACCTGGCAGAGCTAAAGGCAGCTGGTGCTGAAGCTTTCGGTGTCGGGACATCAATAGCTTCCGCACATCCATATGATTTCGCCATGGATATAGTCGAACTCAATGGCATACCCCTCACTAAGAGGGGAAAGCATTCAGGGAGGAAGAATCTGCTCAGGTGCAGCAAGTGCATGGGAATACTTTCAGTACCTTCATCCAAGTCAAGCGCAACCTGCAAATGTGGGGGAAAGATGGAAAATATCCTCATCAGGATGCTGGAAAAGGGCAAGCTTCATAAGCCCTATGAATCACCAGGGTCTCTCAGGGCAAGAACTCTTAAAGAGCTGGAATTGATGAGGCTTACGACGCAGAGTCAGTGACCATTTTTATGACATTTCCTTTTCGATTGCTTCTTTCAGCACCACAGCATTGTTATGTTCAGTATCAGTAGCTGAGAAGAGCAATACAACATCATTATTTTTGCATATTTCCAGCAATCTCTGGAATTCTGGATTGTTGCTTAGTTCCTTCAGGTATCTTTCTCTGAAAAGTTCGAACTTGCCAGCTTCATGAGAGAATTGTGTCCTAAGGTTATTGGAGGGCGCTACATCTCTGAACCACGAGTGAAGATTTGCTGTCTCCTTGGTAACTCCACGTGGCCAAAGGCGGTCCACAAGGATCCTCAAACCTTCCTGCTTTTCCTTGCTATAGATCCTCTGAATTCTTACTGTCATGGCATGTTCCCATTAATCCCGAAGTTCAACAACTGCGATTCTCTTCTTAAGCGTACTTTCGCAGCCAGGGCAACACGCAAAATAGGTTTTCCCTTTGGACTTTACCGCGATAGGGTCTCTCGGTATGTCGTTTCCGCAGAGGTCACAGTGAAGGTGTGTCATCCTTCCAGGGTTCTCACCAAGAGTTCTCCTCTTTGCAATCTTCACATCTTTGATTCTTGCTTCATCAAGTTTCAGAAGGTTTTCATAATGTACCACAAGCAAATGGCTGCCGTCAATGAGTTCAAAATCTTCCAGAATGAAGTTCTTTGGGATTAGAGTGATATCCTCGACTTGAATGACGGCAATGTCCTTCTCATCATCGTTCAGGCTCACTGTAAAGGATTTAATTCTCCCTGATTCCAGGAGTGAATCCAGGGCCTTCCTCGCAGTGGTTCTGGAAACATCAAGTTCCTCCGCGATTTCTGAAATGGATTTTCTTGAATTCTCCCTCAATATTGTTACAAGTCTTTGTTCAAGTTCGGAGAGATTTCTCTTCATATTGGTAAATTTAATTAAAGGATTTAGCCATTTTGATAAGTAAATACTTATGTATACTTCCACGATTTCAAATTATGGCAAAAATGGTAGATCCGGTTTGCGGCATGACAGTATCAGACGACACAGGCTTTAAGTCGAACTATAATGGGAAGGATTACTCATTCTGCTGCATTCACTGCAAGGAGAAGTTTGACGCAAACCCGCTGAAGTTTACAAGGTGAAAATATGCCAACAGACCCTGTCTGCGGCATGTTTGTTCCGGATACTTCAAATCTGAAACTTACAAAAGACGGCAGGGATTATTTTTTCTGTTCCACAGACTGCCTTAATAAGTTCAAGTCCCCTGAGGAACAGGTAAGGGCAATAAGATGGAAGTTGACCATTGCATGGTTATTTTCGGTTCCTGTACTTGCACTCACTTACGTTCCCGGTATAGCATTTAAGTCATGGATTCTTCTCGGGCTTACCCTTCCTGTGCAATTTTACTCTGGCATTGGATTTTACAGGGGAGCTTACGAATCCATCCGAAACAGGATGGGGAACATGGACATCCTCATCTCGCTTGGAACTCTGACTGCGTTTTTCTATTCACTCGTGGTGACACTGGATCCAGGATTGATTTCACAATCATCCACATACTACGATGCATCCGCTTTCATTATTACCCTTATACTCACTGGAAACTTCATCGAGACGATCACCAAGAAATCTGCCGGCGATGCTGCATCAAAGCTGCTTGAACTCATCCCGGGCATGGCTCACAAAGTTGTTGGTTCTGAGATTCTGGAGGTCCCATCAGATTCCATAAGGGAAGGCGACACAGTTTTAGTCAAGCCCGGCGAAATTCTGGCCGCAGATGGAGTGGTTTTGGAAGGTTCTGCAGATGTAGATACATCCACAATAACAGGAGAGCAGGAACCTGTATTGGCTAAAGAGGGCAGCAGAGTAATATCAGGCACAAAAAACCTCAATGGCACAATAAAAGTCCTTGTGCTGAAATCGGGAAGCAATTCCACCATAAGGAAGATATATGAAATGCTCCAGACAGCCACTTCCGGTCGTGCCAGAATTCAGAGAATTGCGGATGTCTTCTCGTTGTACTTTGTTCCAATAGTACTGGTTGCGGCAAGTATTTCTGCCGCTTTATGGGCTTATTTCATAAGCGTGGGACAAACCGGACAGTGGGATATACCAGTTCTTGCATTTGTTTCAGTGGTGGTTATAGCATGCCCATGCGCAATTGGCCTTGCAGCGCCTATCACAATGCTCATTTCGTCTACATTTTCATATGAAAATGGCCTCATTGTGAAAAACACCGGTGCTCTCGACAGGATTTCCCGTGTTACCAGGGTCATTTTTGACAAGACGGGGACACTTACCAGAACACTTCCGGAAGTATCCGAAGTCCGCAGTTCCATCGGCCGGGATCAGTTAATTTCCCTTGCTGGAACGCTTGAAAAAAACTCCAACCATCCTGTAGCCCAGTCCATAGTGATGTATGCTCTGGATGCAGGAATTCCCCTTTCAAATGCTGTTGATATAAAGGAGACCCCGGGAAGGGGGATTCGAGGGACAGTAGCCGGCAAGGCTGTAGAGGTTGTAAGATCAACCGGCAGCCTGAAATCAGCTGTTGAAGTAATTCTGGATGGCCAGAATATCGGGGACATAAGTTTTAGGTATGTTGTGAGGCAGGAATCAGAATTGCTCATAAAAGAACTTAAGGTCCGCGGAATAAAAACAACAATAGTTACCGGAGACAAGGAGTCTGAAGCACACAGGATCTCTGAGATGCTTTCCCTGGACTCATACCACTCTGAATGCTTACCTGAACAGAAAGCGGAGATTGTAAGGAAATACCAGGAAGAGGGTGACTTTGTGGTTTTTGTCGGAGATGGAATAAATGACACAGTGGCCATGGAAACTGCTGACGCTGGCATAGCAGTGCCGGAGGCATCAGATGTTGCAAAAGAAGCCGGGGATGTTATTCTTGCGAAGAATGACATAATGCTGGTCCTATCCGCAATAGACCTTTCCAGACAAACCATAAGGAAAGTCAAGCAGAACATCTTCTGGGCGATTGGGTACAATTCGGCCCTGATACCGATTGCAGGCGGGGCTCTGGTTCCGCTATTCGGTCTGCAGATCTATTCCGTGCTTCCCATTCTCTCGGCACTTGCCATGGGCATGAGCTCAACAAGTGTTGTTCTTAACTCGCTGCTCCTTCGCGGCACACTGAGGAAAAGAGTTTTCAACTGGACAAATATGGGCACTGCAGTGTAATTTTGCCTGAACAGAATAAGCAACTGGAATCAATCTTGGAAATCTTAGACGCCCTCAAAGCGGTTTCCAACAACCTATACCTGAAGAACATGGCGCGTTTTTCCATAAACAGTGATGGAGCACTTGGAACACCAGTTCATGAAATTAGGAAAATTTCAGGGGGAATTGTGCAATCAAAGGGCCTTGCCCTGAAATTGTGGTCTTCCGGAATACACGAGGCAATGATCCTATCAACTATCGTATTTCCATCTAATGAATTAACCATGCCTGTAGCGGAAAAGATGGTTAACAAAATAGAATCCTGGGACATCTGTGATCATTTTGCAGGTAACCTGCTGGCAAATTCACACATCTTCTCACAGGCCATAGAAAAATGGCATTCAAGAGAAGAGGAATTCGTCCAGAGATCAGCATTTTCAATTATTGCACAACTAGACGTCGCTGAATTTCAGAAAGAGGATACTGTGGAATATTACTTAAATTGCATAAGAACCAGTGCGTTAGATGAGAGAAACTTCGTGAAGAAAGCTGTTTGCTGGGCTCTCAGGGTCATAGGTAAATCTTCCCGTGAGAACCATGCATCAGCAATGAAACTTGCAAGGGAACTGGAGAAATTAGAATCGAAATCAGCAAAATGGATTGCGGGTACAACGATCAAGGAACTTGATTCAGAAAAAGTCAAAACCCGAGTCTTAAGAAATCCCTGACAAAAAAAACTTGATCCCATATTTTGAAAACACATTTATGACATGCCACCATGGAAATATCATGAAACTGCTCATAAACGGCGATTGGGTCAACTCAAGCAATGACAATGAACTAGAGAAATACAACCCCTCCACTGGGAGGCTGTTTGGCAAGTTTCCGGCTGCCACTAAAGAAGATGTCAAAGCTGCAATAGATGCAGCTGATGAAAGCTTTGAAATGTGGTATTCAAAAGGTTCTGTGGAAAGGTCTAAAGTAATTTACAAAACAAGAGAGCTCATTGAGAAATCACGAACAGAACTTGAACGCCTTCTTCAGGAAGAAAATGGAAAAACTACCATCGAAGCCAGGCAGGAAACCGACGGTGTCTTAGATCAATTACAGTACTACGCTGAATTTGCAAGGAAGATAACTGGCGATATAGTTGAGGGAGACTCACCGTCGAGAAAGATTTTCCAGCATAAAATCCCATATGGTGTTGTAGTTGCCCTGACTCCATGGAACTTTCCTGCTGCTATGGTTGCAAGGAAGCTGGCACCCGCACTGATGGCCGGCAATTCTGTTGTGCTGAAGCCAAGTAGTGATACCCCATTTACAGCGGAATGGATAGTCAAAAAATTTGCAGAAGCGGGAGTTCCGAAGGGTGTGCTAAACTTTGTGACAGGGAAAGGTTCAGAGATTGGCGATTTTATCGTTGAGCACAAGAAGGTTGGCCTCGTTACCATGACAGGATCTACTTCTACTGGCCAGAGAATTATGTCTCATTCCTCATCTAATATGGCAAAACTTATTCTCGAATTGGGAGGAAAAGCCCCATTCATGGTCTGGAAAGATGCTGACCTAAAGAATGCATTGAAGACTTTCATTTGGGCAAAATTATGGAACGCCGGCCAGTCATGCATTGCAGCTGAAAGGTTGTACATCCACAGTGAAATATATGACAAATTCATTGGAATGATAACTAGGTCTCTATCAAAAATTATGGTAGGGGACCCAAGAACTTCTGATATGGGGCCCCTAATCAACAAAGGCGCTCTGGAGACCACTGAAAAGTTTGTTGAAGACGCCAAGGAAAATGGGTATAAGCTTCTTACGGGCGGGAAAAAACCAATCCTGTCAGGAGAATTCGGGAACGGATACTTCTACATGCCAACACTGTTTTCAGGAGTAGACCAGAAATCCGAGATTTTCCAGGAAGAAGTTTTTGGACCAGTTATTGGCGCTTTGCCAATAGACGATGAGGATGAGATGTTCAGATATGCAAACGATTCCAAATATGGTCTCGCATCATATTTGTTCGCCAAGGACCCCAATCTCATTTTTAAAAGTCTAGAAGGTATCAGGTTTGGAGAAGTTTATGTCAATATGCCTGGCCCAGAATCTTCCCAAGGGTATCACACCGGATTCAGGCTAACTGGGCAGGCCGGAGAGGGAAGCAAGTACGGCATAGAAGAATACCTGAAGCTGAAAAATGTCTATGTAGATTACTCGGGAAAAGACCTTAAAATTGAGACTGTCAGGGAAGAACTCCTTGAGTGAAACCAATTCACTCAACATTTTTGAAGGTCATTTGATTCTTTTAGCTAGATGCTTTTAATCTTAACGCTGACTGTAAAGTGAATTATATTGGTCAATTTGCATGGAACCAAATCAGTGAGCCTAATCCTATTCCAAAGAACCCATTGTAATAGAAGAATTGCTAAAATGTAAATATGCGGGTGCCGGGATTTGGACCCGAGGCACGAGCTTGGCAAGCTCGCGTGTTACCAGGCTACACCACACCCGCTTGGCTCTGCATTGATCTTTTTGATATTAATTTTTGCTACGCTTGCAGACCTCTGCAAGAATTAACTTATTCATCAGACCGCCATTGTAAAAACCAAACTGACAGTGGATTTCAATATAAGAAAGGAGAAGTCAACTGTTATGAAATACCATGTAAATATGTCTCATGCATTACATGTTACGGTACGTAGAAAAGTTCTAAGTCGTTTTTAGCTCAGTAAGCGAAATAAATTGACAATTTCCGAGGTAATCTTTCATATAACCCATTATTTTCTAGCTCCCAAATGAAAAAAGACATGTGAAATACCTTTGTTGCAATTAAAGCAACAAATACGGGAATGGTTAAATATTAAAAATTTCTAAAGAGCCTATAACAGCGAATATCGGCAACATGCAAAAACTCAACGCAATGTATGTATCAAAACTACTAATCTTCCATCCCATTTCGCTTAAAACACTACAAAACTATTTTAATAACATTGCATCTTATGAAATAAATAGGTGATTCCAAGAATGATAATGTCTGAGGAAAGAAACAGGTATCCCGAAATCAGATTCGCAAATGATT
>JAJZOK010000048.1 GCA_021811525.1 Thermoplasmata archaeon | reverse complement strand
TACGACGCAGAAACCAGGGACTTCTGGGAGAAGTTCCCCGCTGCAACGGTGAGGGAATTCGTATCCAGGCTTCATGGAAAAGATGTCCTTAACCTGGGAAGCGGACCTGGCAGGGATTCCCTTATTCTGAGGGAGCAAGGCCTGAGTGTGACCTGCATTGATGGGTCAAAGGAAATGGTAGAGATGACCTCCCGGCTTGGTTTCAAATCCATTCAGGCTGACCTGCGCGATTTGGATCTGGCAGAACTGTATGACGGAATATGGGCGTATTCGTCCCTCATTCATCTCACTTATGATGAATCTAAAACATTGCTAGAAAAGATACATAACCTTCTTCGCCCGGGTGGAATATTATTCCTGGGTCTCATTGAGGGGAAAGGGTATGAAACAAGAAATGTTGCAAATTCAAGCTACACTAGATATTTCGAATACTACGACGAGAATAAAGTGGAATCCCTGTTGCACGGAACAGGCATGAAAATTGTATACCGTGATGCTTTCAGGCCTGGAAACCACACTTACCTTAACTATATCATGGAAAACGATCTGGAGAAACAGGTCAGTTAGAGATCACCTTATAAACGAAAATTCAGTTAAGGATCATCATGGCTAAGGTTGTCTGCAAAAACTGTGGGCATAAGAATCCCTCTTCTGCTGCGGTTTGTGAGAACTGCGGAAGTTTCATGTTTGAAGACCCCAAACCTGCAGGGTCAGGAAGTGCACCCTCCGCTCCGCAAAATATAGAACAGGAGGCTGAACAGGCAACAGTACCCGAAAATTCCCCTCCCCAGCCCGTTGACCAGGCACCACGGCAGGCTCCGGAAACAATAAGGGTCGCCGGCAGTGGCATCCTGCAACAGATGAGCACCTTTGTGGGATTTATTATCCTCGGTGTCTTCTTTATTCTTGAATATAATGGTTATCTGTCAAACATGTACTATTTTCTCATTTTCTTTGTTCTCATACTGGCTGTCCCCACTCTGATGAGAACGGCAACTTCTGTGGTCAAATTCAGCGGCCCGAACTTTACTTTTCGTGGGTCGCCGGATTCAGGCAGTTATGACATAAAAGATGTGGAGAACATAACCGTGGACCAATATAACAAACAGGATCAGACCATGACAATAAATTTCAAGACAAACCAACCGCCTCTTCAGGTGGAATTCAATTCGGTTACCACATTCAGATCTGCCATAGTTTCATTTACAAGACGAAGGATAGTGGTCATACCTATGAGCAGAACACAAAATAGCCCTGACACCGGAGCCTGATGGAATAGAAAGATAGCTGGGTTGATTTTCCATCCCGTTTTTCCTGGATTTCATGGGAAACCTGAAGATGGTAAGGTGTTTCCAGCAATATAATAATATGCTAAAATAATTAATCAGTCAAATATATTCTAGATAAATAATCTAGTTAACTTATTGCGCAATCGAATGTTCATCCCCTTTGTGCAGCACAAGTTTTTCTTGATCGCGTTCATTGTTGGAATGCTGTTGTTGGGCTTTTCCACAACAGATATTTCACAGGCCAAAATGACAGCTCATTCTTTTAACACCAGCGGGTCCACTTACACGGGCAACGTAACAATTGAACCCAACGGTTCATTGCAGGGCCCAAATCCGGGTACAATTCCCATAACACAATCTGGGAACTCTTATATATTAGATGGGGAGATAAATGGTACCCTGACCATCCTTCACAGCGGTGCGGTATTAAATGGACAAAATTATTCTGTCAGTCCATATTATGCTTCACAGATTGGTGCCATTACAGTCATGAATGCATCTCACGTTCAGGTTGCTAATTTTATTGCTTCTTCTGCGAACCCCAATTCCGGTATGCCCGCGGAACCCAGGTTCGAGATGCCCTTTGAACCAAGCAGCGGTGTATTCCTGAACAATACCTCTAATGACATGATAAACAATGTGGCCTCTTCTTCGCATTTTTTTGGCTTCCATATCCTTGAGAACGTACATAACATCAACATCTCCAATTCGGTGGCCCACTCCAATTTCTTCAATATGTATGTTGGAGGGGAATTTCTTTCCAGCCCATCCCAAGGTACGTTAGAGAGTTCTGACATAACAATTTACAATTTTACCTCATTTGGTAGTTCCACCGGCCTTGTATTGGGTGCCGAATACAGCAAGGTATTGGATTCAAAGTTCTCTGGCTCCGGGATAGCATTGACCTCAGCTGCAAACAACACATTATTCTCAGGAAACAGCCTGAATGTGTCGAGTACAATGACGGGCTTCTTGTCAAATATGTTTGTAGAAACCCAAAGCCCCCACAATGTGACATTCAAGGATAATACGCTTTATGGGAGCAGTACGTCAGTGTCTCCTCCTAATCTCATAGCTTTCGAGAATACTGCCGGGGTAATATCGGGCAATAAGATAAACGTAAATGCTTCAGGCATGGGGGCAAATGGAATATATCTGCTCAACGGCCATGTTGCTGTAACCCATAATGTAGTGAATATTACGGATGTTGGTTCTTCCTCATCCACTGCTTCTTCGGGGATTGCATTTACCGGCAATAATTACACAATCACAGGCAATGTGGTCAACCTTACGGGCGGGAATTCCTCCGGAATTGCTGCACTTCCTGGTCCACTACTGACAACACCCATTCATACTGACAACGTAACTATTTCTGAGAACACCCTTGACATGAAAGTAACGGGGGGATATGGAATCCTTCTCAATGCAACAGACACTCTGGTTTCCGGCAATGTTGTCAAACTGAATTCAACAATGGATCCCATAACTGGAATTGCGCTCAGTGGATTTAACGACATCATTAATGGCAACAGTGTGGCTCTATCATTCGACAAGGTGAATCCGGGTTTGGCAAACGGAATTGGGAACATAGGAGTTCCAGGTAATTTCGGTAACCTCAGCATCAGTGGAAATGCCGTAACATTTGAATTCCCCCATGTTTCTCTTTTTAACTCCAGTTATTTCGTGGGGATCAACTACCGGGGCAACTCTGCCTCCGGCCTGAGCATTATTGGAAACACTGTTACTGGGCCTGTTTTATCTGGCCTTGCAGGCACTCCCTCAGTCATAGGTTCGGTCAAAACGGGACTTCAGGTATCCCACAATACAATATACGGAACTGGCGGGATTTTAGGTACCGGAAACAATACAACGATTTCTTTCAACAATATATCATATATCAACCCCGGCATTGGTTTTGGAGGATATCATTCCAGCGTAAATGATGCACACATCTTTGACAATACGCTCAACTGTCTTCGGGATGGTACATTCGGCATAGATGGGGAACTGCAGGGGAACCTAAGCATCACAGGGAACTATTTCTATGGCCGCGTTATTGATGTTGGGTTACTTGGTGGGGTTTCCAATGCCACAGTCTACCACAATGATTTCTTCAATGCCTCTGCCGTACCCATAGAAATTGTTGACAGCATTGGGGTTGCCAACACAAACATATCGCTTAACGCATCCTATCCTGTTGGCGGCAACTATTATGCTGCATTTGCCGGAACCGATCTGCACTCCGGGCCGTTGCAGAATCTCAACGGATCAGACGGAATATTTGACACATCATACACACCAGACAATGCGGGAATTGCTGATAAATATCCGCTGGCCAAGCCATGGCTCAGGCCGCAGTTTACAGTATATGAAACTGGCCTGTTGAACGGTGCAGTATGGTCGGCCACATTTAACGGCCATACCAAGACTTCTGATGGCACTTCCATATCCTTTAACATCGTCAATGCAACCTACCAGACATACTCATACAGTTATGCTGCCGTTAATGGATACGTGGGCAGCGGTTCCGGCACATACAGTTATACCGGGGCAAACAGCACTTCTTCCACAGCAAAATACACTCCCGTCTACGAAGTGAATTTCACTGAATCCGGCTTACCCGCTGGATCCGCCTGGCAGGTTTCTGTCAACGGAACACTGCACAATGTTTCAGCACAATATATTGACATTGCCGTGAACAATGGAACTTCCATTTCTTATTACGTGCACAACAGCACTGATTACTACACATCCAATGGAAACGGCCAGTTCACGGTAACTGGAAATACCACATTGAACATAGCTTTCCACCATTACGCATACCTGGTGGGCAACCTGTTGCCATCAGCTGCCAATATAATGGTCAATGGCTTGAACGTTACAGTTTCAAATGGCCATTTCAACGTATCACTGACAGGTGGTTCCTACGAGGTTGTTGTAACGGACAGCGGGTATACCAGTTATTACAGGAATGTTACCCTGCAGCCTGGCCAGACCTATTCCCTGAATGTCTCACTTAACGGAACAGGTTCAAACGGCTTTACCGCCAGGGATTACGAGTACATGGGAATCGGCTCTGTTGGTGCGGTGGTAGTGGGCCTTGGTGCTTACATGTTCAGGAAGAAGAGGTAAACTTACTTCTTCCCCCCAAATTTTTAATCCGCATTTTTAACATTTTTATTATTGGCACAGAACCTTAACTTCCAAGGAATCAGACTTATAGCCTTATACAAAATAAATCAAGGATGAGAAGTGGTGAGGCATATGGAATTCTAAAGGGCATTGTCGAGCAGAATTTCCATCGATCCATAAAATATGCATTCTCAGGATTTGTGGGATTCCTCTTCGTGGAATTCACGACCTATGTGCTTTTCCATGTGGCCAGTCTGAGTAACCTCCTTGCAGTTACGCCTGCCTTTCTTGCCGGAGTGGCAATGGAATTCTCCATAGATGAGTTCTGGACCACCAGGAACCAGGGTATGCACACCTCAGGAGCATTGGGATTCTTTCACAGGATGCTGAAGTTCGAAATACTCAATATGGCAGGCACAATACTCGCAGTTATCATTCAGTACATTCTGTTTGTCCTGTTCAACCTGTCGCCGCTCATCGGAAACATATTCGGATCTGCTTTTGAATTTCCAATCAATTATTACATTCAGATGAGGAGCACGTGGAAAATCAGAGTTGTCTGAATTTTATATAGTCGTTTGGGGATGAATTAGAAGAGGATTATATCCTTACTGTTTCTTCTCCTTGTCCTTTTCCTTGACAAAGAAGTGGTAGAGGTAGTCCATTTTCACTTCGAGGTCATCCATCTTTCTGTTAATCTTCGGAAGTTCCTCAGTCATGGTCTTCTCCATTTTGTCCACTCTCTCATTGAGGTTCCTGACTTCTTCCTGAATGTCCTGGGTTGATTTCGTCGGCGTCGGTTCAAACTTCACTGCTGATTCTTCTTTTCTGGCGGTTTCTGCATAATTCTTCTGCATCGTGCCAGTCAGCTCCATGGAATCCATCTTGTAGTCCGTTGCGGCAGGGTACCTTGTAAAAATATAATTGGCAAGGGAGTTCCCATCCGCAAGGGCGGCTATGCATTCATTTGTGGAAATTTCCCTGTTGAGTTCATTGGAGAATGTAACAGTGATTTTTGTCATCTGGCATATTGGATATTCCATGGTCCTGATCTTTTCGTCAGTGCGATTCAAAAGGTCAGCAAATATGCTGAATGGAATTTTACCTCTAGACCGCTCAATTTCGTTTTTCAGGTATTTTAACTTCCTGTAGAAATTTGTGGAATCAAGGCGCATCCGGAGATCATTATGATCTGCCATTTAGTGTCTAATCATCTTTCTTATCTAAAAGCTTAGCTATGTAACATCTAAATTTCTCTTTTCCAAATTATTGTAATCCAGTGTTGAGGGAGTAAATCCTCCGCCTCATGTCCTTTCTGTCAGGATTCGCTTTTATGAGGCCAGTTTCAATCAATTCCTCCAGGGAAGTCTGAAGGGTCTTTCTGTTGATCCCCGTCATATCCATAATTGAGGACTGGTCGATGGGACCATGGTTTGCCACAATATAGTACACGAACTTATTGGAGGGTGGGCCATTCACTTTCACGGTAGTGTCGAGAATGCCAAACGTGTCTCCCCGCATGCCTCTTCTCTGCGTCTCCAGTGCCGCAACACTGCTGAAGGAAACATTTCCAAGATTCACATTGGCCCCAATCCTGATGACCAGCTCAACCTGCTGCCTTTCTAGTGGCGCCTCAAACATTATCTTTTCTTTTGGGCATTCTTCCAGTATCCGGTTCACCCAGTCCCATTTGATCTCGCCAAGGTCATCGAATATTTCCACACTTTTTCCAGATTCTCTCCCTTCCACGATTAAGAACTCAGGTTCAAGATCCACGGATTCATTTAATTTCTGCACAGTTTCCTCAAGGCTCAACTGGTTTCTGGGATTCTTCTTCCCAACTTCAACTATCAAACGCATTCCATTGGAATGGACAAAGTCGGCAATCCTCTCTTTGACTTTCACTGGCATCTCACTGACACCTTCACTGATTTCAACAATATTGAAGCCAGCATTTTTCAGGCGCATGAGGGTATCATCGGCCTTTCCTTTCTTCACAGCCATTTCCATTAGAGTTCCTCCATGG
>JAJZOK010000137.1 GCA_021811525.1 Thermoplasmata archaeon | reverse complement strand
AGAATACTATCAGATTCACTTTGGATCAAGGATCTCCTTTCAATAAAGACAGAGCACTGGGGCATAACCGCAACAAAGAGCGGCCAGGCTGTGCTCAACGATCCGGGAAAACTCAACCTTAAGGGGAAGCGAATTCTCATCGTTGACGACATTACTGACACGGGGCAGAGCATGAAGCTTGCCTATGATTTTGTAAAGAGCCAGGAACCGGCTGACATCAAGACTGCAACAATGCTCCACATCACAAGGTCAGAATTTGTGCCCGACTTTTACGGGGAGCTTGTAGACCAGAACCAGTGGACATGGTTCATTTTCCCATGGAATGTGTATGAGGACCTCGACAACCTGCTAATGAAGGCCATGACAGCCAAGCTTAACCTAGCTGGCATAAAGGCGCTCCTGAAGGAACAGTACGATCTGGACATAGCAAATGGCCATCTTGAAAGGGTGCTCAAGGACTTCGTAATATCCGGAAAGCTCAAAGAAGAATCACAGAATTACCTAAAGGTCCAAAAATAGCCGGATCACTGTATTAGTGTTCCGGTTTCTCCCTCAATAACTTTTCCAGCATCATCTAGAGATCCTATTACTGCCTGCTTTCCTGTTGACCTGGCAAAGTCAAGTGCAGCCATAACCTTTGGTCCCATGCTTCCCTTTGGAAACATTCCGGATTCCAGTTCTTTTTCAAGGTCCTTTGCGCTGATTTTAGAAATAAGTTCCTGGTTTGGGTTACCATAATTCCTGTACACACCGTTTACATCAGTAAGAATCACGAACCTGTCCACTTCAAGTATCCTCGCCAGTAGAGATGAAGCAAGGTCTTTGTCTATGACTGCATCCACTCCCATATAGCCTCTCTGCGACTTCACAACAGGTATTCCGCCGCCTCCTGTGCAAATTGGCATGAAACCATCATTGAGGCAGTTGAATATGGCAGAACGCTCAACTATATCCATTGGCACTGGGGACGGTACTATTCTCCTGTATCCCTTGTTGGGTTCCTCCTTCATCTGCCACTTCCTGGTTTCCATGAGGTGATCAGCTGTTTCCCTGTCATAGTAAGGGCCAATTGGCTTTGAAGGGTTGATGAATGCCGGGTCATCCTTATCCACGACGGTCCTGGTGAGTATCACGGAAGCCTCTTTCATAAGGCCATGTTTCAGCTTAACACTGTCATAGGCCTCTGCAAGGATTTCCCCAATGAGGCCCTGGGACATTGCACCGCACGCATGAAGCGGCATTGGCTTTGTCACCTTCTGGGATGTTTCGTTCTGCAGGAGGATGTTTCCAACCTGTGGCCCGTTTCCATGTGTGATGATAACATTGTTGTCAAGTATTATGCCTGCAATCCTCTCAAATGCCTCTGTGGCCCTCCTAAGCTGGGAGTCAAAAGTGCTATCATCTCCATTTCTCAAAAGGGCATTTCCCCCGAAGGCAATGAGGATCTTCTTCATGAAATCACCAGAATTTCAGGTGTATGCCATTCCTATCCATTATATAATTTCACTCCCTGTTATTATCAAGGATATTTCGAACTGTTTCACTTCTGAATTATTCGCGAATAAAGCGAAAAGCAATTCTTGAATGAAGTGCTTCCCTTTTCATGAAACTCGTAATAGCGCACACCCCAGACCCGGACGATTCCTTCATGTTTTACGCAATGTTCGAGAAGAAGATACCCTGTGCCTTTGAATACGACCAGGTTGTAAAAGACATAGAGACACTCAATAAAGAAGCACCAGGAGAGCTCTACGATGTAACTGCAATATCCGCAAATGGTTACGCCAAGGTGCATGATAAGTATTACCTCACAACCTCGGGAGCAAGCTTTGGCCTCAGTTATGGGCCAGCCGTTGTGGCCAGGAAGAATGTTGACCTTTCAAAGGCAGTTATTGCTGTCCCGGGAAAATTCACTTCCGCCTACCTGCTGTACAAGATGTTCGGCCCGGAACCCAAAGAATTCAGGGAGGTAAGGTTCGACAAGATCCCTGAGGCGGTGCTTTCAGGGGAAGTTGATGCTGGCATTCTCATACATGATGAGCAGCTAACTTTCCAGGACAAGGGGCTCATCAAGGTGCTTGACCTGTATGAGAAGTGGAAGGAATACGCAGGCGACCTGCCGATTCCACTTGGCTTCAATGCAATCAAGAAATCCCTTGGAAAGGATGTTGCAATGAAGTACAAGAAGGATTTCGAGGATTCAATCAAATACTCCATGGACAACGAGGATGCTGCAGTGAGGTATTCCCTCAAGTATGCCAGGTACGCTGACATGGAGCTTGAGAGAAAATTCATCAGAATGTATGTGAACCCACTGTCAATAGACTTTGGGGAAAAGGGAAGAAAGGCTCTGGAACTCTACTACAAGAGGGCAGCAAGCATGAAGCTCATAGAACCCTTCAACCTGGAAATCATCTAAACCGGTTCTAACTTTAGGGGAACCTGAACAAAGGTGCCTCTCTGAGGCACCCCAAATTTCATTCTGCCTCCTTCATGCGGATTGCCCCAACTTTCTCATCGAGCATCAACACTGGATGTTGGCACAACTAATGCCTCTCCAGGGCAAATGGCAATTTCCGGTTATTCCCGATACAATGCAAAAAAGTCCACTGGAAACACTTTTCTGAGGGAATGGTGAAATTTAAACCATTTCCATGCATTAATGCAGTGATAAATGTGACTTCTTTACAATGGGTGAGGGATGAAATAAAGGCGATGAAGGATGCAGGAAGATTTGTTCCCATTAAGGTTCTACAATCGCCGCAAGGCGCTTGGGTCAAGATAGAGGGCAACAGGGTCCTTAACATGTGTTCCAATAATTACCTAGGGCTGGCAAACCATCCGGAGGTAAAGAAAGCTGCAATAGATGCGATTGAGGAATTCGGCGTCGGCGCAGGCGCTGTAAGGTCCATTGCAGGCACAAATGAAATCCATTTCAGGCTGGAGGAGAAGGTAGCAAAATTCAAGCATATGGAAGCAGCCCTTGTCTATCAGGGCGGCCTTCTAGCGAATTCCGGCACAATACCATCGCTCGTAAGCAAGGAAGATTATGCCCTTAGCGAAGAACTGAATCACGCAAGCATCATAGATGGCGTCAGGTTGAGTGGCGCCCAGAGGGGGGTCTATAAACACCTGAACATGGCAGATCTTGAAGCAAAACTGGAGGAGAATGTGAAAAAATACAGGCGTTCGCTTGTCATATCCGATGGGGTTTTCTCAATGGATGGCGATCTTGCTCCGCTTCCTGAAATTGTGGAATTAGCCGAGAAATACGGGGCAATGAGCTATGTGGACGATGCCCATGGAGAAGGTGTGCTGGGGGACCACGGGAGAGGAATCTGCGACCATTTCGGGGTTTCTGACAGGATAGATGTAGAAATGGGCACATTCTCCAAGGCTATCGGTTCAATGGGGGGCTTTGTGGCAGGATCAGAGGACCTTATTGAATACCTCAAGCGGAAAGCCAGGCCATTCCTTTTCAGCAGTGGCCTGAACCCAGGGGACACTGCTGCTGTGCTAAAGTCCATAGAGATAATGGAGAAGGACGACTCGCTGCTGAAAAAGCTCTGGGATAATGCCAGGTTCCTCAGGGAGAAGCTAAACGAAATAGGCTTCAATACTGGAAACACCAAGACACCAATCACTCCAGTCATGGTTGGTGACGAGAAAAAGACCCTCGAACTCAGCAGGCTTCTATATGAAGAGGAGAAAGTGTTTGCATCTCCAATTGTCTACCCAACAGTGGCACTTGGAGCTGCACGAATCAGGCTGATGCCTTCTGCTGTCCATTCGAAGGATGACATCAACTACACGATAGAGGCATTCCGCAAGTCAGGCAGGAAGCTTGGGCTCATCAAGTGATTGTGAATGTTCTTTCCGCCTCCCTACACTTCCTTTTTTTAAGGCCGCAGGCAACAAACTCGCAGTTAAGATTCAAATCCTATATACATAGAAACAATCCTGTAAACTATGTGCATTTTTTGCAAGTTAGAAATAGGCAGCCCGACGTGTGAATGCGAATGCGAGGTAGAGGAAGGCCAGAAATATTGCCCCGAGTGCCAGCACACGCTGATGTCTTCACCTTCAAAGTCCTAGGATGCCAAGTGCGAAATGGCGGGATTGGAGGAAATCATCCAGGTTCCAAGAATTGGGGAGACCCTTTACAGCTTTTCTGAAGCGCTTGTAAAGGGCACTGTCATAGACAGGCCAAACCGGTTTCTTGTCAATGTAGGTTTTAATGGAAACATTGTCGCTTGTCATCTCCACGACCCGGGTCGCCTCCGTGAGCTGATTTTTCCCGGTAACAAAGTTCTTATCAGGAATACAAAAGGCATCAGGACATCCCACTCAGTCACCGCTGCCCTCGACGGCAATGACTGGATACTTACCGACACCAGGGTACACTCCCAGATTGCATCCAGGTTCCTCCCTGTAGGCATAAGGAAGGAGGTGGCGGTCGGAAACCACAGGATTGATTTCCAGTGGCAGGATACTCTCATTGAGGTCAAGGGTTGCACCATGCTGAGGAACAATGCAGCTACATTCCCTGATGCTCCCACTAAGAGGGGAAGGGAGCATCTGGAACTACTGAGGAGGCACCTTGCCAATGGAGGCAAGTCCGGGCTCATTGTCCTTGCATTCCGGAAATCCGCCAAATGCTTCGTTCCAAACAGCGAGACAGACCCTGACTTCTCCAGGGAATTCTATGGTGCATTGAACGATGGCGTTGAAGTTTTCATCCCCCGCCTTTTCTTTGAAGATGGAAATATCAAGTTTGGCGGCCCTATTGGCGTATGCAGGCATTGATAAAACCTCAGATTTCAAAAGGGGTCCAACAAATTGGGCCAGTTTTTAGGAGATAGCTTAGCAAAATGGTTTTATCTGACTCTTGTATCTTCAAGCCCGAACAGTCTTGGAATACGGAACCGGAAATGGAGTTTGGAGCGCAGTATTTCCGTCCGGTTTATTTGTTTTGATACCAGGATGCAAAACAGTCAAGTTGATTTTCATGAAATCCAGTTTGAATATATGTAAGGAAAGGAAGTCCGTGGGGGCAATGAAATGAACAGGTACTTGATCCTTGAGGATGGGACGGTCCTCAAGGGAGTGGCATTTGGCTACGCCGGGGATTCCTATGGTGAAATTGTTTTCACAACCTCCATGACAGGATACCTGGAGTCCATAACTGACCCGTCCTACAGGAACCAGATTCTCACCTTTGCAAGCCCTACCGTGGCAAATTACCCCCTGAGAATGGGTTTATTTGAAAGCGATTCAGTGCAGGTGGCGGGAGTGGTTGCAAGAGATGCGCACGCGAAGCTTGTCATAGACCAGAGCTGGCTCTATTTTAACCAGTTGCTGGAGGAGCATAAGGTACCTGGCATAGACCTGGTGGACACAAGGCTCCTGGTGAGAAAGATAAGGGAAAAGGGCGTGATGCGTGCATACATGTCCTCTTCACCTGAAGTCCCTGGGGAATTTCCGGACCCAATGGACGAGGATGTGGTTGCAAAGGTCAGCTGCTCGGAACCTTATCATGTCAAGGGCGAGAGCGGGCACAGGGTTCTTTTTATTGACGTGGGGGCTAAGAAGAGCCTGGTGAAGGAACTGTCAATGCTTGCAGATCTATATGTTGTGCCATACAACTCGGACTTTGACAGGATTGAATACGATTACGATTCAATCTTTATCTCCAATGGCCCGGGAGATCCTTCCCACCAGTCACTTTCAAAGGTTGCAGATTTTATCAGAAAGCGGTCAGTGGACACCCACATCTATGGGGTTTGCCTTGGGCACCAGCTCATTTCCCTTGCACTTGGAGGGAAGACCATGAAGATGAAGTTTGGGCACAGGGGCTCAAACCATGCAGTCACGGACGGAAAGAGGATATTCATCACAACCCATAACCACGGGTATGCCGTTGACAGGGACTCCCTAGAAAACACTGGCCTCATGGTTACACAGTGGGACATCAATGATGGCAGTGTTGAGATGGTCCGGCACGAGGAAAAGCCTATATTCAGTGTCCAGTACCATCCAGAAGCCTCTCCCGGGCCAAGGGACGCGAAATGGTTCTTTGAGGACATCAGGAAGGATCTGGGGGTGCGCTGATGCCCCTGGATAAGTCTATAAAGAAAGTGCTTGTCATCGGATCAGGGCCAGTCGTTATTGGCCAGGCCGCTGAATTCGACTACGCAGGCTCACAGGCTTGCCTTTCCCTGAGAGAGGAAGGCATTGAAGTGGTTCTGCTTAATTCAAACCCGGCAACAATCCAGACAGACCACAGCGTCGCGGACAGGATATATATAGAGCCTATCAGCGTTGAGGCTGTGGAGCGGATCATTGCAAAGGAGAAAATTGACTCTATCTTGCCCACAATGGGTGGGCAGACTGCACTCAACCTTGCACTCAAGCTCAAGAGGGAGGGAATCTTCGAGAAATATCCGGTGAGGATCATCGGCACCCCAATTGAGACTATTG
>JAJZOK010000132.1 GCA_021811525.1 Thermoplasmata archaeon | reverse complement strand
AGCTGGTAGAGCACTCGACTGTTAATCGAGCGGTCGTCGGTTCAAATCCGACCAACGGCGCATGGGGCTGTAGCTTAGCTAGGTAGAGCGCCTGGCTCATAACCAGGTGGTCATCGGTTCGAACCCGATCAGCCCCATAATTTTCCTTTAGAAACACAGAAGCAACAACACGCGCAGCAATTTAGGCTCTCTTCCAAGAATAGATGAAAAGTGGAATTGTCAGAGGTTTTGTTTTATCTTCCATCGACTTCAAAGATAAGAAGATCAATTTAACCTCTAGAATTACTGGTTGACGAAATAATCAGCCCAAGAAATTGAAACCGGCACTGGAGTTCCTGTTGTATAAAAGGGCCCGTAAACTACCACAGGCACGACAGTGAAATTCAACCAGAAACTTACCCATCCTTTCAGCAGCGCTAAATTGTAGACAGGCTCAGAGCTTGAGATCGATATTCCTGATGAAGAAGTTACAACGTTGTTGTTGTAAATTGAAATGCCACTTGGATAAAAGTTACCAACATCAAGGGGAAAAATCAGTGTGCTGTTGTTTGTGGCAAGGGAAGCATCGGTTACGTAGAAAGTAAGGCTTGAAAGGAAATTATTTGAAGTGACATTGGCAATAGAAAGGGAGGCAATGGCAGAAATTATCACAGTTCCCTTGATGAGATTATACGAATTGTTTTCATACTGGCTGCGAAATGGAATCAGACCGCCTGTTAGGGTAAGATATACTCTGCCACTGTGGCCATCTTCTGTTATGTTAATTGACCAGTTTTGAACTGAAGGGGAAAATGTAACATTGAAATTTCGCTCATAGCTGTTATATCCCGGGTAATATGTTTTGAATACAGTTGGCCTGTATTCAAAGGAAACAGATGATGCGGTAATCAGTGTAGCCAATGCTAGTGCCCCTAAGATGATAAGGAATTTTCTTCCTGTTTTCATTTTATTGCGCCACCACCATCTGTTTCAACTCCTGATCTTCTGTATGCTGGCTACCTCGTGTGGCTCTCCGGAGAAAGTGTATGGCCCTATGATGAGTTCTGGGGTTATGGAGAAGGAAATGTTGTAGGTAGAGTGCATTGTAATGGGTGTTCCCCCAAGTAAAAAAGTAAATAAGGCTATACGGCCGTTGGGGCTTATCGCCTGACCGTTTGGGAGAAACGGGTTCTTCCCGCTGAAATTCGCAGTGTAGTTTAACTCTATAAAATGCTGCACCCCATAGTCCGCGTAGGGATCGGAGATTCGCCCTGAAAAGCCCCCGGCTGAATATGAAAGCTTTTCTGACACCACTGAAATGATGACCTGGAAACCAATGCTATATCCACTAGATAAGGTTGTATTGTTTCCTGTCATGTAAAATGCGTATGCAAACTCAGCGTCAGAGCCAAGAATTGAGGAGTTAAAAACACCCATCCCAGTAGGGTCAGTTTCATTCACGTAATTCCTGAACGCATTATTTGTCTCCGGCGAGATAATATGGGGGAGGGCAAGGTACGAGAAGACTGTGAGGGCTGAAAAAATGACAATGGTTGCAGCCATTATTGCCGTGACGACAATCCTTATCCGTTTCATCATATCAGTTATTCTGTTATATTAATATATAATTTTTGTAGCATTTATAATTTCGCAATCATGCTGATTTCTACTGAATGAGATGGAAATCAGCTTCTTGCAATTCAATCCTGTTCAGCAAGCAATACGAGTAGGCTAATGTCTAAATTCATCTCCTCAATAAAAGATTTAGTCTATATTTTTTCAGTTATTCCCAATGAAAATCGATCAAAATTATGTATTAAAAATTCCGAAAGACGTATTTAGGGTTTTAAATATTGAAACCTAATGGAACAGGGAAAGAAGGTAATAATTGACGTTGCCCATATTAAGAGCAGGGATGGCAATTCCCTGCGGATTACACTTCCCAGGAAAGTTGCTGAGAAATTGGAACTTACGAAGGACGACAATGTGGTGGTTTTCACCGCAGAGGATGGCAAAATTTGCATTGAAAAACTGAAACAGATTTAGTATTCTCTCAAGTTCCTCTGATTTCCCAGCTATTGCATATAAGTGCGTTTACGACCTTGATGTCTTCTATGCCCACCCTGAAGCAATAACAGGATTGGGCCATAAGCCACACAACATATCTGTCAAAATTTTAAACACGTGCAAGGAATGGCTTTTTGGGTTAGACTGCAGTCCTTGCAGGATGAGTGCAGGGAAATCCTATGGAAGTGAATTGGTCGCCGCCCTCTACCCTGTAGGGCGTTACATGAATTCTTGCGCCTTTCCTGATCTTTGCCATTTTATCTCTCAGTAATTCCACTTCTAAAGTTCACTGGACATGAATGCCCATATACCAATTTTTCAATTCTATGATGGTTCAGCAAACGAAATTTTTGGCAGAATCGGGGATGGAAGTACTGATGTAGCCCTTAAAACTATATATTCATGACAATAGAACTAATTTTTGTGAACTGAGTTAAGCACTTTCAAAGGCATTATTCTTTCCAACGAGTACATCCTTTATGTCACCAATGGCAAACTCCATTAGGTGGGAATTGTCAGTGCGAACCTTGAGCATTATTCCATCAAAGTCCTCGAAGTTGCATTCAATTGATTCCTTTAGTTCAATGTAATGCCATTTCAAGCCAACGTGTGCCTTGCCAAGAGATGTTTTTGTATCCCCAAGCCTCCAGTTGAATGGTATAAGGAAAATCCTCCTTCCACGCAAGATTCCTGCCAGCTTGTCCCTGAGACTGGAGCAATCATAGTCTGAAGTGAGGAAAATTGAGTTGCTTAATGGCTTGTCCAATACTGATTTGGTTTGGAAATACATTCTGACGTGTAGTATTTCACGCAGTATAATCTGGATGTTTTCTTTGTAGTAAAAAATCTACAATGTAACTTCCTGTAAAGTCCTATCCTGTAATAATAAAGAAATCACATTCTCGCCCAGACGCTTTCGAGCCTGACCTTGGCCCTCTCAATGCTGTCCTTCTTCTGAAGTGTTACAATAACCGCATCTCCCTCAGATATTTCTTCGAAATCCCTGATGTTTTTAGGAATCTGTATGACATACTTCTTTCCCACCTTTGCTGGAAATTCCATAAACTAACAGAAAAAACCTGAATATGACATTTTTTGTGTGTCTGACAAATGAGAAAATGAGTTAATTCTTCTTAAGAAACTGGCCTTCATTCCCAGACAGAGTCCATTAAGTCTGCTATTTCCAATGATTGCGGAGTCTTCAGCTGCCTTAGGTTCCGTGATACATTGGAGCATTTGTCCCTGGGGTGGTTCTGGCTCAGCTTCCACTTGCCTTCCACGTTAGATACTTCTATTTCAAAGGCAATTATTGCATTGAGCATCCCATTGTATTTTTCATCTCCCCAATCAGCGGCCCACTCTCCGCCCAAATGCTTTTCGTGATGAAGTGTCAGGTCATCCAGGATCTCTGTCTTTTTCATTGGGTCCATGAGAACCTTGAATCTCCCAGTTGCGTTGACTGCAACATAGTTCCACGTCGGTACAGCATGGTCCTCCCCATACCATACCGGTGAAATATAGTGGTTGGGACCCGGGAATACAACAAGGGCCTCTTTCCCGTCAAGCCCCTTCCAGATTCCATTTGCAAGTGCGAGATGTCCCCGAATGCTCCTGAAATTGTCATCTATGAGCATCGGGATTGCGGCCACTGAAGGTACACCATTTGACATGGAGAATAGGAAACCAAAATTGTGTTTCCTGGCAAAGTCCACAAGCCTATCTGTATCTTTCACAGGGAAGGGTTTTGGGTTATACACATACCTTGTACCGTATGCCTGAAAATAATGGTTTTGCATTTTGGCCCCCGCAAAGATAATAATGTTAAGGGGCTATGGAATTCCATGGAAAAGAAAGTCCACAAATGGAAGATAAAATGCAAGAACTGCGGAGTTGAGTTTGAGCACATCTTCGTTGCTACTGACTTATTCAAGCCACATATTTTTAATGAACTCGCAATGAAGTGCCCCAGCTGTGGCGCCACTAAATTTGATCCCATTCATCTGGATGGAAAGGAAGCTCTTGACCAGTGGCAGTCAGATCATCCGGACCTCAACATAAAAGACCTTCCGGATCACTCGTATCTGGAAACCGCTTGAACATTTTTCTTCCCAACGACCCTCATTTTTTTAATCTGTTATTCTTTTCATGGTCATGAAAAATACACTCTGCGGACACGAAGTCTCTGATATAGGGATCGGCACCTGGGGTATGGGTGGCGGCCAAACTCCAGAACATGGGCATGATGACAAACACGTTGAGGCAATCCGTTATGCCATTGATCATGGCATTAACGTGATCGACACTGCAGAAATGTACGCGTCAGGACACACGGAAGAGATTGTGGGGAAAGCCGTTTCAAGTTATGACAGAAAAGATATCTTTATCATTTCCAAGGTCTGGCATAACCACCTGAGGCATGAATCAGTCGTGGAGTCCGCTAGAAAGAGTGCTGCCAGAATGGGCACTGATTACATAGACCTTTACCTCATACACTGGCCAAACCCCAGTGTCCCTATAAAAGAGACAGTTTCAGCCCTTGAGGAGCTTGTTTCATCAGGTGTGGTGAAAAACATCGGCGTGAGCAACTTCGATGTACAGCAACTGAAAGAGGCCATGGAGGCTACTGAGCACACGAGGATCTGCGCAAACCAGATTGAATACAATTATGGAACCAGGCAAGCTGAGGAGGAACTGATACCATTCTGTGAAGAAAACAATGTTGATGTCATAGCATACACCCCAATCATGAAAGGCAGAACAATGGGACACAGCAAACTTCTGTCAATGTCTAAGAAATACGGCGTTACCCCAGTGCAGATGTCTCTACGATATGTTATGGAGAAGGCCTACGCAATTCCAAAATCTTCAAACCCGGCTCACATTGATGAACTTCTGGAGGCAGGCAAAATTCAGCTTATGCCCGATGATTACAGGGAACTTAGTTCCTGAGCAGTTCCCTTGTATTTCAGAACTCCTCCAGATTCTTTCCTGTCCACTGCCCCTATCGCATCGAGATGCCTCAGGTGGGATATTGCTTCGCCTATTGCGAAGTTCTTCTCCATGAGGTTCATTGAATCGAGAGTTCTGCCCTTGCTCCACCTTATTCGTGAAGCGACCTCAAAGGCAGTGCTCCAGCCTGTTGCGACAGAAAGTACCTCATTGAGCCTCTCCCTGTGATGTTCCAGAATTTCATTTATTCTCCTGTTGCCTTCGATAAATGGGTCCCTATGGCCCGGGAAAACCATTGTTGCGTCTATCCTGAGGGTTTCCTTAAGGCTGTCAATGTATAGGCCCAGCATGTCAGAATCCTCATCGTAGAAGCTTATGTTTGGAGTTATGCCCGGGAGAAGGTGGTCTCCAGTGAAAAGATACCCCATTTCTTTTACGTGTATGGAAATTGAGCCCGGTGAATGGCCTGGGTTGCTGAGTATCTCTATGCCGTCTCCTATCTTTTCACCTCCATTGAGTTCCCTGTCTATCTCAATATTGTGGTAAAGTGACATGTTGTCGAGTACCGAGTGCCTGTCAACAATGCTTGAAAGAATGTCATGAGGAGTGCCATTTGCCCCAAGCTCGGCGGCAAGAAATCTTCCAAACTCATCCCTGTCGGCCTGAATCCTCTGGATTCGGGCTGCGTCGTTGCTGCCAATTGCTATAGGTGTGCCGAACCTGTCACGGATGGCCTGTGCACCACCAATATGATCAACGTGCAGATGCGTGAGCACCACGAGATCTATCTGTGCAAGGTCAACTCCTCTGCTCAAAAGGAATTCGACTGACGCAGGTGACATTCCAGTATCAACGAGAATGTGCGTGCCATTCCTGATCTCATAAATGTTGGCTGTCTTCAGTGCCCTGATTGCGATCGGGACTTCATGCCTGATTACTTCGCTCAAGATACATCCCTATCGCACTTTGGCGTAAAAGGTTCTCTAATCTTTAGTGCCTCTTGGTTTCTCTTGCAATTGTCATGACATCGTTCATCACAGCAGATGCCGTTTCTCTTGGGCCATCGTGAGCGCTTGAGACCCTGAGCACGCCATTGTTGTCAGTGGCGATCTCGTAGCCGAGTGCTGACTCTCCAAGCGTGAGAAGATAATCGCCTTCTTCCAGGAGGCTGAATCCGCTGCTGACCTCAAGCTTTCCCTCTTCACTGCTGATTGTGGTGAAAAGCCTGAGCCTTTCTCCGTGCTTTTTTATTTCTTCCCCGTCAACTTCAGGTATTCCCGAATAACTGATATCCTTAAGTGTGAACTGCTTCCCAAAAAGCGCATTGGCAAGGATCACGGTCTTCCTGGCCCCGTCAAGCCCTGAGGTGTCATCCGTGTAGTCTGTTTCAGCAACACCCATTTCCTGTGCCTTCCTGACTGCATCCTCGAAAGGCATTCCAGAATTCATCATTTTCAGGACAAAATTGGCAGTGAGGCTCACAATTCCCCTGAATTTCAGGACACTTGAAGGGCCGCAGCTGTATTTTGCAAAGTTGAAAAGTGGCACGCCACCAGCCACTGTAGCCTCAAACAGTACTTTTACA
>JAJZOK010000110.1 GCA_021811525.1 Thermoplasmata archaeon | reverse complement strand
GGAAGCCGCCGACGGGATTCGATCCCGCGACCTCGTGCTTACCAAGCACGCGCTCTACCAGGCTGAGCTACGACGGCAGCCCTACGAGATGTTTCTAGGGCTATATAATTTTTTTAGAGTTCCCGCGAATTGCCTTATTCAGACGATTCAGATTAGGCCAATGGGCGAGAGTAAAGCTACTCAATTGTTGAAAAAACTATTTTCTGTTTACAGTAGCGACAAGTAATGACAAATTTCTTTTAATGCCGTGAGCATGGGTTATGGCAATGATTGGTTCCCTTCTTGAAGATCCCCAGAAAATCAGGGAAGGCTGGCTGAGGATTTTCTCCGAATATGGTTATATGGACAAGATAAACCGGCTAAGCACTATATATCCCGAAGAGAAATCAATCTACATTAATTTCAAGGACATTTCAGAGTTTGGAAGAATAACCGGATTCGACCAGGGACTGGCTGAAAAGCCCGAATTGTATTTTACCCTTGGAGAGGAAGTTCTCAGGGAACTTGTGAGGCCGGAAAGGATCCAGGTTTCACGAATAAACATAAGGCTTTACGATGTCAGCGATGACCCGAACTTCAGGAAGGAAATCAGGCAGCTAAGGAGCCCAGATATAGGAAAGCTCCTCAGTATAACCGGTATTATCAGGAAAAACACTGAAGTGCTTCCACGCCTGCAGAAGGCAGCCTTCGTATGCACCATCTGCGGTGAAGTCACTTATGTAAACCAGGAAAGGGGGAAACTGGATGAACCCCAGAAGTGCAGCAATGATCTTGAGAGCGGGATCGACCACCAAAAGGCTAAATTCAAGCTAAACCCAGATCTATCCGAATTTGTGGATATTCAGAAAGTGGAACTCCAGGAAAACCCCGAAACTTTGCAGGGAGGTTCCCAGCCACAAAGAATCAGCGTTATTATGGAGGATGATGTCACGGGTAAACTGTTCCCTGGAGACAGGGTAACAGTTGACGGAGTGCTTAGGGCTGAACAGAAGCGTTCGGGAAACGTCATGCTTACTGAATACGACATTTACTTCTATGCGTTAAACTACAAGAAGGCAAAGGAACTGGAAGAAGTAAACATCTCTACTGAAGATGAGCAGGAAATCTTCAGGTTGTCGAAGGAGCCAAGGATAATTGACCGCCTGTCCTCATCCATAGCCCCAACTATCTATGGAATGGAAATGGTGAAAACTGCACTCGTGCTCCAGATGTTTGGCGGAGTAAGGAAATTCATGAAGGATGGGACCTCAATGAGGGGTGACATCCACATTCTTATGGTGGGAGACCCCGGTACAGCGAAATCTCAGTTGCTAAAGTACATGACCGAGATTTCCCCACGTGGTGTTTTTGCATTTGGACGTGGCTCCAGCGCTGCTGGCCTCACCGCTGCTGCCGTGAGGGATGATTTTGGAGAGGGGAGATGGACCCTAGAAGCGGGTGCCCTTGTGCTCGCAGATAATGGCTTTGCCGCCATTGATGAACTTGACAAGATGGACGAGAAAGACACAGCCGCGATGCATGAAGCAATGGAACAACAGACCATAACTGTTTCAAAAGCAGGGATCATGGCCACGTTGAAATCCCGATGCTCGATCCTTGGGGCAGCCAATCCTAAGTTTGGCAGATATGACCAGAACAGGAGCATTGTTGACCAGATTGATTTTCCCCCGCCACTGCTTTCAAGATTCGATGTCATATTCAAGATTATCGACAAACCCGAAAGGAGCAACGATGAAAGGCTGGCTGAACATGTACTGAAAGCGCACAGGGTTGGAGAAATCTACAGGAGCCTTGAATTAAATGAAATTCTTGAGTTTGAAGTCCCTGAGGAAGAGGATTTTTCACCACCTATAGACAAGGAAACCATCAGGAAGTATGTTTCATACGCGAGGACAAGAATCTTTCCGAGGCTTTCAGACGATGCCATAGGGCTGCTAAAGGACGAATATGTCAAGACAAGGAACAGCAGTGCAGACTCAATACCCATTACTGCAAGGCAGCTAGAATCTACAATAAGGCTCGCAGAAGCGGCTGCTAGGGCAAGGCTTTCCCCAATAGTGACCTCTGAGGATGCGTTACTTGCTAAGAAAGTGGTTGACTACTATCTTAAGGATGTATCCATGACCAACGGGGAAGTGGACATTGACATACTTTATTCAGGCACCAGTTCAAAGCAAAGGGGGGATCTGGAACTCGTCTTTGACATTATAAAGGAGATTAAGAAGGAAAGGCATCAAGCAGAAATTGATGATGTAATTGCCCTGTCCATTTCAAAGGGGCTCACCCAGGAAAGGGCCCTGGAGGCAATTACAAAGCTGAAGGCAGCCGGTCAGGTCTATGAACCATTCTACAGAAAACTCGATGTGATCAAATGAGTCCAAGCATAACCATGAAAATCCAGCATATACAGGGAGAAATTCTCCTTGCTGCTGCTGATTCAGACCTTGTGAACAGGGACCTTAGGGAAGGAAAGCTACACCTCAAAATAGTTCCTGAGTTTTATGGAGAAACAAATGTTTCCGATGAGACCTTCCTTTCATCGATGGGGTTGTGCACAATCGCCAACCTTGTTGGAAAGCATGTTGTCGACCTTGCTATCAGGAATGACTTTGTTGACCGTGAGAATATTATTTATATTGACCGGGTCCCGCACGCACAGTTTGCCAAACTTTTAGAGTGATTTCATGACAGATTCTCCTCCGGGGAAAGAGGAACTTGTAAGGCAGGTTTTCGAAAGCATCCAGGACAGGTACGATCTTCTGGACAGCCTCATTTCAGCGGGAATGGACCAGAGATGGAGAAGATATGCACTCCAGAAGCTGCAGCTCACGAACACCAGTGAAGTGCTGGACTGTGGCGCTGGCACGGGGAAGCTTACAAGGATGGTACTTGATAGCTATCCGGGCTGCAAGGTCACTTCACTTGACATAACACAGAGCATGTTCCGCCCATCAATTCTGCCTGAAACAAAATTCATAGTCGCCAGCGCAGAGAATATACCATTGGCAGATTCATTATTCGATGCAGTTGCATCTGCATATCTGACGAGGAATTTGTCCAGCGTTGACAGCTATTTCACTGAAGCATTCCGTGTCCTTAAGAGCGGAGGCAGGTTTGTGAACCTGGACATATACAACCCTACTTTACCAGGTTTTTCACTGCTCTTTCGGATATATTTCTATCATCTTGTCCCCATTATCGGAAATATCGCCACCAAATCAAAATCATATACCTATCTTGCTAACTCTGTCAGGAATTTCCATTCGCATAGCACCATCATGGAAAAAATTCGGGCAGCGGGCTTTGACAACACCGGCTTTAAGAAAATGATGGGTGGATCCATTGGGATCCACTGGGGCACAAAGCCATAAGATATTAAGAAAGGCTTACTGCCTGGCCCTTCTCAGAAATGGGCTCGACCACCGCTGCAGTGCCATAGGCAACTATTTCGGTCATGGTCTGGGCTATGTCAGAAGTATCGAATTTCATGTCGAGAACTGCATTTGCCCCTGCCTTTTGTGCTTCTTCCTTAAGTCTCTGCAATGCCAGGTTCCTTGCATCATTAAGCATGACTACATACTCCTTGATTTCTCCGCCTGCAATACTTCTCAGGCCTGCCATCAGGTTTCCGCCAAGCCCCCGGCTTCTAACCGTTATCCCCCAAATTGCCCCCTTTACCTCGGTAACACGGTGCCCCGGCACATAGTTTGTAGATACAATGATAACATCGCTCATGCGATTGTATTTGATATGGTGATAATGAACCTTACCGATGTTGCATATATTTGATGTATGAAAATAAACACTAATGTTTAAATAAATGCCATCAATGAGAAAAATAATGCTTTCAAGCCAAGATACAGCAATTATTCCAAATGAATGGTACAATGTCGTGCCCGATCTTCCAAGGCAATTACCTCCCCCAGTGGATCGCGATGAAAACAAGTCTTCAATCCAGCTGCTGAACCAGATACTCCCCAAAGCCATCCTGAAGCAGGAGTTCACCTTCCAGAAATACACAAGGATACCGGAAGAAGTTCAGGAAATTTATGCGCAGATAGGGAGGCCCACGCCCTTATTCAGGGCCCATGGCCTCGAAAAAGCCCTTGATTACCATGGAAAAATTCTGGTCAAGTACGAAGGGGCAACTATCACAGGTTCCCATAAAATAAACACCGCAATTCCACAGGCCTTCTATGCAAGGGATGAGGGTTCAAGTGGTGTGGTCACTGAGACAGGGGCGGGACAGTGGGGGACTGCCACAACGGTTGCAGCCTCTCTTGCAGGAATTACGTCCAAGGTCTTTATGGTGAGGGTCAGTTTTAACCAGAAGCCGCTGCGGAAACAGATAATGGAACTCTATGGCGGAGAGATTGTCCCCAGCCCTTCTCCTGAGACTGAGTTCGGCAGGCGGGTACTTTCACAGAATCCCGACCATCCCGGAACATTAGGAATTGCAATAAGTGAAGCTGTCGAGTATGCACTGGAACATGGCCTGAAATACATGCTGGGCAGCGTATTCAATTCGGTCCTCACACATCAGAGCGTCATAGGGCTGGAATCCGAGAAACAGCTTGAAATACTTGGGGAAACGCCAGATGTGCTCATTGGCTGTGTTGGCGGAGGCAGTAATTTCGGCGGCTTTGTGTTTCCTCTGATGAAGAAGTTCAAGGATGCAAGGATCTACGCGTCAACCGCCTCTGAAGTGCCAAAATTCAGCAAAGGGGAATACAAGTATGACTATGTGGATACTGCCAAAATCCTGCCCTCGATCAAGATGTACACCCTTGGGTCAGATTATGTTCCGGAAAAGATATACGCAGGCGGACTGAGATACCATGGGGCAGCCCCTTCAATTTCTATGCTTGTGAATTCCGGCAGGATTAATTCGAGCGACATGCCTGAGGACAAGGTTATAGATGCCCTCAAAGTTTTTGCAAGAAGCCAGGGGATTGTAGCTGCGCCTGAATCCGGCCATGCCATAGCAACAGCGATTGAATATGCAAGGGAGAACCGGGAACAGAAGGAGACCATTCTGGTGAACGTGAGCGGACATGGGCTCCTTGACATGTCAATATTCCAGAGGTGAACTGACTGAAGCCCCTGATACTTTATTTTACGGCTGATTTTCCCTCCAAAGAAGTTCTCAGGTCATTCCTTTGTGAAGTCGATCCTGAGGTTGTTAAATATGTTGAAATAGGTATTCCTGAAAGCAATCCCCTGTACGATGGGCCAACAATAAAGTCCACTCACACTATGGCGTTGAAGAACTTCAAGCCTGATCATCTTGGGGAATTTGCAGATATCCTTGAGAGCAAGGGAATCAGTACATACGCCCTAAGCTACTACAGCCGGATCGGTTCAGAAGGATTAGATTTTGTAAAATCGCTTCGGGAGGACGGCTTCAGTGGAATCATTGTGCCAGATCTTCTTACAGATAATCCAGAAAAGAGTGACCGGTTAATTCCAGAGATAGAGAAAATCTTCAGATTTATTCCATTCTTCAACCCTGCCACTCCGGACGGCGTAATACATTCAGTGTCATCGATGACCTCTTCATGGATATACTACGGTTTGCAGCCTTCAACTGGCATAGACATGCCTTATGACCTTGAAGAGGTGTCCTCGAGAATCCTTGGCCTTGTACATGGTAGAGAAGTCAATTTTGGTTTCGGCATTAGGACGATCGAGCAGGTTAAGGAAATATTAGGGCTTGGAAGCAGCGGCGTCGCTATTGGCAGCCTTCTGGTCCAATACCTTAAGAATGGCGACCTGAACAGTTTCAGAAAGTTCCAGGGATCTGTTAAGGAGGTTTATCTCAATGCAGAGTGAGACACCCATCAATGCCGCCGATCTCAGGAGTGCAATAACCTCAATCCTTGAAAATTCCACAGACGAACAGAAAGCAGATTTCCTGAGGCAGATCAATGAAAGCCGGAATCCTTCTGAAATAGTAACAGAACTTGCTAGAATCATAAAAGGCAGGGCGACCCTTTCCCGGATAAGTGAAGTGTCAGATATTGTAGGCACTGGCGGGGACAGCAAAAATACCATAAATGTCAGTACTGCCGCAGCCCTTGTTGTAAGTTCCATGGGTGTGAAAATTGCAAAGCATGGGAATTTTGGCGCCACCAGCAACAAAGGCAGTGCTGATTTCCTGAAATCCTTAGGCTATAAATTTGAAATGGACCAGCAGTCTATGATGAAAAGAGTGAGGGAGAGTTCCTTTACCTTCATCCTTGCCCCAAGGTATAATGACAGTTTCGCCAAGTTTGCGGCTGCAAGAAAGATGATACCATACAAGACTGCCTTTAATTATCTTGGACCGTTGACAAACCCAGCTGATCCTGATGTCCTGATGCTTGGAGTCACAAATGAAGAAATTTCAAATCTTTATTCTACTTACATGCTACTTAATGGCAAAAGTGGATGTGTCCTATACTCTGAGGATGGGATGGACGAAGTTTCCCCGTATTCAACCACCAATGTTACATTTGTTGTGGATGGAGAAATAAGCAGAATGGCAATCCGCCCTGAACAGATTCTTGGCGAGAAAATTGCAATCGGAGATATTTCGAGAACCGATCCGGAAAAATCTTTTGAACTTACCAGAAAGGGGATTGCAGGGTCTGACAGGAGTGCTGCAAAATTTATTGCCCTGAATGCCGGACTCTCCCTCTATATTAACCACAAAACGGGAGATTTAAGAGAGGGTTTCAGGAATGCCTTGGAGTGCATTGATTCAGGAGTGGTGCAGGAACACCTCCAGAAAGTCCTGGAGGTGGCATCATTTGCATGAACCAAGGGTGAAGATCTGCGGTATCACCAATGTTGAAGACGGAATATTTTCAAATGAGCACGGGGCAGATATTATCGGTGTGGTGAGGTCCTCAAAATCCCCGAGGGCTGGAACTGCTGAACTGATTAATGAGCTCACTGGCATTGGTATCCCTGTTGCTGGCGTTTACACTGAAATTGGAACAGTCGAGGAAATCACAAGCGATGAAAACTATGTACAGCTGCATTTCCAGCATGGGCCGCAGGAGATAACACATGTGAAGAAAGAACTCGGCAGGAAAGTGATTTCAGTAGTTTTTGCCTATAAAGAGAATTCACCATTTGAAAAAGCACTTGAGAAATTAAGCCAGGGGGCTGACCTAGCCCTGCTGGAATATGGTAGCAAAGGCTGGAATTCCGGTGACCGTAAGATCCCTGAAATAAAGAGACATCCTGTTGGAATTGCAGGAAGGGTTTCAATCGGAAATATAGGGGACCTGCTCAGGGCCCACCCTTACTTCATTGACGTAAGCAGCAGCCTAGAAGTTTCACCGGGTAAAAAGGACCATTCAAAAATAAGCCAGTTCATGGAGGTGCTTAAAAATGAAGCAGCCGCTGTTTAGCAAAATACGGGAACTCAAGGAGAATGGGGAAGATTTTGCATATTTTTGCAGATTCAGCAGCCTGGATAGGTCCCAAGGGGAGGAATTCCTCTTCAGGACTGAAGAAAGACCTTTCCTTTTCTATGACGGGGCACGTTCAGCGCTCGATGATGCTGTCCCGCAACTTATCAGGGAGTCTGGTAACCATGGTTCCCAAATTCCCCTGTTCACCTCGTTCAGCCTGGTTCAGGAAACTCTTGGCATCAGAAGCCGGCATGAAAGATACTGGCCCCTGATAGGCACAATTCTACCTTCAGAAACTGAAACTGGCACTTTCACAAGGAAAGGGGAACCATACATCAACAGGAATCTGGGGCAAATTGAGCTACACGACGAAGAAAGAGGCAAGTTGGAAGACAGCATATCGGAAATAGTTGAAAGAATAAGGGAAGGAGAGGCGCTGCAGATCGTTTTGTCCCACCACTTTGAGCTTGAGGAGTTCAATGGATCAGATGTCCTTGTGCACCTTTTGCGCAATGACAGGTCAAGGTATGTTTATTACTACAAATTCGGGAACCTGGAAATAATCGGAAGTTCCCCCGAGAATGTCTTCCAGAAGCATGGTGAAATGTTATCTGTAAGCCCGATTGCCGGAACTCGGAAAAGGCAGACTGACACAGACGAAAATCTGGTCAGGTCACTCCTTTCTGACAACAAGGAACTATGTGAGCACAGAATGCTTGTAGACCTTGCCAGAAACGACCTCTCGAGAATCGGGATTGCTGGAAGCGTAGCTGTCACCAGCAACATGATGCCAGAGAAATTCTATTCTGTCGTCCACCTCACAAGCAGGGTCGATGCGAGGATTTCACCAGGGAATAGCAATTTCCAGATATTTTCTTCACTTTTTCCTGCCGGTACTGTAAGTGGAGCCCCAAAGGCCCGTGCGATTGAAATCATTGATCAGTACGAATCCCAGGAAAGGGGGCCATATGGAGGGGCAGTAGGGATACTTGGGGAAGGAGACATGGACATGGCTCTTGCAATAAGATCAGCATTTATGAATCGCGGAAGGGCCTACACTCAGGCCGGGGCAGGAATAGTGAAGGATTCTGTCCCCAGGAATGAAATTGAGGAAATCATTGCCAAGGCAGAGACCATTATGGCGGGCGGGCTCACATGCGCGTGATGCTGCTGGACAATAAGGATTCCTTTACCTACAATATTGTGCACCTCCTTCAGAAAGAAGGCCTCGATGTTGACGTATTTGACAACGAGATAAACCAGAATTCCTTTGATGCGGGAAACTATGATGCGCTTATAATTTCGCCAGGACCGGGAAATCCGCTAAACAAAAGGGACAGAGGAGTTGGAATGGAGCTTCTTGGAAGAGGCTTCCCCTTTGTCCTGGGCATATGCTTTGGGAACCAGTTGCTTGGATACCAACTTGGTTGTGATATTTACAGGACGGAAAACCTGATGCACGGTGAAATAGACACTATGAAGAGTGAGGGCACCGGAATACTAACTGGTATTCCGGAAAAATTCAAAGCGGTAAGGTACCATTCCCTAGCCATAAGGCCAAACAGAAAGGTCATAGTGGATGCTGTTTCAACCACTGACGGCACTGTGATGGCATTCCATTCTGCCGATGAACGTTATTACGGCCTCCAGTTCCACCCTGAGAGTTATTATTCACAATATGGGAAAGAAATAATGAAAAATTTCATAGGTGTGGTCAGTGGACACAGTTAACCAGATATATGCAAGGAACCACCTGAGAGAGAAGGTCCCGTACATGAGAACGAGGGGCCCCGTAAGCCTATACAGAAGCCTCATGAAGTGCAAATCTGAGGGTAAAACCGGCATAATATCAGAATTCAAGAGAAAGTCCCCTTCTGGATTCCACCTTGGAAAATCCGTGGACCCGCTCGCGTATTTCAGGAACTGCAATCTTGAAAATGTGGCAGGGATAAGCATTCTCACAGAACCGGACCACTTCCTTGGGAACTATGATGACATCGCTTCCGTACAGGAACTAAATCTGCCGATTCTTGACAAGGATTTTGCTTCAAGCAGCATGATGGTTGAAAACGCATACAACGCTGGAGCGGATGCAATCCTCTTCATACTTGATTTTCTTGGGCCCGAAAACGTGCAGGAACTGAGCGCCTATGCACTGTCACTGGGCATGGAGTCGCTTGTAGAATTCCATGATCTTTCTCTGATAAAGCACCTCATCCCTCAGAAGGGCGTCATTTACGGATACAACCGGCGGAATCTCAGGACATTGAAAATGGAACCTCAGGAAGAGGATGTTTTGAGGCAGTTAAAAGGACTGAGGGCCGAAATCGTGTTAGAAAGCGGGATTGACAGTGATTACCTATTAAATCATGACATATCCCAGTACTTGGGGCTCCTGATTGGAACATCGATCCTTAATGGAGAATTTCACATGATGCAGTAAAATAATGGCCCATGCCATTAGTGATGCCAGAAAATGTCAATCTCCTCTCTCAAAATTAAATATATACACAATATATTGTACCGTGGCAAGCACGAAGATTGTGGCAACAATCGGCCCCTCTAGCTTCCAGAGAGGGGCCCTTATTTCAATGTACGGAAACGGGCTGTCAACTGTAAGGATAAACACTGCCCACATTACTCCCGGATATATCGGGAAGGTAGCTGGCCTGGTGAGCCAGCTAAACTCAGAAACAGGGAAGCATGTGGGCATAATGGTGGACCTGAAGGGCCCGGAGCTCAGAACAGGCCAGTTCCCCGGAGGGCAATTGAATGTGGTAACAGGCCAACAGTTCAAGGTCGGCATAAACAATGATGGTACGATCACATTTTCACATCCTGAAATTTATGACATTCTAACCCAGAAAGACCTGATCCTGCTTAGCGATGGCAAGGTAAGGATGCGTGTTGTCAGCAAGAGCGAAGATGGCCTTGTTCTTGAAAGCATGGATGATGGCTCCCTTAGGGACAGGAGCAGAGTGAATGTACCAGGAAGATTTCTGCCACTTGGAAACCTTACAGATCGTGACATATCCTATCTTAAGGAAGGCATTCAAGCTAAGGTGGACATGTTTGCGCTCTCCTTTGTTCAGAGAAAGGAGGATGTAGAGGAACTGCAGGAAATTATAATGAAAGAGGGAGGAGACCAGTTCATTGTTTCCAAGATCGAAACAAAGAATGGTTTCCAGAATATCCGTGACATAGCCAAAGTATCCGATTTCATAATGGTGGCTAGAGGCGATCTCGGAGTGGAACTCCCCCTCAAGGAAGTGGCCATTGCCCAGAAGAAAATCATAGAGGAATCCCACATGCAGGGAGTCCCAACTATTGTTGCGACTCAGATGCTGGAATCCATGGTGAAGTCTAGCAGCCCAACCAGGGCAGAGGTATCAGACGTAACCAACGCAATTATGGACAATACAGATGCTCTGATGCTGTCAGAAGAAAGCTCAATCGGGGAATATCCGGACCTTGCAGTGAAATACCTCAAGGACATCGCAGAATATGTGGAGTCCAAGAACGTTCATCTGGTCGAGCCCGAGGAGTTTCTTGGAAACCAGGTTGCATATTCCATAGCACGCGCTGCCAAGATGATTTCGATGGAGATCAATGCAGATGCCATACTTGCATTCACCAAGACAGGAAACACTGCAAAGATGCTTGCTGCAGTCAGGCCCAGGGTACCGATAATTGCAACAGTAACTTCTGAAAGGCTTGCAAGGAAATTGAACCTTTACCGTGGCGTGGAACCGCTGGTTATAGACGGAGGAAATGAGGACATAGACCCAGTGGAGGCCCTTTCCTACGTTGAGAAAGAGACATTCCTGAAGAGGGGTGACAGAGTCATTATCACTTCGGGCGCCCCATATTTCCTCTTCGGAGGCACAAATGAAGTCAGGGTTGCGACCGTGGGGAACTTCGTGGGAAGAGGATATCCAGCTGGGAAAAGCCTCACTGGGAAGGCTTTTACTGAAAAGTCGGGCAAGGGCGATATCCTTGTGCTTGATACCCAAGAGATGCCTGCAGGGATTAAGCTGGAGAAGTTGAAAGCAGTAATTTTCATTCCAAATATTTCGACGAAACTGAAAGAGAGTATACGTGAAAAGGGTGTAACGGTATTGAGCAATACCAGGCTTTCAGGGCACATCAATCCGGGAGACATACTGCATATTGACGGATCCACTGGAGTCATCACCCAGTGAAACTCAAATATAGCTATTCTCTGCAAGCTTTGAAACCATCTTTTCCCAGTAACCTTTCCTTCCGAGGAAGATATAAATGGCAATCGCAAGTGAGGCGGCTTCCACTGCTGCGTATAATGGGGAGATGATAGACAAAAGAATTCCTGATAGCATAATTACCGCATACGGGAACAAATAAATTGCCCTTTTCAGCCCAACCTTTCTTGTCATGATTGCATTCTCCCAGGTTTGCGGTGGTTTTGAAATGATGCTCAATGAAGACAGAACTGCAACGGATTCAGGGGAAATGGCAAGAACTGCTATGAGAATGGGGAACAATGAAGGGCCATAAATGAATCCCAATACTGCCATGGCGACCCCTATGGGCATCTCCAAAACCAAGGATTGGAACACCTGCGCGAAAACCATTCGCTTTACGTATAAGTGAAATGGCATTGACATCGCCGACAGCCATAGCCTCTCTACGGAAAATGTACTGCTGTAGAGTCCTATATTCAAGGTAAAGGACAGGTAAATTACGAAGAGAATCAATATTGGATAAAGTTCTGTCACGCTGGAAGGCCTAATGTAAAGGATTGCCCCAACTAATAAGGCACTGGCTACTACAATTATCGGGATAGTTGCTTTGAGCCTGTACCTGTTTGATACAGCCATAACTGTCCCTGACATCCCGATTGGCCTTCCTGAGTAAAAATGTGTGAAAAAGTGTCTGAATATGGCCTTTCCCGGGCTGAGGCCAACAAACGATTGCCTACCCTTGAAGGTTTCTTTCTTCCTTATCTGTATTCTTGGTGGCCTGACATATAGATCATTGGTGTTCAACCAGCGGATCCCTAGAAGTAAGAGGGCTGCAAAAAATACTGCAGTCCCCAAGGTCGCGGAATAAATGTGCCCCACGGCCATGGCAAATGGTGAATAGTTGAATCCAAAAAAGAATGAAAACAAGAAAATAGAGCCTGCAGCAAATATTGGAACCCTGTAAAGGAGGCCATAATCTGATACCAGGACAGAAAGGGATGCCAAGCTGACGCCTAACATCAAAAAGTTCACTATGTAAAGTGCACCCAGGAGAGTCAAATGGTAAACCTCTATTGAATAGGCGAATGAAAGGATAATGAAAATGAGGGAAATTGAAATGAGTTGCACTGTAAAGAGTGCAAAGTTCAGGGTCCTGCCTTTTATGGAAGACGGGAGAAGGAAATCCTGGTCAGGCTTTGTCATACCCAGCCCATTTCCGAAGAGAGTAACTGCGGTAAAAGTAACCATATAAATGAAAATGATAAAAGTGGCACCAAAGAGTGACTGAGCGGGAACTTCTCCGAATGCCCCAGAAAAAGAGAGCGCGAAGTCAACAAACGCAAGGAGAACAATGAAAAGCAGGAAAGCTTTGCTGAGCCTTGTTCTTAGAAGCAGTTTAAGAACTAGGAGAAACACCCTTCATCAACCTCGAAACAATCTGTTCTATGGTTTCCTGGCCATGCCCCATGTTTCTAAGCTCAACTGTGGAACCAGACCAGATTTCCTGTCCCCTGGAAATTATAATCACATGGTCTGTCAGTTTTTCTGCAATAGACATTATGTGAGTGGATACCAGGAAGGTTCCTTTCATTTCAGAGAACAATGTGATAAGGTTTTCCTGAGTGGGAATATCGAGATAGTTCAGGGGTTCATCCATGACCATAATTTCCGGCCTGTGAATTAGGCTAAGTGCCACGGAAACTTTTTGCCTGTTTCCCCTTGAAAGGGCGGAAACCCGCATTTCCATGTATTCTGAAATGCTAAGGATATCCGCCAGTTCATTGATTCTACCGTCAAGGTCTTCAGTTCCCCTTATGGCACCTATATATTCCAGGTTCTCCCTGACAGACAAAGTTGGATATGGGCTTGCATCCTCCGGCAGGAAGCCTAGTGCCTTCTTTGCCTCTGCTGAATTTGGTTCCATTCCCCTTATCCTCACCTCCCCGTAATCAGGCTTTAGAATACCGCAGATAATCTTGAGCGCCGTAGATTTGCCTGCACCATTGGGGCCAAGAAGTGCGACCCTTCTGCCCTCAGGGATGGAAATGCTGAGATTAGCTATTGCATTCCTTTTTCTGAAGGTCTTTACAATATTCACTGCTGATATGGCTTCATTTGAAAAAACGCTGCTTGCCAACATATTTACAGGTAAAGCAAGTATTAATATATTGCGAGACAAAATTATATGTATTAAACCAAAACAGTTGGATGCCAAATGAAGTTGCGGTTTTGAAAATCCTGGAGAATATAGTGCCTGTTTTCACTGTAGCTGCACTTCGATATATATAAATAGGTTTTCGGGCTTTCGTCGCATTGCACATCTTCGGTGATAACTAAATGAATGACGGAGATTTTATCAAAATTAACTTCGAGATGTATGTTGGAGACGATAAGAAACTAGTTTCTACAAACAAAGAGCAGCTGGCTAAAGATAACGATATTTTTGACGAGAAGATCCATTACAGGGAAACTGTCCTCATAGTAGGGTCAGAAGGGCTTTTCAACGAGATTAACGAGTCTTTTAAGAGCGCCGAAGTTGGAAAGGAATATGAAGTAAACATTTCCCCTGAAAACGCATATGGGCTTAGAGATCCCAAGAACATCAAGGTTCACACAGTAAGGGAATTCCAGAGGCACGAGATTGATCCTGTCCCTGGCCAGGAAATAACACTTGGCAATAGGAGAGGGAGGATCATTTCAGTCACCCCAGGCAGGGTCCTTGTGGATTACAACCACCAGTGGGCCAGCAAGCCGGTGTATTACAAGTACAATGTCATAGCAAAGGTGGACTCTGATGCTGAGAAGGTAAAGGCACTCATCGATTACAATTATAACCAGGATTCCGAAAAATTCAAGGTTGAATCAAAAGCTAAGGCCTATACCATCACTGTACCTGAAGAGGCAAAATTCGACCCCGTGTGGATTGAGGCAAAATACAGGCTTGTCAACGATATCAGGAAATACCTCCCGGGAAAAGACGTAAAGATTGAAGAGGTATACAAAGGAGAAGAAGAGAAGCCTAAGGAAGAGGTCCCAACAGAAGCCGCTGAACCAAAGAAGCAGAAGAAAGAAAAGCCGGCAGAAGAGGGGAACTCAAAAGTTGAACAAGAGAATACTCAGTAAAATTGAATTAAAAGAGAGGAAGAAAGATTACATTTCCTCCCTTTCTGATCAACTTTCCCTGCTCTCTGGAAGGATTTCTGTTATTTTAGTCCATCCTAAGTATCAGGGAAACATTGGAGCAATTGCCCGCCTGATGAAGAATAATGGCCTTTCTGACCTCAGGATTGTTGGCGGCCCGCAGATCGAGAATGAAGCAATTTACCGTGCAATGAATGGCAAGGAAGTCCTTGAGGCTGCTTCCCATTATGATTCATTTGAGGATGCTGCCAAAGGTTTTTCAGTGGTCGCGGGTACGTCAAGCTCCCCAACTTACAGCGACAGGAAATTTTTGAGGCTCCCCACAACTCCTGAGGAGTTCTGGAGGAACAATCTTCCGGGAAGCAAGAAGATAGCACTTGTTTTCGGAAGGGAGGATGATGGGCTCAGAAATGCTGAGATTGAAATATGCAATGCTTTCATGTATATACCTGCGAACCCGGAATATCCAGTGTACAATCTTTCCCACGCAGTAAGCATAATTCTATACGAAATGCTGAACCAGCTTCCCGAGAGCAGCCCTAACATCGCAGAAACCATAAGCGAGGAGAATTTCAACCTGCTCATCAAGAATGCTTTTGAACTCCTTGATCTAATTAATTATCCCGGCTATAAGAGGGCAAACGCAGAAGTAATGATTAAGAAAATTGCCTCGAGGGCTAACCTCACCGAATCTGAGTTTTATAAGATAATGGGCATGGCACGATACATGAAATACCTGGTGCAGGACAACAGTAAAGAGGATGCGGATGACCCAGCAAACAGACAACAGGATTAATCAGTAGATAAGCCCAAATTAGGCGTAGAAAACTTTTATTAATAAATCAGCATTGGGTGGTACTACCGGTCGAACATAATGTCACTTAAACCAGTTAACAAAGAAAATCCTGCCCTCAAGGAAACAATTGAGGAACTAACTAAAATTTCAAGAGAAAATGGCTCCATATTCTGGAGAGACATAGCCAAAAGACTTAATGCCTCAAGGCAAAGCTATTCCAGCTTGAACGTCGGAAAAGTCGACACGCTCGTGAAGGACGGGGAGACGGCCGTAATCGCTGGTGCACTTCTTGGTTCAGGCTACTTTGAGAAAAAAGTAACACTCTCAGCCCTAAGGGTATCAAAGAGCGCCCAGGAAAAGGTTGCAAAAGTTGGCGGAACGCTAAAGACACTTGTTGAACTCGCAAAAGAAAACCCCAAGGGTACAAATATCAAGATCCTCAGGTGATGACAATGAAGGTTATAGACGGAAACAACCTGATATATGGAAGACTATCAACACGTATCGCTAAGATGCTCCTCAATGGAGAGGAGATTGTTATAGTAAATGCTGACAAGGTAGCAGTTACAGGCTCAAGAGAATTCCTACTCGGAAGATTCAAAGAGAGAAGGGAAATTGGAAGCGTAAGAAAGGGCCCTTACTACCCCAGAACTTCAAACCAGATACTCAGGAGATCGATAGGAGACATGCTTCCAAAGAAAAAAGCGAAGGGAAGCGATGCGCTGAAGAGATGCAAAGTCTACAGCGGAATTCCGACTGAATACAAGGACAGCAAACTTGAAACCGTAGAGGAAGCAAAGAATGAAAAAGTCGCACGGTTTCTTACTCTTAACGAAATAGCAAAGAGCCTCGGAGGCAAGTATTAATATGAAGAATACTGGAACAATTATAACATCTGGCAAGAGAAAAACAGCAATTGCCAGAGCCATTACCAGAAAGGGAAATGGCAAGGTTACAATCAATGGATATCCTGTTGAATTCCACCCTGTGGAACTTCTCAGAAACAAGATCAAGGAGCCACTGGACCTCCTAGGTGAGAGAGCGTCCAGCATGAACATCGAGGTAAAGGTTGCGGGCGGCGGCATGACTGGCCAAGCGGATGCCTCGAGAACTGCGATTGCCAAGGGAATAGTTGAATTCCTAAAGGATGACAGTGTAGAGGAAATGTTCAGGCAGTACGACAGGACACTTCTTGTTAATGATATAAGGCGCAAGCTACCGAAGAAGCCCGCAGGAAGCGGTGCAAGAGCCAAGAAGCAGAAGTCATACAGGTGATTTCATGATTATACCTGTAAGATGTTTCAGCTGTGGGAAAGTAATCGCTTCCGATTACGTCAAATTCAACGACAGGATGAAGGATATAAAATCCAGTGGCAAAGAACCATCTCCAGAGGAAATTTCAACTGCCCTGGATAACCTCAATGTCCACAGGTACTGTTGCAGAAGAATGATTCTATCCCACACTGACCTCATCGACGAAGTCTTACCCTTTTCATAAAAGGGACCGTGGGGTAGTTTGGTATCCTACCAGCTTGGGGTGTTGGTAACTTGAGTTCAAATCTCAACGGTCCCATACCATATTAGGTTTAGGTTCTTTTTTAGAGCCTAAATTTACCTCATTCATTTAAATACCCAGAATAGAACTACTATACCGATCTGTAGCAGTGATAACTAAAATCAGCCTCTTTTTCTTTGTGCTAAAATAAGTAGAACGAGAACGCCTACAAGGAGGGCATTTTCTTTTATTTCCAATTTTAGACGGGCGTCTATCAAAGAAATTGTTGCATTTTTCAAAACAAAAGTTATCGAGTTGTACTTTTTAATGAAAATTGAAGAATCTCTTGCAAATAGGTAACAAAAGGCTTTTTCATACTCACTTCCTTTATTGGGTAAGGATAAAAGATAAGGGTAGGAGGATCATAAATTCCTGTCTTAATGCAAACCACTGCGAGGGTAAACCCCTGCAGAGCGACAAGTAAATTCAGATCAGGGGTATGGGCCTGAGATGCCGATCTAATCTTCTTGTATTCCTTGTATGACAAGGCAAATTCGTTTTTCCCGGTTTCAGAGAGGCCATCAATAAATTTCTTGATGATTGCTTGGTCAAGGCATATGTTTCTCAGCTTGTTCAGGTTTACCGTAGTAAAAAATTCGGCAGATAGTGCATCAATATTGTCATCGTGCATATCAACAGCTTGAGTCAGTTCTAAACTTGTGATCAAATCCAGCCCATAGATCCTTCCAATATATGTTGAAGCAAAAAAAATCAGAGCATTTATTGGCCTACCCAGTACGAAAAGCAGCGATTCTCTTATAATATCCTGGTCCGTTAGTGATTCCCATAATTTTTTTCCAGAAACTTTTATCATAGTTTCCCGGATGCTTCGTAGATTTTCCTTGATACTTGAATTAACGGAATAGATGAATTTTGTAGTGTTTCCACCTTCCAGAATACCTTCGGGAAATTCGAAACTACCTGGCAATACAATGTGAGGCACATGAATTCCAGAGAATTTTTCAGCTACGTTATCTTGGCTAGGTTCTATGAATTCGGGCTTGTTTTTCCTATGGGCAAGCCTATTGAAGAAGCCTCTGGCCACATTCTTGTCGGAATATGTTTCCGTATCGGTGAAAAGCAGGATAGTGTCAATGAAATCTGTGAGTTGTGGTATGACATGTAACCCAACACCAGAAAGCAAGTACAAAGACCTAAATTCCTGTATTTTCTTAAACTCCTGATGGCTTAAGGTCAAAGTGATTTTGACTGGTTTTTCCTCAGTCACATATAGGTATCCTTATGTCATATTTATGTTGTAGTTGACCCAATCATTTTTAGTATAGTATTGCATCAAGACATACATATGTCTTCACCACCTACGAGAAAAAGAACAACCATATACCTTTCAGAAGCCGAGAAAACAGCGTTGGAGAAGAGGGCTGTTGATGCTGGATTTTCACTTTCAAGATTCATTGTGCTTGCTGGCCTAAACTACGTTTTGCCCTTTAAGGTGATAAATTCGACTGTAAATGACCCCAAGGGAGCTGCGATAAACAATGACTGAGGTCTCCATGATTCCACTGAAAGAAAAAGCAGTGAAGTTTCCAGAGCCCGCTAGGACGCTTATTCTAAGCGAACCAGACAATATGGACGCAAAGGAATTCATCACAAAATTAGGAACCTGGGAAAAACTTCTAGGAATGCAAAACACACGGTAGGAAATTTCAATGGCAGAAAAGAAAGGGAAAAAGGAAAAAGTTAGCAACAGTTTCCAAGGGGAAAATACCTATCCGAAATATAAGAGTTATGAAGAGTTCCAGTTAGAGGTTCTGACTGGGGTGCCTTCCCATTCAAAGGCCCTCAAGGTCAAGGCGAGCCTGGATCTCATACAGACTGATGCCCAAAGAAAGGAGGCCCTCAAGTTCCTGGATGAGTGTCTCAAAGGTGAGGATAACCACATATTCCGGGACGAGATCCTGACGGTAAAGGCAGAAATTGAAACAAGGTCACCAGACAAACGGGGAAGCCAAAATGGCGACGAAAATGAAACAGACAAAGACCTTCTTGAAATAGTTGGGAAAGGTTTCAAGGAATTTTTCACTGACCAGTACGAAAATCCCATGGCCCTGGCAGAGACTGGGGAAGTCATTCCAATACAGGGCAAAAAGTTTGAAAACATCCTCTCCAGGCGCTACTACTCAGAAAAAGACAAAGTTCTGTCTACTCAAAGGATTGGAAATATTGTAAGGATATTTGAGATGAGCGCCTTTGAGGGGCCAAGGCACTCTTTAGACGTCCGGATAGCGGGAAATGGAATGGAAATTTACATTGATCCGGGTAACTCTTCTTACAATCTCGTGAAAATAACTCCAGGCAAAATTGAAATCATTAATCCGGAAGTCCCAAGGCACAGGCGCTATAGGGGCACTCTGCCGATGAAGATAGATTTCAGTGGTAGTCGGGAAGACCTTGAACTCCTGGTAAGACAATGGAAGTTTTCGGAGCCTAAAGACCACATGCTTTTCATGGTGTCAAGGGGAGCTGCACTTGTACCAGGGAAACCGAATCCTATTGTCACAGTTTCCGGAGATAATGGATCTGGAAAGTCAAACTTAACATTACTGGCTAAGGCCATGATTGATCCATCTATTATGAATTCAAGTTCCATCAAGGCAGGCAAGGATGATGAGCTTACCCAGGCGCTTGCTCACAATTACAGCGTTAATTTTGACAATGTTACCATACAGCTCCGGGACGAGACAGTAGACATACTATGCAGGGCTTCAGGTGGAGATACGCTAACAAAGAGGGCCCTTTACACCAATGACGATGACTTCTTTCTGACTTTCTTGAGAGATATCGTCATGAATGGCATAAATAACCCTTCAAACAGAGGGGATTTTGCAGACAGAAACCTTGCGTTCTATTTGCTGAGGCCGTCTGGTGAGGAAAGGAAGACAGTCAAGGAACTGTCAGAGGCCCTTGATGAATTGGTGCCTAAGGCCAGGGGTGCCCTAATAAAGGCAGTTGCAAAGGCAATGCTGATTGTGGAAAAGGTTGAGGTGGAACTCAAGGGCTATCTGCCAAGACTTGCAGATTTTACGGTATGGGCTGAAGCAATTTCAAGGTCTCTTGGCTTTGGCAGGAATGAATTCCTTGCAGCATATCTTGAGAAGATCCAGGGAGCAACATTGGATGTAATCACATCTAACACAGTCGCAATGCTCCTGATGCAATTCATGTCACAGCAAGACAGTTGGGAAGGCTCGGCAACGGAACTTTATAATTCGCTCAACGAGCTTGCTGGACCACTTAGATTCCCCAAATCCCCCAATTCCCTGGTGAGGGAGATACATGAATTGAGGGCTACCCTTGAACAGGCTGGTCTCAAATTCGAAGATGTTAAGGATGGGGAAAGGACCAAGAGAATTACAAAGAACTTTTCTCCGCAAATATCGTCAGGTATCGTCATATCGTCAAAGTTGCCTGAAATACTAGGTCCTGAAACTGACGATATACCTGACGATGCTTTTGGTGATATCGTAAGGCAAACGCTTGATGCTGACGGTGTTTTGAGACCGTCAGAAACACCGTCAGGTCAGAGAAGCCGCATTATTGCGAAGATTGACGATGTTTACGATACTTACGATACTATTAAAGTAGCTAAAGGAAAAAGGGGAGAAGAGAAAGGAGCCAACCCGGACCCTAACACTCATGCCGCTTTAGCAACCGGATCGTTAGGTCCCAAGGAGGGCCGGGGCAAAGAAACAGACAGAATGCTCATTGAAATATTGGAAAAGTCCAGGAAAAAACTTGGCGCTCACGAAATTTCAGAACTTTTGCCAGGAAGATCTCCATTCCTGGAATTGACTGAAAGTGAGATCTTCAATCGGTTAACCAACCTGGCCGGGTCGCATCCAAATATCAAAATGGCCAACATGAAGTTCTTCTGGGAGGTTTCCAAATGAATCAGTCCACGCTTGAGACCTTCCTTGAACCAGAGTTCGCTCAAGACAATGGCCACGCTACACAAGTAATAGTCTCAATCCTGAAGGATTTCAATGTGGCATGGACGGACAGGAACTGGTATCTGCATGCACAGGACCTGGTGTATCTGGATGAAAAGCTTGCAGATCTCCTGGTCAAGAGAAGCATTGCCAGGAAACAGGAGGTCGGCTGAAATGGCGGAGTCTGAGGAGATCCGGAGAGAGATCTCATACTGGATTGGCTTCAGGGATGCTCTTGAAATTGCTCTCCTGAAGCCGGAAAAAATCGGAATGCTGCATTCCAGGGCAGCTGAGAAGCTGGGTGACCTGAGAAGGTCCCTCAAGGAATGCGAAGCCCAGGAACTTATTGAATCACAGTCAAGGCCTCCCGGAATCTTGCAGGACCAGGGAGGCCGTGACACCCCTGAAAAAGAGGTAATCTAAAATGTGTTTGGAGCACAAAAAGACATGGTATGAAGGATCTGGCCTGAACCTTCATGCTGCAATGAAGAAGGCTAAGAGTCTGCCACAGAGCATCAGGATATACGGCCTGACAGAAACCGTGAAGAGAATAACCGGGAGGTTTTTCCAATGGTTGTTGAAATTCTGAATAATAGGTTTGAGAATTCCGGGGTTTCAATAAACCAGCTTCACCATATACTGGCCATCCTGAAGGATGAATGGTCCAGGGTTGAGGTATATGCCAATGAAACCTATCACAGTCCTTTTGACGTCTTGATTGAACAGGTCAAGCGTGAGATAAGAAACTGTGGTTTCACCCTTGATGAAGATCCGGGTGCAGATTCAATCGAAACATTAGGTGACCACAAGGTGGGAATGTGGATATTCTATTGCTCCCCGAAAGTCCTTGTTGTTGTCCATTTCAACAATCAGGGAGTGAAATACGACAATGGGGAAGTAGATGTCAGAATCACACTTGCAGGAATACAGGTGATGGAACTTGAGTGACAAGACACCAGCTGGTTCAGGTCCATCAAGGAATAATGGTCAAGGAGGAAACCGCTATTCGGTTCTGGACTGCTTTTCCCAGAGAGATATCGGCAGGGCCGTAACCATATCACTGGTGAATGGCAGGATAGAATCCGGGATCCTAAGGGAAGTGGGTATGTTTGACATCAAGCTTGAACTTCCAACCAGGAAGGACCTCATAGTGTTCAAGCATGGCATCCTGACTGTGAGCGTGATGTAACATGAACTTACTCAATAAATCAAGCTCTCAAGGAGAGGTAAGGACTAATCAGTCAACCCCTCACCTTTCAATCCTGACAACACGGATAAACGGAATAAAATCAAGCGAATGCCGGGGAAATGAAGAAGCACTTTCAATTGAAGCTATGTCAAGATGTGCAAGATTCGATTTCTGTTCAGCTCCTAAGTGCCCATTAGACATTCTCATAAACCTCAGAACTGAGATAGACGAAGATCCCAGGTGTGAAATGGCGAAGGCAACCCGTCATAAGTATTGGGAATCCATGCCCGACTATCTCAATACGGAATTGAAATTTGAAGGATACTTCGAAGTTGAATACAACAGGATGAAATCAGCAAGGGCCCGATTCGATGCATTGCCTGAAGAAAAGAAGCGGGAAATCAGGGAGAGGATGAGGAATGTTCACAAATCCGTTAGAGCCTGAAAGGAAGCACCCATTCATTCCTGATGACAACAGGATCCCGATAGATGAACCGTTTCTCCCAGGAGATCCGGGAGATGAACCTGATGATGACTGAAACAGTAACACTGGATGATTTCTTCCAGTCTCCAGGCTGCAAGAAGTCAGTGATAAGGTTCGACAAGCTGGTAAAAGCATACGAAAAGAACACAGGCAGGAAGTTCACGGACCTTGACGATCTCAACGCATGGTCCTGTGATATTCAGGGGATGCCTGGCTTCAGGCATCTCAGGGCTGCAAGATGGAATATGGGAAACCTGGCCACAGCTTACAGGCTTTGGAAAAGAGAAAAGAAAAGGGGCATCATGCCGTAATGTCCGTTACCATTGACGAATACAGGGAAAAACTCCGCTCTCTCATAGAAGAAAGATCGGATGCCATGGAAAAGCTGGACCTGTTCATTGAATATGCGGCCTCCGGACACGATGAGCTCCTCTATGAATCCGGGCATGATGCAAAACAACACCTGCAACGGCTCATGCACCTGATATCTGAAATTATAGTATTCAGCAGGAACATTGAGTAATTATACCGGAAATTTCAGGCCTGAATTTTGAAGCAATGTATCTGGAGATTACCTTGAAATTTTGTAGTTTTCAATCTTCAGGAAGGTATCATCACCAACAACCTTGTAGGCCGAATATTTACTGCGAAGTGCCCTCTTCATGGCCTTCGATACGGACTTGAACAGGTACACAGTGTTGGCCTGGCTCAGGGGAACGAAACCTTCCGTTGCGTCCTCATATTTCATCTGGACTTCCTTAAGCGATTTCTCAAGCTCTGAAATTCTGGCCATGAGCCTATTCTTCTGCTCATTCATTTCCGATTCCAAACTAGATATCTTCTGCTTAAGTGATGCATTTTCACCAAGGACCTTCTCAATGCTCCTGTATTCCCCAAGCTTCACTTCCATTTTGTAAGCCTGGTCCTCAAGGGCCTTGAGTTCACTTTCGGAGGTCTCAATCTTCTCTTTCAGAAATGCGATTGTCCGGTTGCTGTCTGTAATCTGCGAACTGAGTTTCCTGATTGTTTCATTGAGGATATTCTGTTCAGAAAATTTCCTGTTCTGCAGCTCATCAATTTCTGCCAGAAGTTTTTCCTTCTGTTCAATCAGGCCAGAATCCCCGAAGATCTCATCCCTTAGAATGACATCATGTTCCAGCGATTTTCTGAGTATTTCTGAATAGCTGGGATGGTTGGGGTTGGCAAGGTCCACAATGAAATTTCTCAACGATTCAACCTTGGTATCTTCCTGGTCAAATTCAGATGTGAGACGGTGGTAGAAGTACTGCAATCTCCTTATGCCTTCGTCGCTGTCGTGAACGCTCCGGATGAACCTAATAAGTTCTTCTTTCCTTGGGAGCTCATCAGAGTAGTACCAGTCAGGCAGGCTGCCTTCCTGCCTTCTGGCCTTGATTGCGTCCTGAAGGAGCTGAGACGCATTGATGTTGTTTTCCTCAAGGTAACTCTTCAGGTCCTGCGGGATAGATACTGTTGTTCTTATGGATTCGGTCATAAGGCATAACCCCTGAAGGGGGAAATAAGGGTAATGCATAACCTGCCGGGTGCATTATTCCGGTTCGGCATAACGGGATAATGCCCTAAAACCTTGGTTCTTCTGACTATCCTCTGGTGAAAGGCATAACTTTCTTGTGTTTCATGGACCGCACTAATTGACACCGATCTCATGAGAGAGGGGTATAGGGGTTTCAGATCTGGCCACAATTTTTCCGGAGATCTCCTGGGTGACACTCCTGGTTTAAATACACCAATAGAAGATCTTTCTGGCCACAGCCAGACGGGAATGTTCGCATGGTTGCTAAGGGCCCCTCTCACCTAACGTGTGGTCCAAGATCAACGGTAATTGATAGAAGACTTCCATAATTATAAATATCGACTGCGGTTTAATTATTGATGAGCGGAAAATACAAAGGTAAGCAATCGGATCCAATAGCGAATCTAGGATTTATCATCGCCGGTATATCCGGCGCGATTGGAATTTACCTGATTGTATCAGCCATTCTGCACCCTTAGTTTATGGCTGACAATTATGAAAACCTCTCCAAAACATGAAGAGAAAAGAACCTCATATACTGGAGCCATAGATTTCATAGGGCTTGCTCTGTCTATCGCGCTTTTGGTTTATGCGCTCTCAGGCCTTCTCTGATTTTACAGCTATTGAATTTTTTCAGCCCATATAGGTTGTGAGTAAGAACTCCTGCCCTTACAATATCGATAAATTGTAAGGTTTCACTGAAAGTCTTCCTGGTAATCTCCTAGGAGAAACCCAGACCTGGCCTCATCTACTGCCACTCTAAAGGAAGGTATTAATTCAGAGCGGTCGCAGTTTCCTTGGTTTCCTTCAAATGCAGAGGGGTTCCCTGGGTATCACCCCATGGTCGATCGATTGAAAAGGATCCTTGAAAATTTCAAGGCCCGGTCCCGGTGTCACCTACCAACCTGGAATGGCTTAAATGCCTCCAAGGAGACAAGAACAGCAGAGCCTAATAAAAGGAAAATTAATATTGTGGGGGTGAATATAATTTTATGAATAATCCCAGGAAGAAGTCAAAATTCAAATTGGCTGTAGGTTATGGCATGATTGCTTTTGGAGTTTTAGGACTGGCCTGGGTTTTCGGACTTCTTTGAAAAGAATTTGGCGGGAGATATCCATCCATTAGGGCAGTGAGGATGTCACTACATTGCTGAATTGAATGTTTGAGAAAGCCTTGTCCTCAAGGACACCTGAGGACACCCAGGAGGACAGCACAATTTTCCTTATATTTCTCAGACTCCCCAAGCGATTATGTCCTCTTTTTCCACCACTTCCAACTTTTCATGTAATAATTGATTAAGAAAGTTGAATGGAAAAGGCCATTCTTTGAAGTTAATTGATATATTAGAGAAGCCGGGTGAATTCGTCTATCGTGAGGCGGGCCTGCTTGATGATAGACCTCAAAGTGCCAGTTTTTAGTTCCTTGTGGTTTGGTACCGAAACCGTAAGTGCTGGGTTCTCTTTCCGTAAAATCATGTGGCTTCCTGTTTGATGGTCTATTGAGAACCCAATTCGTGTAAGGGCCTTAACAACGTCAGAGCCTGAAAGTACTGGCAATTTAGGCATCTATGGGAACTTCCACCGATGTTTCAACCGGAATTGGTTCACCATGTTTCCGGAGACTTGCAATATATCCGCTGATCGCATCTTTGATGTTGTTCAAAGCCTCCTCAACGGTATCTCCTTCTGATATGCAACCTGGAAGAGCAGGTACTGTCACGGTGTAACCACCCTCTTCCTGTGGTTCCAGGACAACAGTGTATTTCACAAATATACAATAGAAGATTATGAGATAAAGATTTCCTCCCTGGAGATTATAATTTCACGCGGGAAGTTTGATCACAGCCTTGTCTCCCCTAGGGTATATTTGAACAAGTTCCCATCCTTTGTTGAGATATGTCTCCAAGTCTCTTTCGGGTATGGTCTTGTGCTTATTGCCATTGTTCAGTTCTTGGGCTTTCTGGTCCTGGAATATCTCCCCTAATCGTTTTTGCAGGTCAGCAATGTTGAGCGAAATTAGTTCTTCCTTCTGTTCATCCGTGAGTTTCATTTTGAATGCAGTCTCCATTATGAAAATTGCAGTATCCCTCTGTATCTTGATCGAGTCCTCCTCTTTTATTCCCGTCTTTTCAGTTTCAAGGAACCCCAGAGATTTTTCATAAGAAGATCTCATGTCTTCAATAAGATCTTCAGGCAGCATGTGTTTGTTCACAGTGTATCTGTGCTCAATGTCCCCTTTGTGCCCCATAAAAAAGGCCCTGTAGTCCCTCATTATCAGACCCTTTGATTCTGCCATGAGGAGCTGAGTGTCAAAGTAGGCCCTCAAGACATAAGGCCTCCAGCCAAAGCCTGCCTTCCTTATGGCCTGCCTCACTATATCGCCTATGTTTATGGTCCTTATGAACGAAGACTGGGACCTCAAGCTGAATTTGGCAGGGACCACAATTGGGGAATCTCTGGATATATTTTCACCTTCACTTAACCGCTCTTCAATGTAGGCCTTGAGGTAAAAGCAGCCTTCATTTCCCAGGAACGTGATATACTGATGCTTTGCTTTGCTCAATTCAGGCCTGACAACAACCATGGCCGGAATCTTTCTGAAATTCACAGAATTTTCCAGGATTTCAAGATCCGGGATATCTGACAATTTGAGGCCATCTTCCCCCATGTAGTTCCCGATGACTTCAGGCCTCATTCCAGACTGGGCCATAAGGACGCATGCAGCTCTGGCCCTTGGGTCCCCGGATGCGAAGATCTTCTTCAACTCCTCAGCTGTAGGGATCCTTTCATCCTTGAGTGTAGGAGCACCGTCAGGATCCTTGATTTTCATCTTCCTGGTTAACTTCCTGTCATTATGCGCAAGCCAGGATTTGACCGCTTTAACAGTTGATAAAATATAGCTTCCTGCAAGGCCTCTTTTTTCCATCGAAGTGATTTCATCACTTATGAGGTCAGTTATGGCCTTATCATCAAGGACCAGAAGACCATGAGGGGAATTTCTAACAGAAACACAGAATGAGCCCAACCTTCTAAGATAAGTATCAGCTGTGATCCTGGAAGACCTTGACATTTCATCATACCATCGCCTAACATCCTTGCTTTTCATCAGATTTTCATACTTCTTTGCAGGACCTGCCATGTAGATAAGAAGGCTAGAGTCTATTTAATAGTTCCTAAACCCTATATGGTTCAAATCTCAACGGTCCCATAGAGTGCAGTGTCGGTCCCATATGGATTTGACACTGCATCAACATTTTCAACCGGCTCTAATCCCTGGTTTCCCGATTTTGTTTTCTTGCATCGGGAGTGAATCACATTTGACGGAGACACCCCATTACATCAGTGAGCCTTACTACACCTACTAGATAAAAAGGTATATATTTGTACTCTTTCGGTATACTCGGTATATGGAGTCTACCACCATCAAAGTTCCTAAGCAAACAAAGGAAAAGTTGTTAAGACTTGCATCCAAGATCCAGATTGAATCCGGAAAAAATGTCACTTTGGCCCAGGCTATTGAGTATCTGTTAAAACGAAGTGAAATCGACATGAGTAAGGTCGAGTCTGTAAGAAAACAACTGTGGGGACTGGATTTATCTCAAGATCTGAACGAAGGAAGAAGAGAAGATGAGCAGTAGTCCTGATGCTATTGTGCTGGACACTGGAGTGTTACTGGATGTTCTTGACGGCAAGAATGAAAATTTGTATAACAAGATAGTCCATAACTCTGTAGATGCATATATTTCCAGAATGTCACTCACTGAACTCAGTTATGTTGTATACAGGAAAATTGGGGTAGAAAGTGGGCGAAGGGTCGTAGATGATTTATTAGCCTCCAATCTTTTAAAAATTGTATCGCACGAAGGGGTTCATGACCTTGCGGCTGAATTAAAATGCCGATACTCAATCTCCATTGGAGACTGCTACTCTCTGGGACTTGCGAAGCTCATGGGCCTCTCTGTTTACTTCAGGCCGGAAAAAGAGATCATAATGATTCTAGAGAAACTGAGAGAAGAATGTGATGTTGTGATAACTGGATGAGATACCAACTCAATGCGTGAAAAATCAGCTGTTGCAAGCTATATCTCTAGGACCCCATGCCGTATTAGTTTTAGGTTCTTTTTTACTGCCAGAGTTCCGCTTTTTCTCTTAAATAGGCCGTTCCTCCAATTTGACTGGGACATAGGATAAGTCTTGAAAATTCCCCAACATTAAGGCCAGCTTGATTGACGGTGGCCCTCAAAGTGCCAGCTTTCAGTTCATTGTGGTTTGGCACTGAAACAGTACACACCGACCTCTTCTCTTTCCGCAAAATTATGTGCCTTCCTAGTTGATGGCCTATTTAAAATCCAATTCTTGTTAGGGCCTTTATTACATCCTATCCTGAAAGGACTGCCAATTTAGGCGTCCATGGGACTTTCACCAATATTTCAACCGTAATTGGTTCCCCATGTTTCCTGAGGCTTGCAGTATATCTGCAGATCTCATCTTTATCTTTGATGTTTTTCAACGCCACTTCAGCGGAATCTCATTCTGATATGCAACCGGGAAATGCAGGTACCTTCACGGAGTAACCGCCTTCTACCTGTGGTTCTAAGACAACAGCATATTACTTTTTTTAAAAAGCCAATGATATGAGGGCCGTTGAAATTATAGCACCAAACGTAGTCCAGTAGATGGCCTGATATGCCTTTCTGTTTGCAAGTTCTCCCATTATCCTGCTGCTTTTCCCTATTATGCCCAGTATGAGCATCGGGCCAATAAGAACAAACACAAATGTTACCAGAAGGTAGAGAGAGGCATTGACCAGCAATCCTGAAGGAATCAGCATAGCTGCCACAACTGCTGGAAGGCTTTCAATCACATAAATTACCCACACTGATTCCTTCTTCACCC